>NZ_JAIZQO010000013.1:0-212048 GCF_020419725.1 Burkholderia sp. AU38729 | reverse complement strand
GCTTTCATCAAGCGCCCACACTTATCGGCTGTTAATTTTTAAAGAGCATTCTGCGAGGAACTTCGTGTTTCTCAGCAGCGCTGCGTTTTCAGCAGCAGAGAAGCGAGATTATGAACCGTGTTTCGCAATTCGTCAACAACTTTTTTAACTACTTCGTTGCGACGACTGCGGTTTTATTCCATTTGCGCTGGAGTCGTTAAAACCGACATCAACAGCACCACTTCTCTTTTTCCCCCGCGCTGCGTTTCCGTTAGCGCGAAAGAGGCGTGATTCTAAGCACCTGCCCCAGTCTCCGCAACCCCTTTTGTGAAATTATTTTGACATGCGGTGCCGGGGGGGCGCCGAACCCCTCTAATAGTCATATATAAGCGACGCGGCAGGAGCAGCCTCGGTCGCCCGTGAACCGCCCCGCCGCATCGAGCGCAATCCTCCGCCGCTCACCGCCCCACCATCGCCCTCACCACACCGTCCCGCCGAATCAGCCCGTGATACAGCGCAGCAGCAAAGTGCGCGAGGAACGTCGCGAAGAACAGATAGGCCAGCACCCGGTGCGCGACCCGGAGCCACGCGAACGTCACCGGATCGGCCGACACCAGCGCCGGCAGTTGCACACCACCGCCCAACGTCACCGGGTAGCCGCCCGCCGACAGCATCGCCCACCCGATCAGCGGCATCGCGAGCATCAGCGCATACAGCACGAGATGCGACCCGTGCGCGGCAACCTTCTGCCACCACGGCAGATCCTCGGGCAATGCCGGCGGCTTCGACAGAACCCGCACCACGATCCGCACGCAAACCAGCACGAGCACGGCAATACCCAGAGGCTTGTGGATCGCCACCAGAAGCGCATGCCGCTCGGAAACGGACGCCACCATCCCCACCCCGATGAACAGCATCGCGATGATCATCGCGGCCATCACCCAGTGCAGCACCCGCGCCGGCAAGCCAAACGTCGTCGAAGCCTTCATCACCGTCCCTCCCCACTCAATCGCGCCACGCCCGCTACCCCGGCCTCTTCACTCGTCCTGCGCAGATATGAATCCGCGTAAGCCGCCGACCGTGCCGCCAGCAACGGATCTCCCGACACCTGAATCCCCTGCGGCAGCACCGTCGGGTCGTAATTCACGTCGCGACACGGGCCGCTGTCCTGCGCCTCCACGTGGTCGAGCACGAGCGTGCCCGCATCGATCGTCGTGCGCTGCGCGGGCCAGACCTTCGTCGCGTCGTCCACCGGGTCGCCAGGCTCCGCCAGCGTGACCAGCAGCTTCCACTTCTGCGGACCGGCCGCGATCCGCTGCGTCACGTCCTGCTGCAATACGTTCGGGTCCGCCGCCGTCGCGACGTCGCCGGCGCCGGCCGTCTGCTCCGGCACGACGCGCCACCGCACCGCCTGGCGCTTGCCCGCTGCGTCGACGAAGTAGAACGCGTTCAATCCGTAATAGCTTTCGGTGACGTAGCTCGCGCTCGGCTTCGCACCCTTCACCCATTCGCGGAACGCGGCCGTCTCCGGGTGTGCGCCGAAAAACGCCTTCACCTTCGCCGGGTCGGGCTTGCCCGTCTTCGGATCCGGCCGGGTCGCCATCAATTGCGCGTAGAACGCCTGCGGCGTCGCGACCGGAAACACGGGCATCGCGTTCATCCCGGTGCGCCACTGCTCGCCGTCCGGCGCGGTGAGCCTCAGCGCGAGGCTGCGGATCGGCACGCTGCTGTCGGGTGCATACGGATTCCCGCCCGGCAACGCGAACCGCCCGACCACCGGCGTGCGCACCGCCTGGAAGAACGGCGCGACCGAATACGCGCTCGCCGCACCGTTGCCTTCGAAGTAACCGGTCACGCACACGCCCTTCGCGTGATTGCGCCGGAAGCCCGGGTGAATGCCGCCGCCGGCCGTCTGCAACGCGTCGACGATCCGGTGCGGGGTCAGACGCGCCGGCGCGAGCCAGCCGCCGACATACCCGAACGCCACGGCTACGCCGGCCACCGCGCCGCCGATCGCGGCCCAGCGCCACCACCCGCGCCCGGGCTCGCGCCGCGGCGAAGAAGAGGAAGAAGATCGCTCCATATATAGACTCCCGACCATCAGGTCATTGTCGAACCCGCGTAGGACGCCGCCCACGCCGCTTTATTCCACGAAAAGATTTTTCGTATGCTGGTGGAATAAGCGGCGCCGTCCGCCGTCCTACGTGGCATCTCGACCCTTTCGGCAACCGGCCCGGCCATGCCCTCCACCGCCCTCGACGACGACGCACTGCGCGAACTCATCCCCAGGCTGCGACGCTTCGCGCTCTGGCTCGCGCGCGACGTCCATGCGGCCGACGATCTCGTCCAGTCGACGCTCGAGCGCGCGCTGTCGCGCTGGACGAGCCGCCGCGACGACGCGTCGCTGCGCAGCTGGCTCTTCACGATCCTGTACCGGCAGTTTCTCGACGGCAAACGCAGCGCGAAGCGCTACGCGTGGCTGCTTGGGCGCATCCGCGACGACGATGAAGCGCACTGGCCGTCCGCCGAACGCGAATTCGCGGCGCGCGCGACGCTCGAAGCATTCGGCCGGCTCTCCGACGAGCAGCGCAGCCTGCTGCTGCTCGTCGCGGTCGAGGGCTTCACCTATCAGGAAGTCGCCGACCTGCTCGACATTCCGATCGGCACCGTGATGTCGCGGCTCTCCCGCGCGCGCCAGGCGCTGCGTCAGCTCAGCGACGGCGAGCTTCCCGCTCCTTCTCTCCGGTTGATGAAGAAATGAACACGCCTCCGAACGAACACGACCTCCAGGCCTACGTCGACGGCCAGCTCGACGACGATGCGCGCGCCGCGGTCGAGCGCTATCTCGCGCTGCATCCGGCGCGCGCGGAACAGGTGAAGCACTGGCAGCAGGATGCGCAGCGGTTGCGGGCCGCGCTCGAAAGCGTGCGGATGCCGGCGGACAACCCCGCGCTGGATCCAGCCGCGATTCGTGGCCGGCGGGCCGATCGCGCGCGCATGCGGTTCGCAATGGCGGCTTCGTTCGTGTTCTGCGTCGGGCTCGGGACGTTCGGCGGCTGGCAGGCGCGCGGGTGGAACGCGCCGCCGCCCATCGCGCCGATGAGCGATGCGGTCAAGGCTTACCAGATGATGGTGGTCGATCGGACGGCCAAGGTCGATTACCGGCCGACCGGTGCGGGCGATTTGCAGGGATGGCTCACCAAAGGCGTGGGCGCATCGGCGAAGCTGCCGGATTTGAGCGCGGCGGGGTTCAGGCCGGTCGGCGGGCGGTTGTTCACGACGGACAGCGGGGCGACTGCCGCGATGGTGCTCTATGAGGACGAGGCCGGACGGACGCTGAGCTTCTATCTCCGGCCGGCGGAATCGAAACATCGGCTGCTGCCGGCCGGGCAACGGGTGGACGGTGCGCTGCTCGCGCGGTATGGATCGGTGAACGGGCTCAACTACGCGGTGGTCGGGCCGACGGGGAGTCTTGGCGAAAAGGCAGTCGTGCAGGCGCTCGACCAGCAGACTTGAAGTGGCAGGATGCACGCTCGGCTGGCTGTTGGTGGCGGCCGCCGGCGCCTTTGGTGGGGCGGCCCGGCGGGCTTGAACGGGCGCCCGCTCACCATTCGCCTGCACAGCGTTTCGAGTGACTTTCCCGGGCTGTTATTCACATCGAGACCACGCCGGCGCCCTCACCTTTGGAATCACAGGGTTTCGAGTTGCTGCGGAACAGGATATCCACATCGATCACGGGTAAGCGATCCGGCTTCCAGCGAGGGCTACGATCCTGTCCGTCCAGGTAGCGTCGCCACGGAGACCTGGCTGCCGGCAAGCATCTTGTTCGTCCGGCGCACGAACACCCAGTGCCAAACCCAGAGGAAAACCGCGACGCCACCCGCGATGGAGCCAATGGCATTGGGTATCAACGAAAGAACCTGCGCGAGACACCACCCGATGCCGCTGGTCCGGCCAAACGAGCGCAACCCCGACAGAGCCGGATTGATACGAGACTCCGCTTCCAGGGACTTCGCAACGTTGGAAATAATGAAGAAGTCCTCGATGAAGTTGTAGGGCAAGAGGAACATCAGCCAGACGCTGTTGGGTTCGGCCGCACGCGATCCTCGGTCGACCGATTTCAGGGACGTCCGGAGGTCGCTCGCGTAGGCATAGACCAGCGCCAGGAAAACCGCGACGACGACGATGCTGCCGATTGTCCCAAGCACCGCTATTTCGCCGAGAACGCCGCCGTCTTCGGAGGGATGGCCAAGGGGATAGGCAAGCCCAAAGGCAATGGGGATGCTCAGAATGGCTTTGAGAAGGCTCCGTGCAGTTGCGCTCATGTGTATCGGATGGAATCGGTGCGTTGTCACCGGCAGCATAGCGAACGGTCATCCTCGCTGGGCGACTTTGTCCTGGCATATGCCGCCTTCTCTCGCGACGCTCGCCGAGTCGGTGTCTGAACCGCACCGAGAATCGTGGAGTCGAGTGATATGAAAGTGCGATATCCACGACCCGTGAGATAACGCGAACATCCTCGCCGAATTCGCGTACCCTTACCCGTTGAATGCACAGGATTTCGAGTGCCTTGGCTGCTCGATATCCACAAGGCATTCCATCATGACGGATCGCGCCAGCAGGCTCCACATCGCCTGCGCTATTCCGGAAAATCCCTGTCAGACGAGGCGCTCGAGCTGATTCGCATGGTCGAATGCATGGCGCTCACCTGTCCGACGCACAGCGATTCGACTGGTTGGGTGTGTGAGTTGTCCACATACACGCTGTGGACAAGCGCACGAACACGTTGCACGTTCCGCATGCACCCCGTTCTCAGCGCTTGCTTCTCTCCGTCCAGTCGCGTGCTCGAACATTCGGATCGGCTTGTCGAGGGCAACATTCGCCGAGATCCGCACCCAGCTTGTGATCCGGGCAAACGCTCACCTTGTGTCAGCACAGCGTTTCGCATCGTTTTGTGCCGCGGTTGTCCACACGTGAAGGCTGACGACCTTCACCACCTCCGAAGTCACTTGGTCAGATAAACCCTGAGAATCTCGCCAGTTTCCGGAGAAACGACGTACTGGATCGACGTCCCGAGCGGACTCGCGTTACCGAGCCCGCGCATGCCCGCCGGCATCTTCGCCGAGAACGTCACGCGGATGACGGCGTCCTCGGGCTTCGGATCGACCTTGGCGGCACTTGCATCCTCGATGCAGATCTCGAAGTTGCGCAGGTCTTGCCCGGTCTTCGCAAATTCCTCATAGGCGGACTTCAGGCCGAGCAACGTCGCGGTATTGAGCCAGACGGAACAACGATCGACCCTGCCGAAATTCAGATTGCTCATGGTGTTCTCCGGATATCACGGATCAGGGCCGATGTCGTATTGCGCGATCATGCCCGTCACGATTGCCCCGTTGCGTTCACGTCCGCGTGTCGTCCTTGCGCAGACCGCTACGTTCCAGCACCTCTCGCAGGCACACCGGACACACGAGCTCACCGGCGTCCCACATCTGCACGAACGTGGCCCGATCATCGATGCGAAACGTCGATTCAACGATGTCGATGTCCGGCCCGAGCACCTTCCGCAAGAACGCTTCGTCAAACCAATGCGTGGCCCCATGCTCCACGCTGGCATTGGTCACCCGCACGACGTGACAATCGCGGATCACGTCGATCGACAAGATAGCGTCCTCGATATCCGGTGAGGTCCGTGTCGGCCGGATCAAGCCGTGCAACTCGCAGCGCGCGTCGCCGCGCGACCACTTCGCATTCGCCGCGACGACCGACGTGTCGAACGCTTGCTCTTTCGTCGTCGGTTTATAGGGCACCTCGCCGGAACGCACGAGCAGCTCGTCCAGGCATGCCGAACACAGACGCTCCCGCAAGCGCTCCAGCGCCGCGATCTTCGGAAACGCCGTCACGTGCGCAACGTTGTCGATAAAGGTCGCATCGACCTCGTGCTCGGCAAGTTCAGCACGCAGCATCCACCTTTCCAGGCTGTATTTCCGTCGGTCGAGCGAAACCTTCACGAGCTCGCCGGACATGAACTGCCCGCGCTGCCGGATGCGCGCGGCAATGCCCTTCGATGTCGTGATGCCGTTGTCGTGTCCGTGCCGACCGCAGTGAATGGGGCCCATTACCCGCTCCGGTTGCGGGCAGCGCTCGCGTTGCCCAAGTCTTGCTTCGGTTTCATCGTGTCGGTCGTCATCATCCCCTGGAATCGAGATCGAACTTCACGTTGAATCATTTGCCCTTGTAGCGGCAACACAGGACATCGGCCTCCGGCATCGACACGCGTTGCTCGAACACGATGTCGCCCGGGTGTTGCCGCAACCGGCGTACGACGGCATCGATCTCGAGTGCGTCGAGCCGGGCCAACGAAGAATCACTCATCTGTCGTGAGCCTGTGCGCCACGCCTTCGGATCCTGAATGCCGGCGATTCTACAGATACAGCGGCTCGCGCATCGTCAGATGCCCTCACAGCTTGCCGCTTCGTTCATCCGATCACCGCACGCAGTGCATATCCTGCTTGGATCACAGTCGACGGACTGTGCTTATCCAAAGGTGTTAACAGAGTTCGTATACATACGTAGTGATAGTTAACAAACCCTGTGCCTCACAGTGGATAACGTCCCTAACCTCATGAATTCTCGGCGGGAAGCAGAATGCATAACCCTGGGTGAGCCACGTGAACAGCTTCCGGCAGCACAGAACAACTTTTCTTCGATTCACGGCCGCGGCGACATATCCTCAATCGTTCCACTGTGAATCCAGAGGCTTGCCGGAGGGTTATCCATAGGGCAATGTGGATAACACCACAGCGCATCGACGCGTTTTGCTGTGATGCGAACAGGTGAAGCCAACGTTCCCGGCATCGCGAGGCATCATCGATCGTCGGCCCTCGCGCACCTCGATTCAAAAAATTTTCACGAAGGGGCTTGTGCTCCTCAAAAACCCTCTCTATAATTCGCGGCTTCTTAGGCTCGTAGCTCAGTTGGTTAGAGCACCACCTTGACATGGTGGGGGTCGTTGGTTCGAATCCAATCGAGCCTACCAACGAACAAATGAAGGGGTCTGGCAGCACAACTTGCCTACAGGCAATGCGGCTCGCCAACATACAAACGCCACGCGGCAACATCGCGTGGCGTTTTTCTTTTTCCGGTCGAAACAACGTATGTCGCCCCGATGCGTGGCGCGATCCACGGCATCGCATCCTTCCTCGCCGACACTTCGATCCGCCATACAACGGCCACTGAGCCGCGCGTAGAATCGTGTGCGCATCGAAGCAGCGGTTCCGACCGTCGCCCGATCTCCAACACATCAAAACAACGACGCGCGATCCGCGCGACTGAGAGCACACGACCATGTCCGACGTCACGACCGCCACGTCATCCGCGAGCAACGACGAAATCGCCGCTTTCGTCGGCAAGAAAGCCGCCTGGTTCGAAAGGAAGTGGGAGATCGCCGCATCGCGAAAGAACCGGCAGTCGTGGAACTGGGCCGCCTGTTTCCTGGGCCCGGTGTGGATGGCGTATCGATGCATGTACTGGCAGGCGGCGGCCGTCCTTGGCACGACGCTCGCGATCACGCTGGTCGAGCTGCTGTTCTTCCCGCGTTACTTCGAATCGACCACGTTCGACCCGGTCACCATCGGGATCGCGGTCACGCTCGGCTGGTGCGGGAACAGCCTCTACAGGACGCACGTCGAACGCAGGATCGAAAAACTACGCCCGAGCGCGACGTCCCGCGAATCGTTGCTCGCGTTGCTGGAAGCGCAGGGCGGCACGAACTGGCTCGCGGCAGCCGGTTTCGCGATCGCGACGCCGTTGCTCGGCGTCTTGATCTACCTCGTGGCCGGAACCTATTGAGCGCAGGAGCCGGCGGCCGGTAAGGCAGGGCGGCAGGACGAAGAAAAGGGCGCATCGCGGCCGCGCATGCGCACGGCACACGCCGCGTGATTCTGCCACCCTCAATGCAGGTGCTTCAACTTGTCAGGATTCCGCACGACATAGATCGCGACGATTTTCCCGTCCTCGATCTCGAGCGCCGTGGTCTGCAGCTCGCCGTCCGCTTCCTGCGTAACGAAACCCGGCAGCCCGTTGATGAACCCCGCGCGCACGAGCTTCGACGCATGCGTGGCGAACAGCCTGGCCAGGTACTCGTGCACCTTCATCACACGCTCGAAGCCGAGCACCGGGATGCCCGCGGCCGGGCGTTTGCCGCCGCCATCCGCGTGCAGGCTCACGTCCTCGGCGAGCATCGCGCCGAGCGCGCGCATGTCGCCGCTGCGTGACGCTGCAAAAAACGCTTCCGCCAATTCGATTCCGCGTTGCTTCTCGACATGGAAGCGCGGCCGCGCCTCGCGCACATGCGTGCGGGCCCGCGCAGCGAGCTGGCGGCACGCGGCCGGATCGCGCTGGATCGTCGTGGCCACTTCGTCGAACTCGAGGCCGAACACGTCGTGCAGCAGGAACGCCGCGCGTTCGAGCGGGGAGAGCCGTTCGAGCGCGAGCAGCAGCGGCAGCGTGACGTCTTCCTGTTCGTCTTCCTCGACGACCGGCTCGGGCAGCCACGGGCCGACATAGGTCTCGCGCTGGTGCCGCGCGGACTTCAGCTGGTCGAGGCACATGCGCATCACCATGCGGCGCAGGAACGCTTCAGGCACGCGCACCTCGGTGCGGTCGACGTCCATCCAGCGGATGAACGCCTCCTGCACCATGTCCTCGGCATCCGCGACGGAACCGAGCATCCGGTATGCGACGCGGATCAGCGTGCGGCGCAGCGGGTCGAAGCTCGCCGCCGCATCGGCCCGTGCATCGACGCTGCCGTTGGCCGGGTCGAGGTTCGGCATCAGGCCACCATCTTCGCGGCGGCGGCCTTTGCTTCGGCCGGTTCGATCCACAGCCCGAAGCCGACCGCGAGCCGGTTCCAGCCGTTGATCACGTTGATCATCAGCGTGAGTTTCACCTGTTCCTCCTGGCTGAAGTGGTCGTTCAGCGCCGCGTAGGCCGCTTCGTGCGCCGCGTGGTCCTCCGACAGCCGCGTGAGCGCGTCGGTCCAGCCGAGCGCCGCGCGTTCGCGGTCGGTGTAGCAGGGCGCTTCGCGCCACGCGGACAGCAGGTAGATGCGCTGCTCGGTCTCGCCTTGCTCGCGGGCTTCGGCCGCGTGCATGTTAATGCAGTTCGCGCATGCGTTGATCTGCGATGCGCGGATCTTGACCAGCTCGACCAGCGTCGGCTCGAGGCTCTGCGCGGCGGCGACCGAGACGGTCATCCAGTGCTTCATCAGGGCGGGCGCGGCGGCAAACGGGTTGAGTTTCGCAGTCATGGTCCTTCTCCTTTCGTGTGGGTTCCGGTGACATGACGAGCGAGCCCCCCGCGTATGTGACATCGACACAAAATTTTTTTCGAAACCGGCGAGCGGATCGGCGTGGAAGGCCGCGGGGGAAGGGCGGGCAGGGTGCTCGTCGAACGCGATAAACGCGGCGAGCATGCTTCGCGCACCCGTGTTGGTCAGACGATTCCGCATTCACTCAGGGAGACGATCACGGCCGCGCGAACGTCCGCGGCGTGCGTCGATCACAACGGCCGACGCATGCTCCTCCGCATGCTCCTCGATACGCGCGGATGTCAGCAATTGGCAGGTGATCGGTTGCTTTCATTTACATTTATCTGCCGTTTCATCCGCATCTCGGTCAGCAACATTCACATTTCTGGCCCATACTGTTCTGCACGGGCAGATGAAGTGACGCCGCATCCGCGGCCCGGCGCGCGCGCCGGCTGCCCGACGACGCAGCAGCAGGTCGCACGTCAGCCGCGCGCATCACGCGCAAGGCTTTCCTTTTTCCGGCAACACGCAACGCAGCGAACCGCGACGTGGACGGTAAACCGATGAGCCTCCTTGCCTCACAGCTTCAGCGCCGTTACCAGGACGTGCGCGCCCATAGCGTCGCGTTGACCGCGACATTGTCCGCCGAGGACCAGGCCGTGCAGTCGATGCCCGACGCCAGTCCGACGAAATGGCACCTCGCGCATACGACCTGGTTCTTCGAAACCGTCGTGCTGATGCGCCGCGTCCCCGGCTACGCGCCGTTCGACGCGGCCTTCCAGTTCCTCTTCAATTCCTATTACGAAGCGCTCGGCCCGCGCCATCCGCGGCCGCAACGCGGGCTGCTCTCGCGCCCGTCGCTCGACGAGGTACATGCGTACCGGCAATACGTCGACGACGCGATGCTGCGCGCGCTGGCCGGCGCCGACGCGGCGTTGCTCGAGACGATCGCGCCCGAGGTCGTGCTTGGCCTGCATCACGAGCAGCAACATCAGGAGCTGATCGTCACCGACATGCTGCATGCGTTCTCGTGCAACCCGCTGAAGCCGGCGTTCCGGCCGCGCAACGGGACGGACACAGGCGCGATGGCCGCGGGCGACGCCGGCGCGCAGCACTGGCTGCACCAGCCGGGCGGGCTCGTTGAGATCGGCCACGATGGTGATGCGTTCTCGTTCGACAACGAACGGCCGCGCCATACGGCGCTCGTGCGGCCGTACGAGATCGCGAACCGTCTGGTGACGAACGCGGAATTCGCGGCGTTCGTCGCGGACGGCGGCTATACGCGCCCCGAGTTCTGGCTGTCGGACGGCTGGGCGACGGTGCAGCGGGAAGGGTGGCAAGGGCCCGCGTACTGGATGCCCGACGACGACGATGCGGCCGCCACGCGCGTGCGGCGCACGTTCGGCCTGCACGGCGTCGAGCCGCTCGCACCCGACGCACCGGTGTGCCACGTGAGCTTCTACGAAGCGGCCGCGTACGCGGAATGGGCCGGCGCGCGCCTGCCGACCGAATTCGAATGGGAAGCCGCGTTCCCCGCCGAAGGCATCCGGCAGATGCTCGGGCACGTGTGGCAATGGACGCGCTCGTCCTACGAGCCGTACCCGGGCTTTCGGCCGCTCGTCGGGGTCGCTGCCGAATACAACGGCAAGTTCATGGTCGGCCAGCAAGTCCTGCGCGGCAGCAGCATCGCGACGCCGCCCGGACACGAACGGCCGACGTACCGCAATTTCTTTCCGCCGGCCGCGCGCTGGCAATTCACGGGGGTGCGACTTGCGCGAGACGTCTGACCGGACGGCCACGAGCGGTGGCCAGCAACCCGCCCGCGATTCGCGGCCGAGCGCGTTCGAGCGCGACCTGATCGACGGGCTGTCGCGTACGCCGCGCAGCATTCCGCCGAAATACTTCTACGATGCGGCCGGCTCCACGTTGTTCGATCGCATCTGCGAGCTGCCCGAGTATTACCCGACCCGCACCGAACTCGGCATCCTGCGCGATCGCGCGGCCGAGATCGTGCGGCGCGTCGGCCCGCATGCGGAACTCGTCGAATTCGGCGCGGGCTCGCTCGAGAAGATCCGCGTGCTGCTCGACGCGTTCGCGGGCAACTACGCGAATGCGCCGGCGCGCTACGTGCCGGTCGATATCTCGGCCGACTACCTGCACGATGCCGCCGCCCGGCTGCGTGCCGCGTATCCGTGGCTCGACGTCGCGCCGATCGCGGCCGACTACACGAAGGCCGAGCAACTGGCCGAGCTGACCGCGACACCGGCGCGGCGCATCGGCTTCTTTCCCGGTTCGACGATCGGCAACTTCGCGCCGGAAGAAGCCGATGCGTTCCTGCGCGATGCCGCGCGGCTGCTGCGTGGCGGCGGCTTGCTGGTCGGCGCGGATCTCGTGAAGGACGAGCGCACGCTGCACGACGCGTACAACGATGCGCAGGGCGTGACCGCGCAGTTCAACCTGAACCTGCTGGTGCGCGCGAATACCGAGCTTGGTGCGGATTTCAACGTCGACGCGTTCTCGCATTGCGCGTTCTACGACCCCGTGCGACAGCGCATCGAGATGCATCTCGTCAGCGACGTCGCGCAGACGGTGCACGTGCGTGGCCACGCATTCCGCTTCGACGCCGGCGAGCGCATCCACACGGAGAATTCGCACAAGTTCACGATCGACGGTTTCCATGCGATTGCGCGCCGCGCCGGATTCGTGCCCGATACCGTGTGGACCGACCCGGACAACCTGTTCAGCGTGCACTGGCTGCGCAGCGTCGACGATATCCGCGCGTGATGCACGTGCTTGCGAACCGCTCGCGGATAGTGCGGGCGGTTCGCTTTCGGTGTTTTCCAGTTCACGCCTGCGCGTGCCGATCACCCGGTTTCGTGCCGAAACCCCCTTTTTTACCGGCCCGATGCACCGCTGCAACGGTGTTTGGAATGCCGCCTCTTCCTTGTCCTGCAAGGCTTGGCGGGCGCCTGTAAACGTCCGTTACCTGTCTCGCATACCCGTTTCACCTGTGTCTGTGTCCGGTGCCTAGACTCCGAACCGTATTCACATGACGCACGACACGTGCAGGGAGTTGCGAGATGAACAAGAAACTCATTCTCGGTGCAGTTCTCGGTGTAGCGGCGCTGGCAGCTTCGGGCGTCGCATCGGCCCACGTCGACCTGTCGGTCGGCATCGGTGTACCCACCTATGTGGCGCCGGCGCCCGTCTACGTGGCGCCGCCTCCGCCCGTCATGTACGCGCCGGTCGGCTATCGCGACGACGGTTGGCGTGGCGACGGCTGGCGTCAGCGCGAATGGCGCGAACACGAGTGGCGCCGCCGTGAATGGCGCGAGCACGAGTGGCGCGATCGCGGCGGCTGGCGTGGCGGCCGCTGGGATTGAGCGAAGCGGCTCGACTTGATCGCCACATGAGGAGAATGAAAACATGACGCCCATTCGACACATCAGGCTGTATGCCACCGCGGCCGTCGTTGCGCTGGCCACCATCGGCAGCGCGCACGCGGCGGGCTGCATGAAGGGCGCGGTGGTCGGCGGTGTGGCCGGCCACTATGCGGGGCACCATGCGGTCGTCGGCGCGGTGGGCGGTTGTATCGTCGGCCACCACATGGCGAAGAAGCAGGCGCAGGAGCAGGCCGCGCAACACAGGGCCGCCGCGCAGGGCATCCAGCCGGCGCAGTAAGCATCATCGTCACCGGGGCGGCGCTGCGGCGCCGCGCCCGCCTGCCTCGTTCCCCACTCAAGCACGATCCGGATTGATCTGACGAATACGCGCCGAGCGCCTCGTTACGATCATTTACAACGTCGCATGGCGCGAATCCGGCGCGTTCATAGAATGCAGTCACACGAACGCGCTCCAGGGAGCACAAGATGAAACAGCAACGATATCTGTCCGTACTGACGGCCGCGCTGCTCGCGCTCGGCACGGTGTCCGCGTATGCCGCAGCCGGCGGCAATGGCGGTGGAAACGGTGGTGGTGGCGGCGGCGGAGGTCACGGTGCAGGCGGCATGTCCGCCGGCCACATGAGCGGCCACGCGCTGAGCAACTCGAACGGCATGCACGCGGGCGACCGCGACAAGGGCCTGTCGCGCGCGGCCGACCGCGCCGACACGATCGCCGATCGCGCCGGCGCGCAGCCGGGCCGCGGTCACACGCACGCACACGCGCATGGCCACACGACGCACGCGTCGACGTCCACACATCATTCGCATCACCACGCATTCGGCCGCACGCTTTAGGCGCGGCGCGCAATCGTGACGGAAGGGCGCTTCGGCGCCCTTTTTTCATGGCAGGAATGCAACGCGGCTGTCGCGCGAAAACATCGTGCCGACCCGATTTGCAACCAGCCGTAACCGCGCCGCGAACGGGCGCGAATACGGATCGCTTACACGCGGGTAACAGACCGGAAATCGGCGCAAGGCGCGCGCATGGCGAGCGCGCCGGGCCGCGTCGAGAAAGCCGATAAAAAAGGGCGGCTCATCGCCGCCCTTCGTTTAGCGCCCGGCGCTCGCCAGGGGCACTGCAGGTTCAAACAAAGCGTCCGCCTGCCTGACGCGCACGAAGCGCGCCGCGCCGTCGCCGTCCACCAGCGCCCGGAAGTGCGCTTCGCCGCACGCGAGCTTCGCCCGCTCGTGCTCGCTCGGCACGTGGCCGTCCGCATTCGGCGTATCGACGACGAAGTACAGCCGTTCGCCGCCGTCCTGTTCCGCGAGCACCGCCCAGTCCGGGTGATAGCTGCCGAGCGGCGTCTGCACGCGGAACCAAGCAGGCAGCTTCGCATACAGCTTCACGCCGTCGTGCGCCTCGAGCGCATCGGCGAACGCGCGCTCCGCATCCGTCTCGCACACGACCGCCTCGTGGATCGACTTCTGCGCATCGGGCCGCAGGTTGCGCAGGTAGCCGGTCAGCGCCTCGCTCTCGAACGATTCGAGCGCATGCACATGACGCTCGCCGAGCTTGTGGTACGCGATGCCCGCGACGAGCGCGAGCCGCTTGCAGCGGTTGATCGCATCGGCCGCGACCGCGATGAACTGCTGTGGATTCACGCGGAAATCCTCGAGCCGGCCGCTGTCGGCCAGGATCGTCGCGAGCGAACGGCGCGTGAGCTGCGTGCGGTCCTGCAGTTCGGTGAGCAGGTCGGGCAGCGGCAGCTCGCCTTCGTCGAGCAGCACCGTGCCGGCGCCGGCCACCTCGATCGCCTCGATGCCGGCCTTGCCGATGTCGATCTCGGCCTTTCGCCACTGCAGCCGGGCGCGCGCGATGTCCGGCGCGTCGTGCAGCGCGGCCGCGCAGTCGCGCACGAGCTTCGCGTTGTCGAACTCGACGCGGTACACGGTGCGATGGCGGATGCGGTCCCACAACGCGCGGAAATCCTCGCCGAACACGACGGCCTTGCCCGACGCATCGCGCCGCAGCGCGATCGCACGGCGCTCGTCCGCGTTGCGCACGGCGAAGCGGCCCGACAGCTTGCGCAGCGTCGCGACGATCGGCGCGCGCAGCATCTCGAACGCCTCCGGCAGCACCAGCGCACTCTGGCGCAGCGCATCCTTCAGCCGGTCGAGCACCTTGCCCTGCGCGTCGACGTAGCCTTGCTCGTGCAGGTGGTTCCACAGCACGCGCGACAGCTCGACGCCGAGCGCATGCGCGGGCCCGTCGCCTTCCTGCACGGGCAGCGCCGCGAACTGGTGTTCCTCGACGATCCCGAACCGGATGCCCGTATCGGCCTCGATTTCCTTCTGCAGGTTCTCCGCGAACGACTCGTAGCGCTCGGTCGCGATCACAGTGAGCGTGTTCACGCCCGGATCGCGCACGCGTTCGCCGTCCTGGTCGACGGCAAGGCGCAGCCCGCGGCCGAGCGTCTGGCGGCGCTCGCGTTCGGTCTGGATGTCGCGCAACGTGCAGATCTGGAACACGTTCGGGTTGTCCCAGCCTTCCTTCAGCGCCGAGTGCGAGAAGATGAACTTCAGCGGCGTGTCGAACGACAGCAGCGCTTCCTTCTCGCGCATGATCAGGCCGTACGCACGCTCCGCGTTCTCGCGGGCCGCGGCGCTGCTTTCGCTCGTGTCGGTCCAGCCGCCCTTGCGGTCGATCGAGAAGTAGCCGTTGTGCGCGCGGCCGACTTCGAGCGCCACGTCGACGCCGTCGAACAGTGCGCGATAAGCCGGCACGCGCGCCGCACGTGCGTATTCCTCTTCGAAGATCAGCGCGTAGTCGCCCTTCGCGGGCATGCCGTTCTCGTCGTAGCGGCGATAGCGTTCGACCGAATCGACGAAGAACAGCGACAGCACCTTCACGCCGCGTTCGGCGAGGCGCAGCTCCTTGTCGAGATGCTCGCGGATCGTGCGGCGGATCATCTCGCGCTGCACGGCGAGCGTGTCGATGTCGCCGAACGCCTCGCCGAGCGACAGGAACGCCTCGCCTTCCGGATGGCGCAGCTCGACGTATTCGGCGCCCTTCACCGCATGGACTTCGCCGATCCGCAGCCCCGCGTACAGCGCGCGCTTGGTCAGGCGTTCGAGATCGTCGCCGTCGGTGGCCGACACGATCTGGCGTTTCACGCCGGCCGTCGTCGCGACGTCGAGCTCGATGCGCGCGCTGATCGCGCCGCGCCGGTTCGACACGCCGACGAGCCGCACGTACGGCTTGTTGTGCGCATCCTCGACGATCGCCGACGCGATCTCGATCTGCTTGACCAGCTTGCGCTCGTACGCGTCGACCGCGTCGAGCCGGTACACCATGTGGTGACGGTCGACGTGCGTGGCCGAATAGCGCAGCGTGCAGAGCGGCGCCATCGCGGCGAGCGCTTCGCGGCCGCGACCTTCGAGCCCGCCGTCGACGCTTTGCGGCTCGTCGACGATCACGATCGGCCGCGTCGCGCGGATCAGGTCGATCGGCTTCTCGCCGCCGGTCTTCTCGCTGTCCTTGTAGAGGTTGTTGATTTCCTTCTTGTTGATCGCGGCGACCGTCATCACCATGATCTGGATCGCCGCGCTCGCCGCGAAGTGGCGCACCTGGCCGAGCTTCGCGGAGTCGTACAGGAAGTAGTCGTACGGCACGCCCGCGTACAGCGCGCGGAAGTGATCCTCGGTGATCGCGAGCGTCTTGTGCACGCCTTCCTTGATCGCGATCGACGGCACGACGATCACGAACTTCGTGAAGCCGTAGCGGCGGTTCAGCTCGAAGATCGTGCGCAGGTACACGTAGGTCTTGCCGGTGCCGGTCTCCATCTCGACGGTGAAGTCGCGCGAGCCGGGCAGGCCGGACGGCGGCAGCCCGCCGCGCAGCTGCACGTCGGCGAGATTGCGCGCGAGCGCGTCGTCGGTCAGCGACAGCCGGTTGCCGACACCCTGTTCCGACACCGCGAAGCCGAGCGAGCCTTGCGCGGCGGCCGTCGTGCCGGGCGCGGCGTTCGCGAGCACGCTGAAGTCGCCGCGATACGATTCCTGGCCGCGAAACAGGTCGCAGACGGCGTCGATCGCCTCGCGCTGGTAGTCGAGATCCGCTTCGAAATGCAGCCGCATCACAGGCTCCGCACGCGCTTCACGCCGTGCTGTTCGAGCAGCGCGGCGAGATTGAGCTTCGCGACGTCGTCGACGAAGCCGCTGTCGCGGAACAGGCACGTGACGTCGTGCGTCGTGCCGGTCGCATCGAGCAGGTCGACGATGCCGTCGGCCAGCGGCCCCGCGTCGTCGCGCGAAATGCGCGCATCGAAGCACGCGACGATCGCGCGGCCGATCAGGTGCACGGTCTTGCCCGCCACCGGGTGATGCTCGACCGGCGTGCACAGGTCGAGGCCGAGCTTCAGCGTCAGCTCGGCGAGCAGGTCGTCCTCGGTGCGGCCGGTCTTCACGTGCTCGACGGACGCGAAGAGCGCGTGGTCGAAGTCGTCGCGGCGCGGATCCCACTCGATCACGTTGGTCGTGTCGAGCCGGTACACGCGAAAGCCGAGGTCGCCATAGCTTTCCGGATAGTCGCGCGCGACCTGCTGCGCGGCGCGGCGCAGGCGCTCCTTCGTGATTTCGGCGAGCGTCAGCGGCTTCTTCAGCTTCGCGCAGAAGTCGGCGGCCGCCGTCTGCGTCTTGTCGCGGCGGTCGAGCGCCTCGGGCAGCTGCACGAGGATGTAGCGGCGCGCGCCGCCGTCGGTCGCGTTCACCTGCATCACCGCGTGGCCGGTCGAGCCGGAACCGGCGAAGCAGTCGAGCACGATGTCGTCGCCGCGCGTGCACCAGCCGATCACGGCCGCCGCGAAATCGACCGGCTTCGGCAGGTCGAACGGGATGCCGAGCGTCTTCAGCAGCGCGTCGTCGGAGCCGGCGAACGGCAGCACCGACGGCACGTTCTCGTACATGTTCTCGTCGAGGTAGTAGATCCGCTGCGGCTGCGTGGTTTCATCCGCGCCGAATTCGATCTGGCCGCGCTCGATCAGCGCCTGCATCGTCGCGGGCGGGTTGCGCCAGCCGCGCGCCGGCATCGCGCACGGCTTGCCGGTGACCGGGTGGATCAGCGGCGTGAAATACTCGTCCGGCGCCTTCTTCTTGTTCGGCCAGGCCATCGACACGAGGCGGTACACGCGGCCTTCCGGCGACAGCCGGTCGTACATCACCTCGCCGCCGGACAGGTTGGTCTGCGCCTTCATCCATGCGCGGTACGCCTTCTGCGCGTCCTTCGGGTTGCCGCTGCGGTACACGGCGTCGTGCGCGGCGTCGAGCATGCGCTGCGCATTGCGCTTCGGACGCTTGAGCGGCGCCTGTTCGAGCAGTGTCTCGGCGTTGCGCGCGAACAGCACCAGCGATTCGTGCTGGTACGCGACGCCGCGCGCGTCGCCCTTCGGGTTGCGCTTGTCCCACACGGCCACGCCGAGCTCGTTCTCCTCGCCGAAGATCTCGCGCAGCATCAGCACCAGCGCATGCACTTCATGCTCGTCGATGTGCACGGCGATCAGCCCTTCGTCGGACAGCAGCGCGTGCGCGAGCTTCAGGCGCGGATACATCATGTTCAGCCAGTCAGTGTGGAACCGGCCGTTCGCCTCGGTGTTGGTGCTGCGCTTCACGCCGCCCTGGGTCTGTCCGGTCATCGCCAGGTAGTGGCGGATGCTGTCGCTGAAGTCGTCCGGATAGACGAAATCGCTGCCGGTGTTGTACGGCGGGTCGATGTAGACGAGCTTCACCTTGCCCGCGTAGCTCTTGTGCAGCAGCTTCATCACGTCGAGGTTGTCGCCCTCGATCACGAGATGGCGCGTGTCGTCCCACGCGACGCTGTCGTCGGGGCAGGGCCGCAGCGTGCCCGTCGACGGCGTGAGCGCGGCCTGGCGCGCGCTGCGCTTGCCGTGCCAGTGGAAGCCGTAGCGCTCGTCGGCGTCGCCGACCGTGCGGTCGCCGACCAGCGCCTTCAGCACGTCGACGTCGACCGACGCGCCGTCGGGGCCTTCGGTCACGAGTTCGGGGAACAGCGCCTTCAGGCGCGCGACGTTGTCGGCGGTGAAATCCGTCGACATCGCCTGCGGGCTGGCCGCATCGAGTTTCTGCATCGTCTTTTCCATCGGAGCCCGGCCGCGCGCGCCAGGACGTCGGGCGTGCTCACGGCACCGGCGGCAACGGCCGCCCGGGCAAACCCGAAACGCTATCGAGTCACCCGGCCGAGGTCAAGCGCCGATGTGAGGCGATCGTGCGGGCATCGGCCGCGATTGCCCGCCGGACGGGCCGCAAGCGGCTTCGGGCGGGTTGTCGTAAGGTCGGCCGGCGGCCGCCTGGAGGGCATCCGCCGGAGCCCGCCGGAAAGGACGAAAAAAGGGCACGGTCGGCGCCAAGCGCCGGCGTGCCCGCATGGAGAATCCCGGACGGAGGTGCGGCGGGGCCCGTCTGGCCCCGTTTCAGGTCAGAAGCGCGTGCGGATGCCCGACGTCAGTTCGAGCTGGTTCTTCGCGCCGAACGTCGACGACACCGTGTAGCCGCCATGCAGCTTCATGTAGTCGCCGGCCAGGTAGACCTCGGTGCGCTTGCTCAGGTGGTAGAACACCGACCCGTAGATCGTCTCCTTGAAGCCGTTGGCGACGCCGTTGGTCAGGCTGAACGCGCCGAGGTTGGCGTTCGGCGTGAAGCCGTCCGCGTTGTTCGCGGCGTTCTTGATGCGCATCTGCTGGTAGCCGAGCTCGTAGTCGAGCGCGCCCTTCGGCGCGATCTTCATCGACACCGTCCACGAATCGTCGTGACGCTGGCCGAGCGAGCCCTGGTCGCCGTTGTAGCGGAAGTAGCCGGCGTTCAGCCGCACGATGTCGAACGTGTAGTTGCCGCCGACCGAGAACGTCTGGTTCCGGTAGCCGTCGTGGTTCACGTGGTTGTAGAAGCCCGACACGTTGAACGGCCCGCCGTTGTAGCCGAGCGCGACCTGGTACGCGGAGCCGGTCGCGAACGCGGTCGAGTTACTGAACTGGTAGCCGGCGCTCGCGAAAATGCCGTTGCTGAACAGCTTCTTCCACGCGATGCCGTTGTTGTAGCGCGTGCCGGTCGGGCCGGCCGCGTAGAAGATCATCTGCTTGAAGTTGTTCGAGTTGGTCCAGCCGCCTTCCTCGGTCGACAGCTTCGAGGAACCGTACGCATCGCCGTAGATCGTGGCCGCATCGCGGGCGATCGTGTTCTGGAAGCCGGCCGTCAGCTTGCCGAAGCGCTCGTCCTCGACGCCCACCCATGCGTCGCGGTCGAAGATCTGGCCTTCGTCTTCCATCTGGCCGTTCGCGACCACGAATTCGCTTTCGAGGCGGAAGATGATCTTCGTGCCGCCGCCGATGTCTTCAGCGCCCTTCAGGCCCCAGCGGCTGCCGCTGAACCACGGTTCGCCTGCGTTGCCCATCCCGATCACGTGATTGCCGTTCGCGTCGGCGTGGGTCCGGTAGGTCGGAAAGCTCAGGTCCATCAGGCCGTAGAGCTGCACGCTCGACTGCGCATGCGCCTGGGTGCCGGCGCACAGGCCAGCCGCCGCGATGGAAAGGGCAAGGGTTTTTCGTTTCAAGATCGTCTCCTCCGAGCTGCCGCATTGGAATCTGGTCGTTGGCAGTACGCAATGTATGCCGACTCTTGCCGGCCACAGCGAGAGGGCCGACGCGTAGCATCGTAGAGGGTGCAATCCTTCACGACGCTTTCCCGGCCGCAAGAATCGGATCGGTGAAAACACCGAACGCGCAACCATCGCGGATCGGGCAGGCGGACGGAAGCAGGCAAGCCGGGGGCGCCGGCATGCATCGATGACGTTTCGTGCTACGAATCGGTATTCAGGGCGCGCGAAGCGGCCCGTCAGTCCTGCGTGCTCTTCATGCGCAGGATGTAACCGAGCCCGCGCAGCGTGATGATCTCGGCCGTGCTGCCCGCGAGATGCTTGCGCAGCCGGTGGATGTAGATGTCGATCGCGTCGGCGCTCGGCTCGTCGTCGAGCGCGAACACGCTGTCCATCAGGCGGGCCTTCGACACCGTCTTGTTCTGCTGCAGCATCAGCGTTTCGAGGATCGCGTGCTCGCGGCGGCGCAGCGCGAGCACCGTTTCGCCGCAGCGGAATTCGCGCGTGCCGAATGCGTAGACGAGATCGCCGCACACGAGCTGCGTCGTGCCGACGCCGGCCTGCCGGCGGATCAGCGCGCGAATCCGCGCAACCAGCTCGCGCGATTCGAACGGCTTCACGACGTAGTCGTCGGCGCCCGCGCCGAAGCAGTCGACCTTGTCGTCGACCGAACCGTGCGCGGTCAGCATCAGCACCGGCACGTTGTCGTTGCGGCGCCGCAACCGCGCGAGCACCTCCTTGCCGCTGATGCCGGGCAGGCGCATGTCGAGCAGCACCGCGTCGTAGCGTTCGGTCTTCAGCACCGTATCGGCGCGCTCGCCGTCGCCGACGGAATCGACCGCGAAATCCTCGCCGCGCAGCAGGTTCACGATCCAGTGCGCGAGTTCGGCGTTGTCTTCGACCAGCAGGAGTTTCATGACGGCGTTCTCTTCAATCGTAGGCGGGCAGCCGTACAGTCACGACGATACCGCGATTGCCGGCTCCCGGCGCGAGCGACACGCTGCCGCCGTGCGCCTGCGCGATCTCGCGGACGATCGCGAGCCCGAGGCCCGAGCCTTCGGTGTCGGCCGACACGCGGTAGAACCGCTTGAACACGTGCGGCCGCGCTTCGGCCGGGATGCCGGGGCCGTTGTCGACGACGTCGAGCACGATCGCGTCGCCATCGCGGCGGCCGCAGACCGTCACGCAGCCGCCCGGCTGCGTATAGCGCACCGCGTTGTCGACGAGGTTCATCACCAGCGCGGTCAGCAGGCTGTCGCTGCCGGCGACGTCGAGCCGTTCGCCGAGGTCGGCGCCGAGATCGATATTGCGCTGCTGCGCGAGCACGATCGTTTCCTCCAGCACGCTCGATACCACGGCCGCGAGATCGACGCGATGGGTCAGCAGCGTCGACGGCGTCGCTTCCGCATGCGCGAGCAGCAGCAGCTTGTCGGTCACGTCGGCCATCTTGCGGCTGCTGCGCTGCATGCTGTCGAGCACCGACGCGAGTTCACGATCGTCGTTGCCGCGCTGCTGCGCGTACTGGATCTGCGTATCGAGCACCGCGATCGGCGTGCGCAGCTGATGCGCGGCATCCGCGATGAAGCGGCGCTGCGTGGCCGTGTGCGTGTTGAGCCGCGCGATGCACTGGTTGATCGCGTCGACGATCGGCCGCAACTCGTGCTGCAGCCGCTCGGGGCGGATCGGCTCCAGCTCCATCGGCCCGCGGTCGGCCACGTCGTCCTTCAGCTTCATCAGCGGGCGCAGCTCGAGCGTGAGGCCGAGATAGACGAGCACCACCGCGAGCACCAGCATCAGCGACAGGCGCACGAGCTGCGGCCGCCAGATCGTCGCGACCATCGCGCCGTAAGAACGCGTCGTCTTCGCGACGACCACCGTCACCGTCTCGATCTGCCCCTCGTCGTACAGCTGGCGATCGTAGGCCACCGCGCGCAGCGGCACGCCGTCGAGCGACGTGTCGTACAGCGTCGGCTCGACGCCGTGCCGCGCCGGCAGGTCGAGCGCGGGATTGCCGGCAAGCAGGCCGTCGTGACCGTCGATCACCTTGTAGAACACCGAGTCGCGCGACGGCGATTCGAAGATCTCCAGCGCGGCGGGCGGCACGTCGGCCGCCGGCCGCCCGTCGCGCCATTCGACGTCCTCGCCGATCGTGCGCGCCGACGCGACGAGCGCGCTGTCCTGCACGAGCGCGGCCGTGGTCCGCGCGGTGTCGTACGACATCGCGCCGGCGATCAGCACGAACACCGCGAGCGGCAGCAGCAGCCACCACAGCAGCCGTCCGCGCAGGCTGTGCGCCATCCCGTTGCGCTCCTTCTCCGAAATGCCGAACCGCGCCGGGGTCGCCGGCGCGGTCGGGTGTGTCATGTCAGGCGTCCGTCTGAGGCGTTCAGAACGCCGCGGGGCGCCACTTCAGCAGCCGCTTCTCGAGCCACGTCAGCAGGTAGTCGGCGGCCAGCGCAACCACCGCCAGCACGATCATCGCCGCGAACACGCCGCTCGCGTTGAACGCGCCCTGGGCGGTGGAGATTAGCAGGCCGATGCCCTGCTTGGAACCCAGGAATTCGCCGACGACCGCCCCGACCAGCGCGAAGCCGAAGCTCACGTGCAGGCTGGCGAGAATCCAGCTCAGCGCGGACGGGATCACGACCGACGTGGTGATCTGCCGGCGCGACGCGCCGAGGATCTGCGCGTTCGCGATCAGGTAGCGGTCGGCTTCGCGCACGCCCTGGAACGCGTTGCCGAACACGACGAAGAACACCATCACGACGGCCAGCGCGATCTTCGACGCCATCCCGAGGCCCAGCGCGATCACGAAGATCGAGCCGAGCACGACGCGCGGAATCGAGTTCGCGATCTGGATGTACAGGCCGAACACGTCGGCCATCAGCTTGTTGCGGCCGAGCACGATCCCGCAGATCACGCCGGCCACCGAGCCGATCACGAAGCCAATGCCGGTTTCCTCGAGCGTGACCCACACCTGCGTGAGCAGCGGGCCCTGCGACGTGCCGTTCACGAACCAGTCCTGGATCTGCGCGAAGATCAGCGTCGGTTGCGAGAAGAAGAACGGATCGATCCACTTCAGCCGTGCGGCGAGTTCCCACCCGCCCAGCACGATCACGAGTACGGCGATCCGCAGGCCGATGATCAGTTGCCGGCGGCGGCGCAGGCGGGTTTGAGCGGCGCGCGACTCGTCCTCGAGCGACGTTGCCGGAATGGCGGTGGGGGGAAGCGTCATGTCGGTCATGCTCCTGTCCTTGCGGTCCTTGCCTTGAGCGTATGCGTCAGCCGATCTGCACTTCTTCGCGCAGGTCGTGCCAGATGTCCTTGGAAATTTCGATGAAGCGCGTGTCGTAGCGGATCTCCGACGTGACGCGCGGGCGCGGCAGGTCGATCTCGACCACGCGCTTGAGCGTGGCGGGCCGCGCGGTCAGCACGAACACGCGGTCGGCCAGCGCGATCGCCTCCTCGAGATCGTGCGTGACGAACACCACCGAGCCCTTGTTCGCTGACCAGAGCTGCAGCAGCTCGTCCTGCATCAGCGTGCGCGTCTGCATGTCGAGCGCGGAGAACGGCTCGTCCATCAGCAGGATTTCCGGCTGGTTGATGAAGGTCTGCGCGAGCGCGACGCGCTTTCTCATCCCGCCGGAGAGCTGGTGCGGGTAGTGCTTCGTGAACTTGTCGAGGCCGACCTTGCGGATCCATTCCTCGGCCTGCGCGTACGCGACGTCCTTCGAGCGGCCGCGAAACAGCGGGCCCGCCGCGACGTTGTCGATCACGTTGCGCCACGGAAATACGGCGTCGGCCTGGAACACGAAGCCGATGCGCGGGTCGATCCCGTCGACCGGCCGGCCCATCACACGGACTTCGCCCGACGCGGGCTTGAGCAGCCCGGTGATCAGGTTCAGCGTGGTCGACTTGCCGCAGCCGGTCGGGCCGACGATCGCGATGAACTCGCCGCGCGCGACGCTCATGCTGAAGTCGCGCAGCGCGACGGTAGCCTTGCCTTCCGGCGAAATGAAGCGGCACGACACATTGCGAAACTCGATCGCCGGTGTGCTCGGGGAAACTGCCTGATTCATCGCATTGATCCTGCGGGTGAGGAGAGCGTCGCAGCGTGGCGGCGCCGGGCCGGTCAACCGGGCCGGAACGGGGAGCGCACGGCGGCGGGATCGCCGCCGCCGGCGCGACTGCCGAGTTCGATTACTTCGCGTTCACGAAATCGTTCGTGAAGGTGCGCGCCAGGTCGATGTGCTTGCCCTTCACCGACGGGTTGAACGCCGACAGCACCTTCAGCACGGTCGCCGGGCCGTCGGCCGGCATCTTGCCGTCGGCCGTGTACATCGGCAGCGACGCCTTCAGCGCGCTCACGTACAGCGCCTTGTCCTTCTGGTAGTCGGCCGGCATCTTCGCGGCGATTTCATCGGCGCTGTGCGTGTGGATGAACTGCATCGTCTTCGCGAACGCGTGCGCGAGCTTGGTCGCCTGATCCTTGTGCGAATCGGCCCAGGCCGACTGCACGTACAGGCTCGCGGCCGGGTAGGTGCCGCCGAGCGCGGCGCGCGTGCCTTCGAGCGTACGCAGGTCGACCAGCACCTTCGCGTCGCCCATCTTCTCCAGCGCGGACACCGTCGGCTCGGTCGTCATCCCGGCGTCGATACGGCCCTGCTTGATCGCGGCGATGAAGCTCGCGTCGGCGCCGACCGGCAGCATCGTGTACTGGGTCGACTGCACGCCGTGCTGGAGCGCAAGGTATTGGGTGAGGAAGCTGGTCGACGAGCCGAGGCCCGTCACGCCGAGCGTCTTGCCCTTCGAGTCGGCCATCGACTTGAAGGTCGGCGCGGCCTTGGTCGACACCATCTCGACTTCGCCCGGCACCTGGCAGAGCACGGCGATCGCCTTCACGTCCTTGCCCTTGCTCTGCAGGTCGACCGTGTGGTCGTAGAAGCCGACGACGCCCTGCACGGCGCCTGCCAGCAGTTCGTTCTCGGCGTCGACGCCGGCCGGCTGCGACAGCAGCTCGACGTCGAGCCCTTCGGCCTTGAAGTTGCCGAGCTCCTGCGTGAGCCGTGCGGGCAGGTAGATGAGCTTCGCGATCCCGCCGACCATGATCGTGATCTTGCCGCCGTCGTCGGCGAAAGCGGGGTGAGCGGCGAGCGCGCAGCTGAGGCTGGCTGCAACGGCGAGGGTGCGCAGGATGGGTCGCATCGGGATCGTCTCCTTCGTTGTATTCGTATGGCGCGATGCTTGCTGCATCGTCACGACGAGTATAGGGAGGCGAAACCTTCTGCAACCTTTCGCGGGTTGGCGGTTCCTTTAGGGGTTTTCCAGCAACGGAGGGCCGGAACCGGTGGGAAACGGGGGCGGCAGGCGCTCAGCGCCAGCCGGTCAGCACCCGCCCCATCGCGTCGAGCCCCATGTCGAACAGGTGCGCCACGAACGGCACGAGGTTCGGGATCATCAGTTGCACGAGCAACAGCCCGACGAGCATCGTGACGGGAAAGCCGACCTGGAACACGCCGATCTGCGGCGCCGCGCGGTTCAGGATGCCGAGCGCGAGGTTCGCGATCAGCAGCGCCGCGACCACCGGCAGCGCGAGCAGCAGCCCCATCTCGAACACCGTCGTGCCGAACCCCGCGAGCGTGCGCCAGCCGGGCGCGTGCAGCAGGTCGGCTGACACCGGCAGCGACTGGAACGACGCGGTGAGCGCGGCGAACACCTGCAGGTGGCCGTCCACCGCGAGGAACGCGAGCATCGCGATCGCGTTCAGGAAGCGGCCCATCGCGGGTGTCGCGCCGCTCGTGTGCGGATCGAAGAAGGTGGCGAAGCCGAGCCCCATCGACAGCCCGATGAAATCGCCGGCCGCCCCGACGGCCGCGAACACGATCTGCATCGTGAAGCCCATCGCGATGCCGATCAGGAACTGCATGACGACGATCCAGATGCCCTGCGCGGAGAACACGGTGACGTCCGGCATCGCGCCGAGCGTCGGGGCGACGACCAGCGCCATGAACGCGGCGAGGCCGATCTTCACGCGGATGGGCACCGCCGCATGGCCGACGACGGGCGCGGTCGCGACGAGCGCGAGCATCCGCACGAACGGCCACAGGAACGCCGTGAGCCAGCCGTTGAGCTGCGCGTAGGTAACCGAGAACATCACCGCCGGGTGGTGCGCGCGGCTCAGCCGACGCCGAGCGTCGCGACGTGCAGCAGCGTCTGCCGCAGGTAGTCGAGCATCGTCGTCATCATCCACGGGCCGGCGATCACGAGCGTCGCGGCGACCGCGAGCAGCTTCGGGATGAACGACAGCGTCGCCTCGTTGATCTGCGTCGCGGCCTGGAACAGGCTCACGACCAGGCCGACCGCCAGCGCGACCAGCAGCAGCGGGGCAGCCAGCAGCAGGCCGACCATCATCGCGTGGTGCGCGAGCGTCATCACTTGTTCGGGCGTCATCGTGCGTGTTCCTCCGCGGCTTACGTAAAGCTCTGCGCGAGCGAGCCGATCAGCAGCTGCCAGCCGTCGACCAGCACGAACAGCATCAGCTTGAACGGCAGCGACACGGTGGACGGCGACACCATCATCATCCCCATCGACATCAGCACGCTCGCGACGACCATGTCGATGATCAGGAACGGGATGAACACCGTGAAGCCGATCTGGAAGCCGGTCTTCAGCTCGCTCGTGACGAACGCCGGCACCAGCAGCGACAGCGGCACGTCCTCGGGCCCCTGCATCGGCGCGGCCTTCGAGATCTTCGCGAACAGCGCGAGATCGGTCTCGCGGGTCTGCTTCAGCATGAAGGTCTTGAACGGCGCGACGCCGCGCTGCACGGCCTGCTCCATCGGCATCGAGCCGTCGGAGAACGGCTTGTAGCCGTCGTTGTATGCCCGGTCGAGCACCGGCGACATCACGAAGAAGGTGAGGAACATCGCGAGGCCGACGAGCACCTGGTTCGGCGGCGTCGTCGCGGTGCCGAGCGCCTGGCGCAGCAGCGACAGCACGATGATGATGCGCGTGAAGCTCGTCATCATCAGCAGCATCGCCGGCAGGAACGACAGCATCGTGAGCAGCAGCATCGTCTGCACGCTCAGCGAATACGTGGTGCCGCCATGCGGGCCCGGGCTCGCGTTGAACGCGGGCAGGCCGTTCGCCTGCGCATACGCGAGCGCGGGGGCGAGGCAGAGGATCAGCACGGGCGCGAGGCGCGCCGCGCGATGCAGGAAGGCGTGTTTCATCGGAATGCGGGGTCGGAAAGAGGGCGCGTCGCCATGTCAGCGGTCCGTGCCGCGACCGAGGCGCTTCGCGGCTTCGCCCGCGAGCGCGTCGCGAAACCGCGAGCCGAACGTGCCGGGCAGGCCGCCGTCGGACGGGGCGGCGCCGGCGGGCGCATCGGCGGAAACAGGGGCCGCCGCACCGGCCGGCAGCGTGTGCAGCAATCGCACGTTGCCCGGCGCGACGCCGAGCACGAGCCAGGTATCGCCGATCTCGACGATCGTCGCGCTTTCCTTCGCGCCGACCGCGACGCTCGACACGACCTTCAGCGGGCCGCCGCGGCGTGCATGCTGGAAGCCGAAGCGGCGCGCGAGCCAGGCACACGCGAACACGAGACCGATCACGACCGCGAGCCCGACCAGCGTCTGCAGCACCGCGCCGAAGCCGAGCGACGGTGCGGCCGAGCCGACCATCACGCTCGATGCGATCGACCCGGGGTGGTTCACCGCGTTCATGTCGGCGGCGCTTGCCGGTGCGGTGGCGAGCGACGACGCAATGGCCGCGGCAGCCGCCGTCGCGATCACGCTGCGCGCGCGGCGGCCGGGCATCACTACGTTCACCGGTTCAGCTTCCGGATGCGTTCGGCCGGCGTGATGATGTCGGTCAGGCGGATGCCGAACTTGTCGTTGACCACCACGACCTCGCCCTGCGCGATCAGGCAGCCGTTCACGAGCACGTCCATCGGCTCGCCGGCCATGCCGTCCAGCTCGACGACCGAACCCTGCGCGAGCTGCAGCAGGTTGCGGATCGCGATCTTCGTGCGGCCGAGCTCCACGGTCATCTTGACCGGGATGTCGAGGATCATCTCGATGTCGTTGTGCGTCGTGTTTGCCGCGGCCTTCGACAGCGGCTGGAACACGCCGGCGCCCGTCGCACCGGCCGGCACCGGCTGCTCGTTTTGCTCGGCCAGCGCGGCCGCCCAGTCGTCCATGCCCGGATCTTCTTCCGCCGCGGCCGGTGCCGCCTGCGCGGCGGCGGCCGATGCCGCGAGGGCCGCGTCGGCCATCGCTTGTGCGTCGTCCTCGGGCGTCTGGTTCAGCTCACTCATATCCACCTTCCTTCATCGAATCGCCCGCGCTGATCATCTTCTGCACGCGCAACGCATATTGACCATTGAAAATTCCGTAGCCGCATTCCATCACCGGCACGCCGTCGACCTTCGCGGTGATCGTGTCCTCGATCTCCAGCGGCAGCACGTCGCCCGCGCGCAGGTTCAGGATCTTCTCGAAGTTCGACGAGATCTCGGCGAGGTTCGCGGTCAGCTCGACCTCGGCGGACTGCACCTGCTGCGACAGCACGCGCACCCAGCGGCGGTCGACTTCGAGCGCCTCGCCCTGGATCGGCGACGCGAGCACGTCGCGGATCGGCTCGACCATCGAGTACGGCATGCAGATGTGCAGCGTGCCGCCCGTCGGCCCGAACTCGATCGAGAACTGCGTGACGATGACGATCTCGTTCGGCGTCGCGACGTTCGCGAACTGCGTGTGCATTTCCGAGCGCACGAATTCGAACTGCAGCGGCCGCACGCTCTTCCATGCGGTCGTGTAGTGCTCGAACACGAGGTTCAGCAGCTTGCCGATGATCCGCTGCTCGGTGGCCGTGAAGTCGCGGCCCTCGACGCGCGTGTGAAAGCGCCCGTCGCCGCCGAACAGGTTGTCGACGACGAAGAACACGAGGTTCGGGTCGAACACGAACAGCGACGTGCCGCGCAGCGGCTTCACGTGCACCAGGTTCAGGTTCGTCGGAATCGGCAGGTTGCGGGTGAACTCGCTGTACTTCTGCACCTTCACCTGGCTGACGGAGATTTCCGCCGTGCGCCGCATGAAGTTGAAGATGCCGATCCGCAGCAGGCGCGCGAAGCGGTCGTTGATGATCTCGAGGCCGGGCATCCGGCCGCGGACGATCCGCTCCTGCGTCGCAATGTTGTAGGGGCGGACGCCCGATGTGTCGCGCTGTTCGTCGACTGAATCGGCTTCGCCCGTGACGCCCTTGAGGAGGGCATCGACCTCCTCCTGGGACATGAACTCCTGGTGACCCATACGCGCTCCTTTCTCGGCCGCGTTACTGGACGACGAACTCGGTGAACAGCACGTCGTCGACCTTCGCGCGCTGGTTGCCCGGCTGCGTCGGCTGCTCGATCAGCTCCCGCAGTTCCTTCGCGAGCGAACGTTTGCCGTCCGGCGTCGCGAGCTCCTCGGGATGCTTGTTCGACAGCGCGAGCAGGATCCGGCTGCGGATCTCCGGCATCCGCGCGGTCAGTTGCTCCTGCGCCTTCGAGTCGGTGAGCTTCAGCGACAGGCCGACGCGCAGGTAGTGCTGCGCGCCGTCGTCGGACTGCAGGTTCACGGTCAGCGGGTCGAGCGGGAAGAACACCGGCGCGGCCAGCGGCGCCGGCTCGGCGGGCTTGCTCGCATGGCCGACGCCTTCCTTGCTCAGGAACACGTACATGCCGCCGGCTGCGGCGGCTGCCGCGCCCAGCGCGATGACGGCGATCAGCGCGATGCGCTTGAACTTGCCGGAGGAAGCCGGCTTGTCGGCGGTCGGGTTTGCGGTCGTGGAGGCCATGTGAATGCGTGCGTGATGTCTCGTAGCATGCATTGTTCGGCATCCGGGCCGAGCCCGATGGGCGGAAAAGAGGGGGGATTTGCGGCTATCTCAGCCGATTGTCGGCCGGGTGTCGGCCGGATGCAGGGTAAGCGGGGGCGGAAAGGGCCGCCGGGGCTGGCGGCTGAAGCGGGTGGGGTGGGACGTGAGCGCCGTACCCGCCGCGCGGCGCCCCCGCGCCGATGGCGCCAGGCACGATTGCGCCAGGCCGGGCCGGCGCCTGGCGGGCGTCCGCCGCCCGATCAGATCGGCAGCAGCGTCAGGAGCGGCGCGATCAGCACCATCGCGACGCCCGCGATCATCATCGTCAGGCTCGACACGACGCCTTCCTCGCTGCCGATCTCGCGCGCCTTCGCGGTGCCCACGCCGTGGGCGGCCGCGCCGAACAGCGCGCCGCGTGCCAGCCGCGTGCGCATCGGCACCAGCGCGAGTACCAGCTCGCCGAGCAGCATCCCGCAGATGCCGGTCGCGATCACGAACAGCGCGGTGAGATCCTTCGGCGCGTGGATCTTGTCCGACACGGCGAGTGCGAACGGCGTCGACACCGAGCGCGTCATCAGCGAGCGCTGCAGCTCGGGCGACAGGTGCAGCAGCTTCGCGAGCAGCAGCGACCCGCACACGCCTGCACAGATCCCGACCGCGACGCCGACCGACAGCGACAGCCAGTGGCGGCGGATCAGGTCGCGATAGTCGTAGATCGGCACCGCGAATGCGATGGTCGCCGGGCCGAGCAGCCACATCAGCCAGCGCGTGTCGTGGAAGTAGACCGAATAGGGGATGCCGGTCAGCAGGACGAGCAGCACCAGCACGCCCGGCACGAACACGAGCGGCGAGAACAGCAGCGTCTTCTTGTACGCGTAGAGCCGCTTCGACGCGAAATACAGCACGACCGTCAGCACGAAGCAGCCGAACGAGATCGCGGTGTTCGCCTGATCGGCGGACAGGTTCGACAATGCGGCAAGCATGGCAGGCTCCGGCTCAGTGGGCGGACGCGGCGGTGAGGCGCGTGCGGCGGCGTTCGGCGAACACGCGCTGCACGGCGAGCCGGCGCTCGAGCTTCGCGGCGAGGTCGACCGCAACGGCCACCGCGACCATCACGAACGCGGTGCCGGCGAGCATCACCAGCGCGATGCGCCAGCCGTCCTCGCGGAACAGCCCGCCGTACTGCACGGCCGCGACGGCGGCCGGCACGAAGAACAGCAGCATGTCGGACAGCAGCCAGTTCGCGCCGTCCTTCACCCAGGCGGGCGCGACGCGGCCCGAGAACAGCAGCACGAGGAGCACCGCGAGGCCGATCACGCCGGACGGAATCGGCAGCCCGATCTTGCGCACGGCCCAGTCGACCGCCATCCACAGCGCACCGAGCGCGGCGGCCTGCAGCGCGATCCGGCCCGTGCGGGCCAGGCTGCCCGAAGCGGCGGGGCGGGCGGCGAGTGCGGCGGTCGGCTTGGTCATGGCGGGCTCCCTACAGATATTCCGTTGATGGTGGGAGTATAGGGTTTCCCCTAACCATAAATAAAATGACTTGTCTCTATCCTTGTCATTCCAATTCGGAATTCGCTTTCTGATTGCCGCACCACTTTGGGGAGTCATCGATGGAATTGCGCGCGTTGCGGTACTTCGTCGAGGTGGTTCGCCAGCAGAGTTTCACGGCGGCCGCCGACAAGCTGTTCGTGACCCAGCCGACCATCAGCAAGATGGTGAAGGCGCTCGAGGACGAGATCGGCTCGCCGCTGCTGCTGCGCGACGGCCGGCAGATGGTGCTGACCGACGCGGGGCGGATCGTGTTCCAGCGCGGCCAGGACGTGCTCGCCGCGCAGGCGCAGCTGCAGTCGGAGCTGAACGATCTCGGCACGCTCGGGCGCGGCGAGCTGACGATCGGCATCCCGCCGCTCGGCGGCTCGCTGTTCACGCCGATCATCGCCGCGTACAAGCAGCGCTATCCGAACATCGAGCTGAAGCTGTTCGAGCAGGGCGCGCGGATGATCGAGGCCGCGCTGACGTCGGGAGAGCTGGAACTCGGCGGGCTGCTGGAGCCGGTCGATCCCGGCACCTTCGAGCGGCTGCCGATGGTGCGCGCGCCGCTGTGGCTTGTCGCGCCGCGCGAATCGCGCTGGGAGGATCACGCGGCCGTGCCGCTCGCGGATCTCGCGCGCGAGTCGTTCGTGTTCTACGCGGAAAGCCTCGCACTGCACGACGCGGTGCTGGATGCGTGCCGGCAGGCCGGCTTCACGCCGTCGATCGTGAGCCGCAGCGGCCACTGGGATTTCATGGCCGCGCTCGTGCATGCGGGGGTCGGCATCGCGCTGCTGCCCGAGCCGTATTGCCGGCGGCTCGACGCGGGCCAGTTCACGTGCCGGCCGATCGTCGAGCCGGAGATCACGTGGGCGATCGCGCTCGGCTGGCTGAAGAAGGGGTATCTGTCGCACGCGGCGCGCGCGTGGCTCGACGTGGCGCGGGCGACGCTGCCGATCGCGCCGGGTGACGATCTGGCGTTTGGTGGGTTGCGGGCGAGGGAGTGAGGCCCGCCGAAGCGGTGGTCAAGCGAACGAGGCGGGCGCAACAGCCGCCCGCCGCGCGGTCAATGCCCCATCGCCGGCCCCGCGCCCTTCCTCGGCTTCGTGACCCACACGAGCGCCGCGAGCGCGCCGAACATGAACGCCGACAGCAGGAAGAAGTCGTTGGTCGCCATCATGAAGCCCTGCTGCGTGACGAGCTGGTTGAGCTGCGCATTGGCCGTCTGGCCGACGATGCCGAGCTGCGACAGCGCGCCCTGGTAGTCGGTCGTGTTCTGCGCATACACGCTCACCGATTCCGACAGCCGCGCGTGGTGGTAGATCGCGTCGTTTTCCCAGAACGTCGAGCTGGCCGCGGTGCCGATCGCGCCGGACAGCGTGCGCAGGAAGTTCGACAGCCCCGACGCGCTCGCGAGCCGGTCGTCGGAGATGCTCGACAGCGTGATCGTCGTCATCGGCACGAAGAAGCACGCGACGCCGATCCCCTGCACGAGCCGCGGCAGGATCACGTGGTTGAACGGCACGTCTAGCGTAAACGTCGAGTTCCAGATCGACACGCCGGCGAACACGATGAACGCGAAGCTCGCGACCATCCGCAGGTCGAGCCGGTGCATGTTGCGGCCGATCAGCGGTGACAGCACGAGCGCGAGCAGCCCGACCGGCGCGGTCGCGAGGCCGGCCTTGCCGGCCGTGTAGCCCATCACCGTCTGCAGCCACAGCGGGAAGATCACGACCGAGCCGAAGAACGCCATGAAGCCGAACGAGATGATCATCGCGCCGAGCGCGAAGTTGCGGTCCTTGAAGAGCGACAGGTCGACCACCGGCTCCTTCTCGGTCGCCTCCCACACGAGCATGAACGCGAGCGACACGACCGCGATCAGCGCGAGCGCGACGATGAACGTCGAGTTGAACCAGTCGCGGTCCTTGCCGAGGTCGAGCATCATCTGCAGGCACGACACGCCGATCACGAGCAGTGCCAGGCCGATCGCGTCGATCCGCTGCTTCGACGTCTTCGTCTCGCGGCCGCGCAGCAGGAAATACGCGCAGGTCGCCGAGAAGATGCCGATCGGCAGGTTGATGTAGAAGATCCACGGCCATGTGTAGTTGTCGCTGATCCAGCCGCCCAGCAACGGGCCGAAGATCGGTGCGACGATCACCGTCATCGCCCATAGCCCGAGCGCGAGCCCGCGCTTCGCGGGCGGGTAGCTGCGCATCAGGATCGTCTGCGACAGCGGCACCATCGGCCCCGACACGAGGCCCTGCAGCAGCCGGAACGCGATCAGCGTCTCGAAGTTGGTCGCGAGGCCGCACAGCGCCGATGCGACGGTGAACGCGAGCACCGACAGCGTGAACAGCCGCACCTCGCCGACCCGCCGCGCGAGCCAGCCGGTGAGCGGCACCGCGATCGCGGACGCCACCGAGTACGACGAGATCACCCAGGTGCCTTCGCTCGTCGCGACGCCGAGGCTGCCGGAAATGGTCGGCACCGCGACGTTCGCGATCGACGTGTCGAGCACTTCCATGAAGGTGCCGAGCGCGAGCCCGACGGTGAGCAGCGCGAGCGCACCGCCGGACAACGGCGCGGGTTCGGCGGCGGGGGCGGCGGATGCCGTGGTGGCGGACATCGGAATCTCCTAGACGCGGCGCGCGCGACGCGCCGGCGCAACGCACGGGTGTGCGCCGCAGCGCAACCCGGCCGGGTGGAACGGATAAAGGGAAAAGGGGAGCGCGTGCCTTGTCATCTTCTGCCCAGACAGATAAATAAGCGAGTGCTTAACCTAGACATGGGGCCTCCGCGCACCTCAGCCGTCTGCTTCTTCGTCGGGTTTCGGGCAACCGGTCGAACTGGGCCCGTTGGCGATGAAGCGCTGCAACAGGCCGGTGAGCGTCACGAGCTCGTCGGCCGAGAAACCGTCGAGTTGCGCGTTGAGCGCGTTCGCGATCAGCGACGGCAGCGCACGCGCGGCGTCGGCGCCGCGTTCGGTCAACGTCAGCTCGATCATCCGGCGATCCTGCTCGCTGCGCGAGCGGGCGACCAGCCCCTTGCGTTCGAGGCGGTCGAGCATCCGCGTCATCGACCCGCTGTCGTACGACATCTTGCGGGACAGCTCGAACGGCGTGCGCGCATAGCCGCGCGACAGCAGCAGGATCACGCCGATCTGCTGCGCGGTGAGGTCGAGCGGCTCGAGCGCACGGTCCATCCGCTCGACGAGCGCCTGCTTCGCCTTCGACAGGTAATAGCCGAGGCTCGTTTCCAGCGCGATGTTCTCGGGATCGTAGAGGCCGCCGGTCATGCGATTGCGCGCGCAGCAATAGTGCGTTTCGGATTTAAACGCGCCCAGTATCTTGAAAATTGGTTGCTTAGTCAATATTATTTGAGGCAACCAGTTACGACGTGCATGTTGCACTGCCGGAGACTATGTTCTGACCGATGCGCCCGCGCTGCGGGCACCCCGAGGATGTTCGCGATGCTGTTCCTGAAAAATGCCGCCGGCGCGCTGCGCCGCAACCTGACCGATACCGCTCATCATGCGTTTTCCGGGCCGCACCGCGGCTGGAAGATCGCGCTGTACGTGACGATGCTGGTGGTCCCGGGCGGCTCGCTCGCGGCGCTCGGGTTCGCCTGGTTCGATCATCGCCGGCAGCGCAACGCGAAAGACGGCGCTCGCCGCGCGGGCCAGCCGGCCGCGACGGAGCCGTCGACATGGCGGTCCGCCGCCGAACCGCTGCCGCTGCCCGCGCGCTGCCACTGACCGCTGACCGCTGACCGCGCGCGTCTCCCGCCTTCCTGGCTGCTCCGCTGGGCGCCGGCCGCGCCCCGCACGGCCGGCGTCGCATCCCCGTCTTCCCGTCAGCTGGCCGTAATGGCCGGTAAACCGGCCGCTCGCGCCGGTAACACATTCCTGTCGCCGCGCGCCGTACCCTTGGGGCTGCGCAGCTTTCCCGCCGTCAGTTACCATTTGTCCGCCAGCGGCACGACGACCGCATCGCGCGACGCCGCTCGCCGGACGTCGCGCCCAGACAGGAAAAACCACCATGCCGTACGCCTCCCTCCCGCGCGCCCCTCGCCCGCTGAGCGCCGCCGTCGCCGTCGCGACGGCCGTGCTGCTCGCCGGCTGCGCCGTCGGGCCCGACTATCACCGGCCCGACACGTCGATCCCCGCCGCCTACAAGGAAGCGCCGGCCGGCTGGAAGGTCGCGCAGCCCGCCGACCGCACCGACCGCGGCGCGTGGTGGACGGTCTACAACGATCCGCAGCTCGATGCGCTGATCGGCAGGCTCAACGCGTCGAACCAGACCATCGCGCAATCGGCGGCCGCGTACCGGCAGGCGCGCGCGCTCGTCACCGAGGCGCGTGCCGCGTATTTCCCGACCGTCGGGCTGACCGCGTCGGGCTCGCGCGCCCGCACGCCGCGCACGTCGGTGTCGTCGGGTTCGTCGTCGAGCTTCGGCAGCGGTTCGTCCGGCTCGATCAACAACAGCTACAGCGTCGGCCTCGACGCGAGCTGGGAACCGGACCTGTGGGGCAAGGTGAGTCGCACCGTCAGCGCGCAGCGCGCCGGCGAAGCGGCCGCCGCGGCCGATCTCGCGAACGCGCGGCTGTCGCAGCAGGCACTGCTCGCGCAAACCTATTTCCAGCTGCGCACGTCCGATGCGCTGCAGAAGCTGCTCGACGACACCGTGAAGTCGTACGAACAGTCGTTGAAGCTCACGCAGAACCAGTACGCGCAGGGCGTTGCCGCACGTGCGGACGTGATCCAGGCGCAAACGCAGCTGCAGAGCGCGCAGGCCGCATCGATCGACAACGGCGTGGCCCGTGCGCAGTACGAGCATGCGATCGCGACGCTGATCGGCGAACCGGCGTCGACTTTCTCGCTGCCGCCGAATCCGCTCACGGCCGAGCCGCCGATCACGCCGGTCGACGTGCCGTCCGCGATCCTCGAGCGCCGGCCCGACATCGCCGCGGCCGAGCGCCGTGCGGCGGCGGCGAACGAGCAGATCGGCGTCGCGATCGCCGCGTTCTTCCCGACGCTCACGCTGTCGGCCACCGGCGGCTTCCAGAGCTCGGTGTGGTCGCAGCTGTTCACGCTGCCGGCACGCTTCTGGACGGTCGGCCCGCAGCTCGCGGCCACGCTGTTCGACGCCGGGCTGCGCGCCGCGCAGACCGACGCCGCGCGCGCGACCTACGACCAGGACGTCGCCGCGTACCGCCTCGCGGTGCTCACCGCGTTCCAGGACGTCGAGGACAACCTCGCGTCGCAGCGCATCCTCGCGCAGGAAATCGACGTGCAGCGGCAGGCCGTCGACAGCGCCGAGCATTCGCTCGCGATCGTCACGAACCAGTACAAGGCCGGCACGGTCGCCTACCTGAACGTGCTGACCGCGCAGACCACCGCGTTCACCGCGCAGCAAAAGCTCGCGACGATCGCCGGGCAGCGGATGACGTCGTCGGTCGGGCTCGTGAAGGCGCTCGGCGGCGGCTGGAACGTGGCTGAGATGACGCGCGAGAACGGCGACGTCGCGGCGCCCGTGCCGGCGTCCGGTGCGGCCGCGCCCGCGGCCACCGCACCGCTCGCGCAGAAGTAGGAAGGAAAGGGCGACGCGCGCGTCAGCGCTGCGCGTCGCCGAAGATCAGCGACACCTCGTTGTTGCCGATCGGATGGCCGAGCAGGTTCAGCAGCCCCGCGAGGTTCGCCTGCTGCTCGGGCGCCGAGTGCGCGGTGCCGCGGAACGAGCCCTGGCCCGGGCCGAAGGTGCCGTGGCCGTCGAGGAACAGCGGGCCCTGCGTCGTCGACAGGTCGAGATCGGCGCCGGCCCCCTTCGCCTGCAGCACCGCGCGGTACGAACCGAGCGGCTTCACGCGCGAGACGCGCGAACTCATCGACTCGATCGTCACCGTCAGCTGGCCGAACGCGTTGTTGCCGATCAGGCGCCAGTCGCTCCAGCCGAGCCGCACGTCGCCCTGCAGGTCGAGCGTGTTGAACGGCGTGCCGAGCCCCGCGAGCAGCGACGCGGGCACGGCCATCGTGCCCGCCGACAGCACCGCGCCGCGCCACGTCGCATCGAGCGTGACCGCGTCGGGCATCGCCTCGGTCTGCCGCATGCGCATCTGCACGCGCCCGGTCAGCAGCGGCCAGAAGCGCGTGGTCCATTCGACCCGGCCGGGCAGCAGCGTCGCCGCGCTCTGGTCGGCCCCCGGCGCGAGCATCAGCGTGCCCGAGCCGTGCCACAGCGACCCGTCGGGATCGACGAGATTCACGTGCCCGCCGGTCGCGCGCGCGAACTGCGGCGCGATCCACGCGGCCGGCGCAAGTGCGACGAGCGTCAACGCCGTCGCCAGGCCGCCCGCCAGTACCCACGGCAATGCGGTGGCGAGCCGCCTCAATCCCGGCCTCATCGGCCGACTGCCACTTGCATCGTCCAGCTGCGTCATTTCTGCGTGGACGGTTGCATCACGGCCGTCAGGTCGACCTGGCCATCGTCCTTCAGCGCAGTGGCATGCGCCTCGCCGACCTGGACCTTGAACTGCCGGCGCGCATCGTCGAGCCACTGCGTCCACGCCGGGAACGACACGTTCTTCATCTGGATCTGCACACCGTTGCCGACGATCTGCACCTGCGCGCCCTGCAGCCCGTGATCGGACAGCGACGCGGTCAGCGCGTCCTTCAGCGCGAGGCCGGTCGGCGCGACGCCCTGCGCGGCGGCCGTCAGCGACTTCGCCTCGTTCGCCTGCGCGGTCATCTGCGCCAGCTCGCGGCGCATCGTCGGCAGCTCGCGCTGGATCCGCGCGCGGCCTTCCTGCGCGGGCGACCACAGCACCGAATACGCGATCGCGACCGCCAGCACGGCGCCGCCCCAGCCGAGCAGCATCTTTTCGCGCTGGGAGCGCTCGCCCCAGAACTGGGCCAGCGTCTGGTTCAGTTGTTCCGTCTTCATGAGCGGCTCCGGATCGTCCATTTGCCCGTGTTGCTGTCGACTTCGCCGGACAGTCCGTTACGCGCGAGGCGCTGCGTGAAATCGGGATCGACCTTGACCTCGGGCTTGAAGCCGACGTCGAGCCGCCGGTCGTGATAGTCGAGCGACGCGATGCCGTTCAGCGGCAGCGCGCCCATCGAACGCGACAGCCCGCTCGCCAGCGCGAGGAAATCGTTCGGCGACAGTTCGCCGGCCGCGAGACGCAACTGGTCGAGCTGGCGCTGCATCTGCGCGGGCGGATCGAGCACCGTCGTCGTTTTCGGGAACGCGGACAGCAGCGTCTCGGTGATCTGCGCGGACAGCGCATCGCGCTCGCGCGACAGCTTCCACCAGTGCAGGTTCATCCCGATCACCGCCACGCCGAGCGTCGCCGCGACGAGCGCGAGCGGCACGCGCAGGCGCTTCACCGTCGCGCGGTCGAAGCGCCACGGCTGCGATTCGAATTCGAACTGGCACAGGTCGAACTTCTCGGTCAGCGCGCGCCGCGCGAACGCGTCGAACGACAGCGGCGCGGCGCCCGGCAGCAACGGGCCGCCGTCGGTGCGGCCGACCGATGCGAGCCGCGGCTCCGCGCCCGGTTCGCCGAGTTCGTACAGTTCGACGTCGCCGCCGCCCGCCAGCGCGGCCAGTGTGCCGGCCGCACGCGACGCGGGCGCCGCGAAGCCTTCGCCGAGCGCACCGCGCGCGACCGCGAGTTCGAGGCGGGGTGCACCGGCTGCAGCCGGCAGCGCGCCGGCTTCGACGAGTACCGGCTCGACCGATGCCGCAAGCCCGAGCACCGCGGCCACCGTCGCCGGACGGGCGGGCGGCGCCTCGACGGCGTCCGCAGCAACCGCAGCGGCATCGACCTCGCTGTCGGCCGGCGCGGCGGTGACGTGCGGCGCCGGCAGGCAGCGGGTCGCGGGCACCGCGCTGAGGTGCCGGTGGCCGGCCGCCGTGAACGCTTCGCAGATCGTGCGGAACCACGCGCGATCGACGACCGCCAGCACACGGCGCCCGTCGGGCAGCGCATCCGGATCGAGCGCGATATGGCAGCCGAGCGGATCCTGGATCAGCTGATCCTCGACGATGTTGGGCAGCGCCTGGCGCAGCTTCGGTCCCTTCAGCGGCGGCACGGTCGCGGCCAGCAGCAGCACGTCGCGCGCGGCGACGATCAGCACGGTCGCATTCGCGCGCGGCAGCAACGCAAGCGCGGCGCGGCCGGCGCGCTGCACGTGGCCGGCCTTGTCGACGAGCGTGAACGGCAGCTCGGGCCACTGCCATTCCTGCAACGGCACGGCAGGCTCGCGCGGCGGCAAAGAAACAATCAACGTGCTCACAAGAGCTCCTCTCCCGATTGGCGTCGTTATAGCTGGTCGCGAATGCGCACGACCCGTGTCGAGTGCGTGGTCGGATCACGATACACGAGCGAGGTGCGATCAACCTCCGCCCGGTCATGCTGGATCCGGCCATGCACGATGAAATAGCTCGAATTGACGTCGATGACGCTCGAGTCGAGCGTCACGTTCGGCGCACCGGCGCCGCGCAGCGCGAGCTGCACGTCGCCGACGTTGCGGAAGAACACGGTCTCGCGGCGCGACACGAGCGCCTGCGCGGACGACACGCTCATCCCCGGCATCAGCGCCGCGATCACCTCGGCCGGCGCCGTGTTCATGTTCACGGGCGTCGTGGTAGGCAGCACGGTGACGAACGGGCGCAGCCGCGCGACCATCTCGGGCGTCACGCCGTCGACGTCGAGCAGGCTGTCGACGCCCGTCATCATCAGCGGCGCGGGCCCGCGATCGCCGCCCGTCATGCCGGGATCGTCGGTGAAGCCGCCGCCTTGCTGATCGGTCGTCACCGGCGCGGTGACCGGCGGCGCCGTGCCGCCACCCGGCAGCGTCGGCATCTGGAAACGCGTCGCCGAATTCAGCAGGCTCGCGCGCACCTGCAGCGCGATGCGCTTCGCGAACGCGCCGTCGTAGCCGAGCGTCGTCAGCAGGCGCTGGAATGCCTGAACCTGCGTGACGTTCAACTGCAGCACGCCGGGCGCCGGCGACGCCACGAGGTTGCGCAGGTTGAACTTCGCCTGCGCGTCCTCGATCGAGCCGGAGAGATAGGTGTCTTCGCCGCCGGCGTCGTTGGGCGCACCGATCCGGCCGAGGAAGTCCGACAGTTTCGTCTTCGCGATCGGCACGCCCCAGATGCCGCCGAGATACGTGATGCCGGGCGCCGTATCGCCTTCGGAACGCAGGATCATCCGCGTCCAGTCGAGCGCGCCGCGCGCGACCCACTGCGCCTGCGCGATCACGCGCTGGTTCTCGATCCGGCGGATCTGCACCTGCTGGCGCCACAGCATCCCCGAGACGAGAATCGCCGACAGCGCGACGACCAGCAGCGCGGTGATGATCGCCGCGCCGCGCTGGCGGCCGCGTGCCCGTGCGTGACCGGCAGCACGGGCGGCAAGCAATGAGCGGTGAGGGCGCGCGCGCATCGTCATTCCCCGACGAGGAAGATGCGCGTGACCGGCACACGCAGCGACGTCGCGCCGATGCTGACCTGCAGCCCCGTCACCGCGCGTGCAGGCGGCGCGTTGCCGATCTGCGGCACCTTGAGCGCATCGTTGTTCTGCGCGAGCGCGTCGTTGGCCGTCTGCAGGTTGGTGGTCCAGCCCACGCGCGGCACGTATAGCTTCGCGTCGATCGCGCCGACGCCGCCCATCAGCGCGACCCAGCTCCAGCCTTCGACGCTGCTGTCCTTCAGCATGTTGCGCAGCCGGTTCGCGTCGTCGATCGGCGGCGATGCATAGCGCACGACGCGCCCGCCGGCGATCCGGTAGCGCACCACCTGCAGCCGCGGCGCGACGCCCGGCACCTCGAGTTCGCGGACGATCTGCAGCGTATTGCCTGCCACGCCGATCGCCGGCTGGCCGGCTTCGTCGTCGGTCGCGGCGAGCCGCGCGTCGATGCGCATCTGGTCGAACATCTGCGCGAACACGCGCTCGTCTTCCATCGCGGCCGCGACCTTGTCGCGACCGCGCATGATCTGGTCGAGCCCGCGCCACGCGAGGATCGCGACCACCGCGAGGATCGCGATCGCGATCATCAGCTCGATCAGCGTGAAGCCGCGGGCGGGGCGGGCGAGCGGGCGTCGCATCGGCGCGTCAGAGCGGACGGCTGGTTTCATTCGCGACCACCGTCACCATTTGCGCGAGCACGCCGGTGTGCCCGGGCATGCTCACCGAAATCCGCACGCGCCGGAATACCGGGTTGGGCGTGGTGCTCACGCGCTGCGTGCAGACGAGCTGCACGTTGCCTTGCGAGCAGTCGAAACTCTGTTCGCCGATCTCCGGCCACGCATGCGTGAGCCGCATCTGCGCGAGCGCGTTGTCGGCGCTCCAGCCGGCGAGCAGGCGGTGATGAAGGTCGGACGCGTTGTTCGCCATCGTGCCGACCGCGCGGATCGACGCGGCGAGCGCGACCGCGATGATCGCGAGTGCGACCAGCACCTCGATCATCGTGAAACCGCGCGATGAAGAAACGGAAGAGGGCAGGCGACGACGCATCGTCATTGCACCTCGTAGCGGCCGTTGCCGGTGCCGACGATCGTCGCGCTGCCGACCGCCGAATGCAGCGTCACGCGCACCGGCGTGTCGATGCTCTCGGTGCCGAACACGACGCGGTTCGCATGCGTGTCGGCTCCCGGATAGTCGATGTCGGCGCCCGTGACGCCACCGTCCCAGTCGCGCGGGCGCAGCAGGTCGTCGCGCAGCGTGCGCCAGCCGTCGGGCGAGCTCACGTCGAAACGGAAGCCGTGCGCGGTCGGCTGCCACGCGATCGGCCGGGCACGCACCTGCGCTTCGTCGCCGGCCGTCTCGAACAGCAGCGCGATGCGCTGCGCTTCCTCGCGCAGGTCGGTACGCGGATTGCGCGTGAGCGACAGCGACGCGAGCGACACGAGCAGCCCCGCGATCACGAGCACGACCAGCATTTCGAGCAGCGTGAAGCCGCGCGCGCGATGACGCCGCGCGCCGTGCTCTGCTTGCCCGCCGTCGGCACGCACCGGCGCGGACGAAACCGCGCCGCGACGCACACGGCAATCGCGGCCGCAGCGGAAGGTCGTGCGAGTGGCGAGCATGAAGACGGGAACGAAACGTCGGGCCGGTCAGCGAGCGCTTATTGCCACGAACCGATGTCGGTGTCGTTGCCTTCGCCGCCTTCCTTGCCGTCGGCGCCGTAGCTGAACACGTCGATCTCGCCGTGCACGCCCGGGTTCAGGTACTTGTAGCCGTTACCCCACGGATCGTTCGGCAGGCGCTCAAGATAGCCGCCGTCCTTCCAGTTGTTCGGGATCGGATCGGTGGACGGCTTCTGGATCAGCGCGTTCAGGCCCTGATCCTGGGTCGGGTAGCGGCCGTTGTCGAGACGGTACAGCTTGAGCGCCTGCATGATCGTGCCGATGTCCTGCTTCGCGGCGATGCGGCGTGCCTCGTCCGGGCGGCTCATGATCTTCGGCACGATGAGCGCCGCCAGGATCCCGAGGATCGCGACCACCACCATGATCTCGATCAGCGTGAAACCGCGCTGGCGACGCACGGCCGCGTTGCGGCGAGTGATCCACGTTTGCATGACTGACTACCTCTTTCCAAAAAATGTCGTTGGTCGGGTGACGCACCCGCGCACCGGACGATTGCCTGACGGCAACCTTCCGAACCCGCGGGCGCGGAGCACGCATTGTAAGGCGCGCATTGCCGAGGGCTTTCACCCAACGCAAATTTCATATACATCCGTACAATAGCGCGCATGAACGCGCTCTCGATCCGGATCCTCTCCCTAGCCCTCTTCGCGGGTTTGTGCGCGACGGCCACCTACTGGGTCGTCACGCTGTCCGCCCGCGAAGCGCCGCTGCCCGCCGCCGCCGCGCGGCTGCCGATCCGCACCGAGGACGCCGCGGCGCTCTTCGGCGGTCAGCTCGACAAGAATGCCGTGCAGGACATCCACCTGTTCGGCATCCTCGCGCTCGACCACGGCGGTGCCGCGATCATCGGTGTCGGTGGCGAACCGCCGCGTGCCGTGTCGCTCGGCGCGGACGTCACGTCGGGCGCGAAGCTCGCCGAAGTCCGCCCCCGCTCGATCATCGTCGAGCGCAACGGCGCCCGCACCGAAGTCCAGCTGCCCGCCAACACGCCGTCCCCGGCGATCTACGTGCGCTGAAGCCGAAGGCGACGGCCCGACCCGCGGTCAGGCCGTCATTGCACCATGTTGTTCAGTTCGATGATCGGCAGCATCACGGCCAGCACGATCACGAGCACGATGCCCCCCATCGCCAGGATCAACAGCGGCTCGAGCAGGCTCGTCAGGAACATCGTGCGACGCTCGAGCTCGCGCGCTTCGCCTTCGGCCGCGCGATCCAGCATCGTCGTCACGTCACCCGTCGCTTCACCGGAACGGATCAGGTGCACGAGCACTGGCGGAAACGTCTTCACGTTGTTCAGCGCGCGCGACAGCGCGGAGCCTTCGCGCACGCGCACGATCGCGTCGTCGATGTTCGCGCGCATCGCGCGGTTCGACAGCGTCTCGCCGGCCGCCTGCAACGCGCGCAGGATCGGCACGCCCGCCGCGGTGAGAATGCCGAGCGTGCTCGCGAAGCGCACCGTGTTGTAGCCGCGCACGAGCTTGCCCGCGAGCGGTGCGGTGAGCACCCAGCGGTCGAACGCGAGGCGCGGCCCGTCGCGCGACAGTGTCGACTTCACGAACCACACGATCAGCACGACCGCGATCAGGATCGCCCACCACCAGTGCCGCACGAAATCCGACAGTGCCATCATCACGATCGTCAGCACGGGCAGCTGCTGCTTCGTGCTCGCGAACACGTTGACGACCTGCGGCACGACGTAGCTCAGCAGGAACGTGACGATGCCGAATGCGATCAGCGTGACGATCCCCGGATACGTGAACGCCAGCAGGATCTTCTGCTTCAGCGCGTTGCTCTGCTCGATGTAGTCGGCCAGGCGCGACAGTACGATGCCGAGCTTGCCGGTGTGCTCGCCCGCGGCGACGAGCGCACGATAGATTTCCGGAAAGTCGCGCGGATGCTGGCCCAGCGCATTCGCGAGCGAATGGCCGCCGAGCACTTCGGCGCGGATCGCGGCCATCAGTTCGCGGATGTAGTCGCGCTCGGCCTGCTCGGTCAGCACGCCGAGCGCCTCGTCGAGCGGCAGCCCGGCGATCAGCAGGCTCGCGAGCTGGCGCGTGAGGATCGCCTGTTCGCGCTGCGACAGCTTGCGGCCGAACGCGAGCCGCTGCGACCGCGCCCCGCGCGTCGCGCTGGCGGCCGGCTCGACGACGAGCGGCGTGAGCCCCTGCGTACGCAGCTGCCCGCGCGCGGCGCGTGCGCTGTCGGCATCGATGACGCCTTTCTGCGCGCGTCCCGCCGAATCGATTGCTTCGAAACGGAATGCCGGCATCGCGCTATGCGCCTCCCGTCACGCGCAGCACTTCCTCGAGCGACGTCGCGCCCGACGCGAGCCAGCGCTCGGCGTCGTCGCGCAGCGTGCGCATCCCTTCCGCGCGGCCCGCGGCGAGGATCTCCGCATCGGCCGCGTTGCGGTGGATCAGCGAGCGGATCGACTCGTCGACCAGCAGCAGTTCGTATACCCCGCGCCGGCCCGAATACCCCGAATGCCCGCACTTGTCGCAGCCGACCGGATGCCACACGGTGCGGCCTTCTTCCTGGCGCTCTTCCTTGCAGACGGGGCAGAGCTGCCGCACCAGCCGCTGCGCGAGCACGCCGAGCAGCGACGACGCGAGCAGGTAGGGCTCGACGCCCATGTCGGTCAGACGCGTGACGGCCGAGGCCGCATCGTTCGTGTGCAGCGTCGCGAGCACGAGGTGGCCCGTCAGCGACGCCTGCACCGCGATCTGCGCGGTTTCGAGGTCGCGGATTTCGCCGATCATGATCACGTCCGGATCCTGGCGCAGGATCGAGCGCAGCGCACGGGCAAAGGTCATCCCGATCCGCTCGTTCACCTGCGTCTGGCCGATGCCGCCGAGGTCGTATTCGATCGGGTCCTCGACGGTCATGATGTTCGTCGTCGCGGTTTCGAGCCGCGACATCGACGCATACAGCGTGGTCGTCTTGCCCGAACCCGTCGGGCCCGTGACGAGCACGATGCCGTGCGGGCGCGCGATCAGCTTGTCGAACTGCACGAGCGTGTCGCGGCCCATCCCGAGCGCCTCGAGGTTCAGCCGCTGCGCATCCTTTTCCAGCAGACGCAGCACCGCGCGCTCGCCGTGCCCGGTCGGCAGCGTCGATACCCGCACGTCGACCGGCCGCCCGCCGACGCGCAGCGTGATGCGGCCGTCCTGCGGCAGGCGCTTCTCGGCGATATCGAGCTGCGCCATGATCTTGATCCGCGAGATCAGCGCGCCGTGCAGCGCCTTCTTCGGCCGCACGACGTCGCGCAGCGTGCCGTCGACGCGAAAGCGCACGACCGACGCGTTCTCGAACGGCTCGATGTGGATGTCCGACGCCTGTTCGCGTGCCGCTTGCGTGAGCAGCGCGTTGATCATCCGGATGATCGGCGCATCGTCTTCCGATTCGAGCAGATCCTCGACTTCGGGGATGTCCTGCATCAGCCGCGACAGGTCGACTTCGCCCTCGACTTCGCCGACCACCTGCGCGGCGCTGCCGTCCTGGCGTGCGTACGCATGGTTGATCGCCTGCGCGAGCTCGTCGGCCGGCACGCGATGCACGGCGATCGAGCCGAAGTTGCGCGCGATTTCCGCGAGCGCGGCGTCACTCGTACGTTCGCTGATCCACACCTCGAGCGTGTCGTCGAGCTGATGCGCGATCAGCACCTGGCCGCTCTTCGCGAAGCCGTACGGCAACAGTCGCGCGGCGAGCGGCGACGGCGGCTGCCGTTCGCCCGGCGCGCCGTCGTGGGTGGAAGAGGCGTGCACGTCGCTCACTGCGACGCTCCCGGCGTGGCCGTCAACGGCTGTTGCGGCACGCTCTGCGGCTGCGCGGGCGTCGCTTCCGGCAACGGCTGGGCCGGCACCGGCGCCACCTGGCGCTGCAGCTGCTGGCGACGCATCTTGTCGAGATCGAACAGGTTGCCCGCGGCCGTGCCGCCCTGGCTCGGGCCGATCGGCATCGGCGGGACGACCGGATCGTCCTTGTCGCGGATCACGTTGTTGTCCGACTTGTACGCCCCCGTCACGCCCTGGATGTAGTCGTAGCGGTTGGACGTGACTTCCTGCGCGGTACTGCGATCGGAGATGATCACCGGGCGCAGGAACACCATCAGGTTGGTTTTCGCGCGCACCTTCGATTCGGAACGGAACAGCTGGCCGATCCACGGGATGTCGCCGAGCAGCGGCACCTTGCTGTTCGACACCTGGTAGTTGTCCTGCATCAGGCCGCCGAGCACGATGATCTCGCCGTTGTCCGCCAGGATCGTCGACTGGATCGAGCGCTTCGTGAAGGTCGGGCCGGTCTGCGCGCTCGTGGTCCCCGCGACGACCGCCGAATCCTCGGTGTAGAGCTGCAGCTTGAGGATCCCGCCGTCGGTGATCTGCGGCTTCACGTGCAGGGTCAGGCCGACGTCGCGGCGATCGTAGGTATTGAACGCGTTGTTCGTATTGCCGCTCGTCAGGTTCGAATACGAACCGGTCGCGATCGGCACGTTCTGGCCGACGACGATCTTCGCTTCCTCGTTGTCGAGCGTGATCAGGTTCGGTGTCGACAGCACGTTCGCGTCGCTTACGCCCGCGAAATACTGCAGCAGTGCACCGAGCCCCTGCACGCCGAACATGTTGTGCAGCCAGCCGATGTTGAGCCCCTGGCTCAGCGCCCCGAGATTGTTGGCCAGCCCGCCACCGGTGATGCCGCCGGCGGCGTTGGTCACGCCGCCCGCCGTCAGGTTGATGATGCTGTTGCCCAGGCCCAGCCCGGGGTTCAGGTTCGTGCCGCCGAGAAACTGGCCGCTCGCCACCTGCCACTGGATGCCGAGGTTGCCCTGCGTCGTCGAGTTCAGCTCGACGATCAGCGCCTCGATATAGACCTGCGCGCGCCGCGCGTCGAGCTGGTCGATCACCGAGCGCAGGTTCCGGTAAACCGGATCCGACGCGGTGATGATCAGCGAGTTGGTTGCCGCATCGGCCTGGATCATCCCGCCGGGCTGGTTGTCGTCGCCCTTGTCCTTGTCGCCGCCGAGCAGGCCGCCACTGCCGAGCCCGCCGCTGCTGGACGTGCCGCCGTACGATGACGACGAAGACGAGCCGCCGAGGCCGCCCGACGGCAGCGGCGGGGTGCCGGAGGTACCGGTCGAGAAGTTGCCGCTCGATGACGAGCCGCCGTTCTGGTTGAAGCTGTTCGCATCGTTGGACGACGCCGACGAACCGCTGTCGCTGCCGCTGCCCTTGCCGAGCATCCCGCGCAGCGTCTTCGCGAGCTTCACCGCATCGGCGTTGCGCAGCGGCACGACGTGCATGTTGCCGGGCACCGCGCTCGGCGCATCGAGCTGCTGCACGAGACGCTTCGCGGCCGCGAGGCGCGACGCGCTCGACGCGCGTAGCAGCAGCGAGTTGGTGCGCGGGTCGGCCGTGACCGACACCTTCAGCGTCGCGTCGCTGTTGCCGATCGCGCCGGGGTCAAGCATTTTCTGCAACTGCTGGGCGAGGTCGATCGCGTTCGCGTTGCGCAGCGCAACGACCTGCACCTGCGCGCCCGCGGCGCTGTCCACGCCGGCGATGATCTGCGCGATGCGCCGCACGTTGTCCGCGTAGTCGGTCACGACGATCGTGTTGTTCGCCGGGTAGGCGGTGACCGTGTTGTTCGGCGAGATCAGCGGCCGCAGCACGGGCAGCAGGTTGTTCGCCGATTCGTTGTGCAGCTCGAACACCTGCGTGATCACCTGGTCGCCGCGCGCCTGCGGCGCATTGCCGACGTAGGTCGGCACGCCCTGCAGTTTCGCGTCGGCCTCGGGCACGACCTTCAGCACGCCGTGATCCTGCACGAGTGCGAAGCCCTGCATGCGCAGCGCCGACTGCAGCGTCTTCAGCGCCTGGTCTTCCGGCACCGGCCGTTCGGCCACGAGGTTGAGCTGCCCCTTCACACGAGGGTCGACGATGATGGTCTTGCCGGTTGCGGCGCCGATCGCCTTGGCGACCTGGTCGATATCCGCATTCACGAAATTGAGCGTGACCTGAGCGTAGGCGGCCTGCGAGACGATGATGCCGGCGACGATCAGGGTCGTGGCGACACGCCGCATAACGAAGCGATTTCTTGTCATGGATGAATGGGTCGATGCCGGCTCAGGCCACTTCCGGCGGTAGTGCTGGGATCCAAGTCCGAAAGAGGCGACATTAGCAGTTTTTCATGTCCGAAATATCACATTGATCCGAGGACTGTCTCACATACGACATGTATCCGGCGAACCGTATGCAATCTGTAAGATTCGGCATTATTCTCGGCATGCGGCCATCGCTCCCGTTTCACGATGAACCGACACGGAAATGCGGTATAACCGGGCGGCCGTACTCCTGTATGTCGCAAGCTAACGGACTGTCGGTATGATACGGGCGGCACGATTCTCGTCGCACGAATAACAGGCACGGGTTTTCCCGACCCTCACGCATTTTCTTGTCGATTTCGCACCATGAACAGACGGTTCGTTTCGATCGTGTTGATCGCCGCCGGCGGGTATTTCGCCAGCGCGAACGCTCGCGCGGACTGTTTCGACGAGGCCGCTAAATATCAGCAGGTCAATCCGCTGATCCTGCGCGCGATCGCATGGCAGGAATCGCGCAACCGGCCCGGCGCGCTGAACAAGAACACGAACGGCTCGGTCGACTACGGCCTGATGCAGATCAATTCGATCCACCTGCCCACGCTGTCGCGCTATGGAATCGGCCGCGACACGCTGATGGAGCCGTGCAAGAACGTCTATATCGCCGCGTGGCATCTCAAGCAGAAGATGAACCGTTACGGCAACACGTGGCAGGCGGTCGGCGCCTATCATTCGGAAACCCCGTCGCTGCGCGACAAGTATGCACGGCAGATCGCCGGCATCCTGACGCAGTGGAAGCTGCTGCCGCCCGTGCAGTGACGCCGCGCCGCAGCGCGGCCTGATGCCGTACCGGCCGGCCGGCGCGCGTTTGATGCACAATGCGGATCTCACGCCGCAATTTCGCCCGTCCGCGGGACGATCGCGCCCCGGAAGGGCGTCGCGGCCGCTTTTTCAATTTTTCCGTTGGTGCATATCGCTATGAATCCGGCAATGAACCAGCCGTTGCCCGTCACCGTGCTGTCCGGCTTCCTCGGCGCCGGCAAGACCACGCTGCTCAATCACGTCCTCGCGAACCGCGCGGGCCTGAAAGTCGCCGTGATCGTCAACGATCTCGCGGCGGTCAACATCGATGCGTCGCTCGTGCGCGACGCGCAGGCACTGTCTCACGTCGAGGAACGCCTCGTCGAGATGTCGAACGGGTGCATCTGCTGCACGCTGCGCGACGACCTGCTCGTCGAGATCCGCACGCTCGCATCGGAAGGCCGCTTCGACGCGATCATGATCGAATCGACCGGCATCGCGGAGCCGATGCCGATCGCCGAAACCTTCACGTTCGTCGACGATGACGGCACGTCGCTGTCGACCATCGCGCGGCTCGACACGCTCGTCACCGTGGTCGACGCGTACAACTTCCTGCGCGACTACGGCTCGGACGATGCGCTCGCGACGCGCGGCATCGCCGCATCGGAAGAGGACGACCGCACGCTCGTCGAGCTGCTGATCGAGCAGATCGAATTCTGCGACGTGCTGGTGATCAACAAGGCCGACCTCGTCGCCGCGGACGACCTTGCCCGCCTGCAGCACATCCTCGCGCGACTCAATCCGCGCGCGCACCAGGTCGTGTCGACGTTCGGCAACGTGCCGCTCGACGAAGTGCTGAACACGGGCCGCTTCGATTTCGACGAGGCCGCGAACGCTCCGGGCTGGCTCGCGTCGCTCGATCACGATCACACGCATTGCGACGACCCCGACTGCCATGACGAACATCATGCGCACGTGCACGGCGAAGCCGACGAATTCGGGATCGGCAATTTTGTCTATCGCGCGCGCCGGCCGTTTCATCCGGCGCGACTCTGGGCGCTGCTGCATCAGGAGTGGCCGGGCGTGCTGCGCAGCAAGGGCTTCTTCTGGCTCGCGACGCGCAACGACATCGCGGGTTCGCTGTCGCAGGCGGGCGGCGTATGCCGGCATGGCCCGGCGGGGCTTTGGTGGGCGGCGCAGGATCGCGCCGAATGGCCGGACGACGACGAGCTGCTCGGTGAAATCCGCGCCGAATGGCACGGCGACATCGACGATCGCACAGTGGGCGATCGCCGGCAGGAACTCGTGCTGATCGGTATCGCGCTCGACGCGGATGCATGGCGCGAGAAGCTCGATGCGTGCCTGCTGACCGATGCGGAATTCGCGCTCGGCGCGGCCGGATGGCACGCGTTCGACGATCCGTTCCCGGCGTGGGATGTCGATTCGCACGACGACGACGATCACGGCGACACGCAGATCGTGCACGCGTAACGCGTTGTAAAAACAACCGTTAAATCTTGCAAGAGGGGCGCGGACTGTGGCGAAAATGCTGCGCGCGCCCAACAAAAAACCCGCCGAAAGGCGGGTTTTTCTTGGAACAGGCGCTGGTTTAACGCTTGTTGACGGCGTCCTTGAACGCCTTGCCAGCCGTGAACTTGACCGTCTTGGCTGCCGGGATCTTGATGGTTTCGCCGGTCTTCGGGTTGCGGCCCGTACGTGCTGCGCGCTTGCCCGAACCGAAGCTGCCGAAGCCGATCAGCTGAACCGCATCACCCTTCGACACGGCCTTCTTGATGACTTCGAGCAGCGTGTCCAGCGTTTCGCCGGTTTGAGCCTTGCTGGCGCCCGTTTGGGCGGCGACGGCGTCGATCAGTTCCTGTTTGTTCATTAAGGTTCCTTTATCAGGTTAGGTTGACACGAACAGCGCGAACGCGCCGATTATACGTGCGCGAACCGTGCCGTCGAGAGTCAGACTCCGACGACACAGCGCCGAATCCTGGCCCGCGCGACGCGCCCTCCGGTGAGCCGGTGGCCACCCCGCGGTACGGCGTTGCTATGATAGCGCAGCGCAAACCCAATAACGACAAGGGTTTCAAAGATTTTCATCGGTATTTCGCCGAATGAATCATCGACTGCCCGTTTTTTGACCAGCGCCAACCGGACAGGATACGCAGCGCGGTCCGCCCGTGCGCCGCGCCGTTGGCTTTTTCCAACGACCGGTCGGACGGCCCCGCGCAATCCCTTGCCAGGCTTGGCTGCCACGTTTTTTGTTTCGCATGACCGACCGACTTGTTCCCGCCACGCTCGCGCGCCGCGACGACCGCACGCTCGTCTCGCCCGAGTTCGGCGAGCTCCATCGCGGCGCGTCCGGCGCGCTCGCGCATCGCGTGTTCGTCGCGGGCAACGGGCTGCCGGCGCGCTGGCAGGGCCGCCGCACGTTCACGATCGTGGCGACCGGATTCGGCGCGGGCGGCAGTTTCCTTGCGGCCTGGGCCGCCTGGCGCGACGATCCCGCGCGCTGCGAGCGGCTGCATTTCGTCGCAGTCGAACCGCATCCGTTCTCGCGCGACGACCTGCGCCGCGCCGCTTCGCATATCGTTGCGGACACAACCATATCGGCGGATGTCGATGCCCTTGCCGACGCGTGGCCGATGCGCGTGCCGGGCCTTCATCGGCTCGAATTCGACGAAGGGCGCGTGGTGCTCACGCTGGCGTTCGGCGATGCGATCGACATGCTGGGGAAGATCGTCGCGCGCGCCGATGCGTTCTGTCTCGACGGCCTCGCATCATCGAACGACACGGATCTCCCATCGGCCGACGTGGTCCGCGTGCTCTCGAAAATCGCCGGCGAACACGCCACCTTTGCAGCGCATGCGAGTTCGGACGCGTTGAAACACGCGCTCGACAAATCGGGTTTCACGTATCGCGAAGTCGACGATCTGCTCGTCGGCGAATATGCGCCGCGCTGGCGCGCGCGCCGGCACGAGCCGCCGCTCGCACTGCCCGTTGCGACGCGCCGTGCGATCGTGATCGGCGCGGGGCTGGCGGGCTGCGCGGTCGTCGAACGCCTGGCCGCGCGCGGCTGGGAAGTCACGCTGATCGAGCGACATGACCGGATCGCGAGCGACGCGTCGGGCAATCCGGCCGGTGTATTCCATCCGCTGATGACACGCGACGACAACGTCGCGAGCCGGCTCACGCGCGGCGGCTTCCTGCACGCGATCGCACGCTGGCAGGCGCTCGAACGCGCAGGCCACGCATTCGCGCGCAGCACGCACGGGATGATCCATCTCGCCGAATCGGCCGGCGACTTCGAGCGGATGCGCGAGGCATTCGATGCGTTCGGTGCGCCGTCCGACTATGTCTCGCTGCTCGACGTCGAGGCCGCGCGCGCGCATCTGAACCTGCCGGTCGCGCAGGGCGGCCTGCTGTTTCCGCACGGCGGCGCCGTCTGGCCGGCCGGCCTGTGCGCGGCCCAATATGCGGCGGCCGGCGAGCGCGTGCGCTTGCTCGCGTCCACCCGCGTTGCCAAGCTCGAACGGCGGGGCGACGCATGGCATGCACTCGACGATGCGGGCGGCACGCTGGCTGAAGCGCCCGTCGTCGTGCTCGCGAATGCCGGCGACGCCGCGCGTCTCGCCGGGCTGCACCATGTCGCGTTGCAGCCGGTGCGCGGCCAGCTCACGTTGCTGCCGGCCGGCAGCACGGCATCGCTGCCGTGTCCGACGATCGGCGACGGTTACGCGGTGCCGCTCGACGACGGCACGCTGCTGATCGGCGCCACGTTCGAACCCGACGACGTCGATCCCGCGATGCGTGCGGCCGGCCACCTCGAAAACATCGAGCGCGTACGGCATCTGCTACCGGGCCTGATCGGCGACCTGCCGGATCCCGACACACTGCGCGGCCGCGTTGCGTTCCGCTGGGTCGTCGGCGACCGCCTGCCGCTGCTCGGCCCGCTCGCGGACGAAGCAGGCGCCATCGCCAATGCCCGCGCGCTGAGCGGTGCGCAGGCGCGCGACCTGCCGCGCATGCCCGGACTCTACGGCGCATTCGGCTTCGGCTCGCGCGGCCTCGTATGGGCGGCGCTCGGCGCGGAACTGATCGCCTCGCAACTCGAAGGCGAGCCTTGGCCGCTCGAACGCGAACTTGCCGATGCCGTCGACCCCGCACGCTTCCTGATCCGCGCATTGCGCGCGCGCCGCGTCGGCCAGGCCGGCTGACCGCTCAGCCGAGTCGCTCACAGTTTCCGGACTTTTTCGCGCAAGGTTATCCACTCGACGCTGTGGATAACCGCGCGAAATCCGCGCGCACTTCGTGTGCAATCACAGTGGACGTAAACTGGGCAACTCGGCACAGCTGTGAGGCGGCCCAAAAGTTGCTCAACTCAAACCTCTGTGCACGAACAGCCTGTGCAACGGGTTATGGGTTCTGCAACGCCTTGATCTGTCGACGTAAACCGAAGTTATCCACAGAACTGTGCGCCCTTTGTTAACTTCTACTACGTATATATACAAGTAAACCTTTGAAACCAAAGACCTGTGGTGCCGCACAGCGCCGCGAGTCGATTCAATGGGTTCCAGACCGAAAAAGCTGTGGCACAATCGGTTTCCTTCGCGTTCATCCGGCCAGGCGCCGGACATGCTTCAATGGAACGGTCGGCACGATTTCGAATCTGAATCTTCGAGACTGCGCAGTCCGTTCACACACCAGGCCGACAATCCAGATCGGCAACCTGAACGACTTTCCGCCCTGTGGTGGAAAAGGCGGATCCCATGTCCCGCCGTCGTCGACACAACAATCACATTCGGGGCGATACCCAGCCGGCGCGCATCCATTTCTGACGCTTGACCCCGCGTCGCTGGCGGTCGCTTCCAAAGGAGAAGTCACCACGATGAAGTCGGCGTTCTCATTCCTGCCCAACTGGCCGCTCACGCCGGATGCCGTGTTCTGGGCCGGGCTCGCGTTGTTCGCGGCCGGCCTGTGTGGCGAGCTTTGCTATCGCGCATGGCGTCTGCCCCGCATCACCGGCTATGCGGTAATCGGTCTCATCGCCGGGTCGTTCGGCTTCGGCGTGATCGATGCAAGCACCGACGAAACATCCCGGTTGCTGATCGACGTCGCGCTCGGCCTCTTGCTGTTCGAGCTCGGCAGCCGTCTCGACCTGCGCTGGATCCGGCGCAATCCGTGGCTCGTCGCGTCGAGCCTCGCCGAAGCCACGCTGACGTTCGTGCTGGTGCTGTTCGTGATGCTCGCGCTCGGGGTGTCGGGGATGGTCGCGTTGGTGCTGTCGGCGATCGCGATCGCGACGTCGCCATCGATGGTGATCCAGCTGAAGACCGAACTGCGCGCGGAAGGCCAGGTGTCGCAACGCCTCATCACGCTCACCGCGCTCAACAGCGTCTATGCGATCGTGCTGACCAAGCTCGTGACGAGCTGGCTCCACCAGGAAGCGTACGGCAACGTGTTCGCGACGATCCTGCAGCCGCTCTACCTGCTCGCGGGGTCGTTCATCGTCGCGTATGTCGTCGCGCGTTCGTGCAACTACCTGTTCCGCCACATGACCGCGACGATGCGCGACGAGCATTCGTTCGTCGCGCTGTTCGGGCTCGTGATGCTCGCGATCGCCGTCGCCCAGGCGCTGAAGCTGTCGACGCTGCTCACGCTGCTGCTCGCGGGCATCATCGTGAAGAACCTCGAGGCGCGCCCGCAACTGTGGCCCGAGCACTTCGGCACGGCCGGCTGGCTGCTGACGGTGACGCTGTTCGTGCTCACGCTCACGTCGTTCACGTGGGGCGACATCGCGCTCGGCGGGCTGCTCGCGATCGTGCTGATCGTCACGCGGCTCGTCGCGAAGCTGGCCGGCGTCGTCGCGTTCGCGAAGCCGAGCGGCATCGGCATGAAGCAGGGCGTCGCGCTCGGCATCGCGCTCACGCCGATGTCCGCGCTGTCGTACCTGCTCGTCGACGACACGTACCAGCTCTATCCGAATTTCGACCCGCACCTGCGCGCGATCGTGATGTGCACGATCGTGATCCTGCAGCTCGTCAGCCCGTTCATCGTGTACCGCTGCCTGTCGGCGGTCGGTGAACGCAGCGACGGCAACTGATTCCGGAACCTGCCATGGCACTCGAAACCTTCGTCAATTCCGAGCCGTTTACGTTCGGCGTCGAACTGGAGATCCAGGTCGTCAACACGCACAACTACGACCTGACCAAAGCGGCCTCCGACCTGATGCGCCTGATCCAGGGCGAGACCTTCCCGGGCAACATCACGCCGGAAATCACCGAGAGCATGATCGAGCTGTCGACCGGCATCTGCCATTCGCACGAGCAGGCGGTGAGCGAGCTGCATGCGATCCGCGACGTGCTCGTGAAGGCGGCCGACCAGCTCAACGTCGGGCTGGCCGGCGGCGGCACGCATGCGTTCCAGCAATGGAGCGACCGGCAGATCTACGATGCGCCGCGCTTCCAGTACATCTCCGAGCTGTACGGCTATCTCGCCAAGCAGTTCACCGTGTTCGGCCAGCACGTGCACATCGGCTGCCCCGATCCCGACAGCGCGCTGTTCCTGCTGCACTCGATGTCGCGCTTCATTCCGCACTTCATCGCGCTGTCCGCGTCGTCGCCGTTCGTGCAGAACGTCGACACCGGCTTCCATTCGGCACGCCTGAATTCGGTGTTCGCGTTCCCGCTGTCGGGCCGCGCGCCGTTCGTGCTGACCTGGGACAGCTTCGAGGAGTACTTCACGAAGATGGTGAACACCGGCGTCGTCAACTCGATGAAGGACTTCTACTGGGACATCCGGCCGAAGCCCGGCTACGGGACGATCGAGGTGCGCGTGATGGACACGCCGCTGTCGGTCGACCGCGCGGCGGCGATCGCCTGCTACATCCAGACGCTCGCGCGCTACCTGCTGACCGACCGGCCGCTGAAGCTGTCCGAGGACGACTACCTCGTGTACACGTTCAACCGTTTCGAGGCGTGCCGCTTCGGGCTCGAGGGCACCTGCGTGAATCCTCAGACGGGTGAGCGCCGCACGATCGCCGAAGACATCCTCGACACGCTCGACCGGATCGCGCCGCATGCGGCCGCGCTCGGTTCGCGCGCGGCGCTCGACGAGATCGGCGCGCTCGCGAAGGCGCGCGTGAACGACGCATCGTGGTTGAGAACCGTTTTCAAACAGGAAAAATCGCTCAATGAGACGGTCCGCCAGCAGTGCTTACGTTGGCGCGAGTGAAAAAATGTTTTGCAGATTACGGGGTCGACCGAGTCGCGATTCACTGAACGGCCGGCGGCCCCGATTGCCGCCGAAATCGTTGCCGGTTGTCCTGAAAATCTGTGGATAACCTGATATTCCGCTGCAAAGTCAACGATCTGTTCACGGGATAACCCGGTGGATCATTGCGGTTGACCCGATGGCCGATCCGAACAGGAAAATGCCCCGGCGCACCGCTTGGCGGTCGTTCGACATTGCTGGCACAACGAAAAATCTTGGTTATCCAGTGATTTTCCACAGAATGAAGGGGATAACTTAGCTGTGCGATTTTCCGCTCTCGCTTAGAATGTCGGCTTTGCGGACACCGGAACGTCGAGTGTCTTACCGGTCGCCGCGAACGCGACCGCCGCGTGTGCCCTCGCGACGGCCGTGCTGACATACTCGCAAGAGCATGTCTGTTTTGAGATAGACATTCGATCTCCACACTACGGCCGCTCGGCAAACCGGGCGGCGGCAAAGCGAAAAGACTATGAGCGAAGGCGTTTACGGGAATCAGGCTTCGGGACGTGTGACCCACAGCCTGCTGCGGTTGAGTACGGCCATGCGAAGCCAGGCATGGGATTGGGCGGAAGGCGCAGGCCTCACGCCGACGCAGGGCGAGATTCTCGTGCTGCTGCTGCAGCGCAAGGGCCCAATGCGGCTCGGCGAGATCGCGCGCGAGACGCAGCTGACCGCGGCGACCACGAGCGATGCGGTGAGCACGCTCGAAACGAAGGGTCTCGTCGAGAAGCGCCGTGCGCTGGACGACGGCCGCGCACTGGCCGTGCGCCTGTCGGCCCGTGGCCGGACGGCCGCGAAGAAGGCGCTGCAATGGCCTGAATTCCTGACGAAAGCGGTCGGCAAGCTCGGCGCGGACGAGCAGGGCGCACTGTATCGCGCACTGCTGAAGACGCTGCGCGAACTGCAGGTGGCCGGTGCGACGCCGCCGCAGCGCATGTGCCTGACGTGCGCTCACTTCCAGCCGGGCAAGCCGTCGAAGAAGACCGTGCATCACTGCGCGGCGCTCGACATCTCGATGTCCGACAGCGATCTGCGTCTCGACTGCTCGGTGCAGGAAGAGGCCGACGCGGCAACGCAGAAGAAGACCTGGAAGATTTTCGCCGGCTGACGTCCGTCGATCGACCGGGAGGCCGATGATGAACGCTGAAGTCGTGGCGATCCGCCACGTGCATTTCGAGGATCTCGGGAGCTTCGAGCAGGTGCTCGGCGAACGGGGCCGGCGGGTGCGCTACGTCGACGTCGGGTCGTCGCGGGTCGAGGTGCTCGACGTGCTCGAGCCGTCGCTGCTCGTCGTGCTCGGCGGGCCGCTCAGCGTGTACGACGATGCGCAGTATCCGACGATCGCGCCGCTCGCGGCGCTCGTGCGCAAGCGCATCGATGCCGGGTTGCCGATCCTCGGGATCTGTCTCGGTTCGCAGTTCATCGCCCGGGCGCTCGGTGCGCGCGTCTATCCGGCAGCCCAGCACGAACTCGGCTGGACGCCGCTGACGCTCACCGATGCCGGTCGCGCGTCGCCGCTGCGCCATCTCGATGGCGCGGCGACGTCGATGCTGCACTGGCATGGCGACACGTTCGACTTGCCGGGCGGGGCGATTCATCTTGCCTCGACCCCGGCCTGCCGTCACCAGGCATTCGCATGGGGCCGGCACGTGCTGGCGCTGCAATGCCATCCGGAAATCCGCGCCGACCGTTTCGAACCGTGGCTGATCGCGAACGCCGGCGAAATCGCGGCGACGCCCGGTATCGACGCGCGCCAGTTGCGCGCCGATACCGCTCAACACGGCCCCGCGCTCGAGGCGGCCGCGCGACGCATGTTCGCGGAGTGGCTCGACAGCGTCGGACTATGACGCCGCCAGCGGCGCCGCCGCTTGCCGCGAAGAGGATGCCCGGCCCGCATGTGTTGCAGGCCGGCGCCTCGCCGTATGCGCCGCCTTTTCTCCATTGCCGGCAACCTGCCGCGCGCCGTACCTGACCATCCGCTTACTGTCGAACGCGCCGTCTGCACGCTTGCCGCCTGCGTGCTACGCTCGTTCGCTCTTTCCCTTCCTGGCGAGCGGCTTCCATGACTGCGCTGTTTTCCCCGTTCACGCTGCGCGGCGTGACCCTTCCGAACCGGATCGTGATCTCCCCGATGTGCCAGTATTCGGCCGAACGCGGTGAAGCGACCGACTGGCACATGATTCACCTCGGCCATCTCGCGCTGTCGGGCGCGGGGCTGCTCTGCATCGAGGCGACCGCGGTGGAACCCGACGGGCGCATCACGCATGGCGACCTCGGCCTCTGGGACGACGCGACCGAAGCCGCGTTGAAGCCCGTGCTGGCCGCGATCCGCAAGCATTCGCCGGTCCGTATCGCGATGCAGTTGTCGCATGCGGGGCGCAAGGCGTCGAGCAACGTGCCGTGGCAGGGCGGTCAGCTCGTGTCCGTCGCCGACGGCGGCTGGTTGCCGCATGCGCCGTCTGCCGTGCCGCACAAGGATGGCGAGACGCCGCCGCTCGCACTCGATGCCGCGGGCCTGAACCGGATCCGCGAAGCGTTCGCGGCGTCGGCGAAGCGGGCCGCACGGCTCGGCATCGACGCGATCGAGGTGCACGCGGCCCACGGCTACCTGCTGCACCAGTTCCTGTCGCCGCTCGCGAACCAGCGCACCGACGAATACGGCGGCTCGCTCGAAAACCGCATGCGCTTTCCGCTCGAGATCTTCGAGATCGTGCGCGCGGCGTTTCCGGAAGACCGGCCGGTCGGTGTGCGCGTGTCCGCGACCGACTGGGTCGAAGGCGGCTGGGAGCTCGACGATACGATCGCGTTCGCGCACGAACTGAAGCGCCGCGGCTGCGACTGGATCGACGTGTCGTCCGGCGGCGTGTCGCCGCTGCAGAAGATTCCGCTGTCGCCCGGCTACCAGGTGCCGTTCGCGCAGGCGGTGAAGCGCGCGGTCGGCATGCCGACGATCGCCGTCGGCCTGATCAACGAGCCCGCGCATGCGAACCGGCTCATCGAGGCCGGCGATGCCGATTTCGTCGCGATGGCGCGTGCGATGCTGTACGACCCGCGCTGGCCGTGGCATGCGGCGGCCGAGCTCGGCGCGCAGGTGACGGCGCCGCCGCAATACTGGCGCTCGCAGCCGCGCGAGCACAAGGCGTTGTTCGGCGACATCGCATTCGGCCAGCGTTGAGCGCCGCGCGCGCAATATTGCGTGTGATGTTGAACGAAGCAATCGTGAACGTGTAGGATGCGGGTGATTCGCCGCATGCCCCGACGCGGCACCCACCGGTGCCGCGTTTTCGTTTTGCGCGACGCCAGGCCGTGACCACGGCCGTCTTCCATTCAAGTCGTCTTCACAAGGATTCGTTCGATGAGTTCACGCAGGATCGCGGTGCGCCGCTCGGGAGTACACGGCAAGGGCGTGTTCGCCGTGGCGCCGATCAAGGCCGGCGAGCGCGTAGTGGAATACAAGGGCGAGCGAATTTCGTGGAAGGAAGCGCTGCGCCGCCACCCGCACGACCCGAGCGAACCGAACCATACGTTTTACTTCGCACTGGACGAGGGCGGGGTGATCGACGGCAAGATCGACGGCAACAGCGCGCGCTGGATCAACCACTCGTGCGCGCCGAACTGCGAAGCCGAGGAAGTCAAAGGCCGCGTGTACATCCACGCGCTGCGCGACATCGGGCCGGAAGAGGAATTGTTCTACGACTACGGCCTCGTGATCGACGCGAAGCTGACGAAGACGCTCAAGCGCGAGTACGCGTGCCATTGCGGCGCGGCGTCGTGCCGCGGCACGCTGCTCGCGACGTCCGACGAGGGCGGCAAGAAGAAAAAGAAGAAGGACAAGAAGGACGGCAAGTCCGAGTCCCGATCGAAGGACAAGAAAAGCAAGAAGTGATGCAGGCGGCGGCGCATCGTGCGCTGCCGCTGCCGTTTCGGCGGATGGCTGCCGCATCGTGCAGCCGTGCTTTCCGCCTTCCTCATCCGGCGCGCGGCCCAATCAGCGGCCGCCCGCCGCGAGTCTCTCAGTTCCTCAGTGCGTCGACGCGGCGGCCGGTGTTTCGCTGGCCGGCTTCTCGGTGTGCGCAACCAGCGGCACCCTCACTACGAAGCGCGAGCCGCCTTCCGATGCATCCTCGTATGAGACGGTGCCGCCGTGCATCGCGATGATGTCGTGCACGATCGCGAGGCCGAGCCCGGCGCCCGTCTCGACACCGTTGCCGCTTTGCGCGTCGCCGCGGAAGAAGCGCTTGAACAGGTCGGCCTGCTGGTTGGCGGGCACGCCGGGGCCGTTGTCCTCGACGACGATCTCGGCGGCCGGCTGACCGTCCTCGAGTGCGCCACGCGCGACGTTCACCGTGATCCGTGCGCCGTCCGGCCGCGCGAGCGGCACGTACTTCAGCGCATTGTCGAGCAGGTTCGCGATCACCTCGCGCAACAGCACCGGGTTGCCGCGCACGACCAGCTTCTCGTCGTCACCCGGATCGTCGGTGCGCTGGAAGCCGAGGTCGACATGCGACGCAAGTGCGCGCGGCACCCACTCGGCACCCGTCTCGAACGCCATCGCCGCGAGGTCGACGTCGACGAATCGTGCGGCCTGTTCGCCTGGCTCCGCACGGGCGAGCGACAGCAACTGGTTGGACAGCCGCACCGCGCGGTCGGCGGCGGCGCGCAGTTCGCGCACCGCGGCGAAGGTCTGGTGCGGGTCGCGCGCGACGGCTGCCTGCTCCGCGTGCAGCTTCACGGCGGTGAGCGGCGTGCGCAACTGGTGCGCGGCATCGGCGATGAACTTGCGCTGCGCGTCGAGCGCGGTCTTCAGGCGGCCGAGCAGCGCGTTCATCGCGCTCGTCAGCGGCCGGATTTCCAGCGGCACCTCGGTTTCGTCGACCGGTTCCAGCGACGTGTGGGTCTGCCGGTTCAGCGAGTCGGCCAGGTGCGTGAGCGGGCCGAGCTGCTGGTTGACGACGCGCCACACGATGCCCCAGCCCGCGAGCAGCAGCAGCAGCAGCGGCATCATGATCGCGACGAGGAATTCGGCCGCGATCCGGTAGCGGTGCCGCACCGGCTGCGCGACCTCGACGACCATCGGCTTGCCGCCTTCGACGTCGTCGACGCGCACCTGCGCCACCCGCACCGCGCGGTTGTCGTATTCGGCCTCGAACACGTACGCGTGGTGCATGCGACGCACGTTGATCCCCTGCAGCGGCAGCTTGGGATCGCCGGCGAGTTCCTGTTCGCCGTCGCTGATCCGGTAGATCAGCGCTTCGGCGGGATCGGAGAACATCGCCTGCGCGAGCGGCGGCACCGTGAATGGCGCGTCGGGGCCGGCGATCTGGATCTGTTTGGAGATGGCGGTCGCGAGATCGGCGAGCGAGCGGTCGATCACGTGCTGCGTGTATTGCCACGCGAGCCAGTAGGCGATCAGGCCGCTCATCAGCGCGAGCATCGACAGCGGGGCGGCGAGGCGCCGTAGCAGCGAGCGGCGCAGGCTGGTGGTCACAGCCGGATCAGGAGACATTTCGACGGGCAAATGGATAAGCGCCGCTCACGGGGAGCGGCGCGGTCGTGCGCCGGGCGGCGACGCGGAGCAGCGCGCACACGCGGGCGGCACGCGGCCGCCCGGCGTGCGGTGCTGCTCAGACGCTCGCCGTCTGGCGGATTTCCTGCAGCAGGTAGCCGAAGCCGCGCACCGTGACGATTTCGACACGGCACTGCTCGAGTTTCTTGCGCACGCGGTGGACGTAGACTTCGATCGCGGTGTCGCCGAGATCGCCGCCGAAGTGCGTGAGGTGATCCTGCAGCTGCGCCTTGCTGACCACGCGGCCGTGACGCAGCAGCAGCATCTCGAGCACCGCGAATTCACGCGGCGACAGTTCGAGCGGCTTGTCGTCGTTGAAGATGCGACGGTCGACACCCGACAGGCGGACGCCACCGAGCGACACTTCCGGACGCGGCATGTCGCTGTGCGGGCCGCTGCGGCGCATCACCGCACGGATGCGCGCTTCGAGCTCGGCCGGTTCGAACGGCTTGAGCATGTAGTCGTCGGCGCCGGAGTTCAGGCCCTGGATCCGGTCGTTCAGCTCGTCGCGTGCGGTCAGCACGATGACGGGCGTGTGGCGGTTGGTCTGGCGAAAGCGCGTGAGCAGCGTCATCCCGTCGATGCCCGGCAGGCCGAGGTCGAGGATCACGAGTTCGTGGCGGTTCTGTGCCAGCGCCTGTTCGGCAAAGATGCCGTCATGCACCATGTCGACGGTGAAGCCAGCCTGCTCGAGGCTGCTCTGGATACCGCGTGCGATGGGGCGGTCGTCTTCGATCAGAAGGAGTCGCATGAAGTTCGCTCAAGTACAATGGGTTGGCGGTTCAGGCACGCGGACAGCACGACGCCGTTTCCACAGGGGCGCCGCAACACCTGACATCAAGCATGGCGGCCAGCGAACGTTTAAATCCAAACATGTCCGATATTTCGATCAACGACCTAGAAGCCGCGATCAATTTCTGGCGCGCCCGCTCGCCGTCGAGCGGCGACGAACTCAAACTCTGCGAAGAGGCCAGCGCGCTTTCCAAGCCGTATGCGTTGCTGATTGTACAGCGCCAAAGCGCGCTACAACTGGAAGGATTGGACCCCAAGGCACGGAATGCGTACGAGACTTACGTGCGCCTTAAGGATGGCTTGGAAAGCTGAAGGCTTTCGCTGACTACATCCTAGAAAACGTTCATCGAAATGAAAAGTTGACGCGCCGCGCATCGAAAGACGCGCGGCGGTAGAGGAAGGCCTCAGGCGGCCGGTTGCGCGTGCGCGCCGGCACGGTCGATGAACAGCGCCAGTTCGATGTCGCGTTCGGTCAGGCCGTCGGCATCGTGGGTCGACAGCGTGATGTCGACGCGGTTGTACACGTTGAACCATTCCGGATGGTGGTTCATTTCCTGCGCCTTGATCGCAACGCGCGTCATGAAGCCGAATGCTTCGTTGAAATCGGCGAAGCGCAGGCTGCGCTGGATTGCATCGCGGCCCGGGACGGCCGTCCAGAGCGGCAGGCCTTCGAGCCGGGTCTTGCGTTCTTCTGATGTGAGCTTGTGGATCATCTTGCACCTCTCGGTCGGTAACGGCGCCCGCGCGCGGCTGCGCCGCGCGGCGCAGCCGGCATCGGTCATTGTTTCATAGTTGTGGGACGGCCATCGGGAGACCGCTAGCGGTGCGTCCCGGCCCCCTCGAGCGTCACGCGTCCGCGTCGTCGGGCCAGCCGTCGCCCGTGCCGCGATGCAGCACGCGATCGGTATCGAGCACCGCGCCGGCCGCGAACTCGGGCAGCGCTGCCAGCCGGTCGGCCAGCGCACGGCCGTCGACGTCGGCGAGCGCGAACAGCTGCGCGAAATCGTCGATCACGAAGTAGGTCTTCTGGAACGTGTCGATCCGGTACTTCGTGCGCATCACGCGCTCGAGGTCGAAGCCGAGCCGGTTCGGCGCCACGCTTTCGAGGCTGTACAGGCTTTCGCCCTTGCTCGACACGATCCCGGCGCCATAGATCGACAGCCCGTTCGTGCCGCGCGCATCGCGGATCAGCCCGAATTCCACCGTATACCAGTAGAGCCGCGCGAGGCGCGCCAGCGCCGCTTCATCGTCGGCGACCGCGAGCGCGGTGCGGCCGTACGCCTGCATGTAGTCGGCGAACACCGGATCGATCAGCAGCGGCACGTGGCCGAACAGGTCGTGGAAGCAGTCGGGTTCCTGCAGGTAGTCGAGCTGGTCGGGACGGCGCATCCACCAGGTGACGGGGAAGCGCCGGTTCGCGAGATGCTCGAAGAACACGCGGTCGGGCACGAGGCCCGGCACCGCGACGATCTCCCAGCCCGTTGCCGGCTTCAACTGGCGGTTCACGTCGGCGAACGACGGCACGCGATCGGCCGGCAGGTCGATCTTCCCGAGCCCCGCGACGAACGCGTCGCAGGCGCGCCCGCGCAGCAGCGCCGACTGGCGTGCATAGAGCTGCTTCCACACCGCGTGGTCGACCTGGCCGTAACGCGCGAGCGGCTGGTCGATGGTGAAATCGGCGCGGGTTTCGAGGCCCGCATCGAACTGCTCTTGCAGTTTCGCGGTGACGACGGTGGACATGATCTGGCTCTGCACGTGGCGGTTGGGAACCATGCAAGTGTAGAGCGGGCTGCGCGCGGAATGGGCGCATAGTTGGCGTTGATTTGCTCGATGATGCGATAATCGCGCATCAAATCACGAATCAATGCGGAGAATGCTCATGCTGGAACTCGATCACTTCGATCTCGCGCTGCTGGACGTGCTGCAGCGCTTCGGCCGCGCGACGCATCAGCAGCTCGGCGAGGAAGTGCCGCTGTCGCCGTCGCAGATCGGCCGGCGGCTGCAGCGGCTCGAGGCGGCCGGCGTGATCGAAGGCTACCGCGTGATGTTGCGCCCGGAAAAGCTCGGGCTCGGCGTCACCGCGTTCACGAGCCTCAAGCTCAAGCACCACGGCGACTCGATCATCGAGCAGTTCCAGCAGCAGATCGACGTGCTGCCCGAGGTACTCGAATGCCATGCGGTGGTGGGCGATGCCGACTATCTGCTGCGGATCGTCGCGCCCGACCTGAACGCGCTGTCGCAGTTCGTGATGAAGAAGCTGATGCGCGTGCCGGGTGTCGACAGCGTGCGCTCGAACATCGTGCTGACGACCTTCAAGCGAAACGGCGCGCTGCCGCTCGCGCACCTGGCGCCCGGCGCCGCCTGACGCGGCCACCGCGCGGCGGCAGGGTTGAGGGCGGCGCGGGTTGCGCCGCCTTGGGGCAGGGCCGGATCAGGCCGCTTCGTGCGGCGTGTCGGCGTTCAGCAGGTCGACGTACGCAACGGCGACGAGGTCATCCTGCGAGACGCCGAGCTTCGCGAACACGTCGTGCGCTTCTGCTTCGCCACCGGCTTCGTCGTCATCGGGGCCGAGCACGACTTCCAGTTCGATGAAATCGCCGAGGCCGTCGACGCGGTCGAGGTGGATGCGCGTGCGGCCCGCGAGGTACACGTGCCGCTCCTTCGTCACGATGCCGCGCGTGGTCAGCGCGGTGGCGAGCAGCGCGTGCATCGCGTCGGGGTTCGTCACCGGGCTGCGCGTGTAGTACGACGCCTTCGGGCCGTCGCGGTCGTCGCGCTGGTAGAAGATCAGTTCGGCCGGCGTGCCATCCTCGAAGCGGCGCAGCTTGAGCCGGCCGCGCGGCACGTCATAGAAGAAATCCTGCTGGCGATAGAACAGCGGCGCTTCGGTCGCGAGCCTGGCCGCCTGTTCGCGCAGCTGGTCGAATTCGCGGGCGCGGGCTTTGATCTCGATGTTGCGGGCCATGCGGGTCTCCTTCAATCGGGGTCTCGCGGTGTGCGAACGCACAATCTAGCAAAAAGCCCGCGAAGGTGGCGTGACGACCGGCGGGACGCGGCGACACGCCGCGGCCGGGAGGTTCGGCTCCCGTGATTTCCCCATTCCCGCGCGCGTGAGGGCCCGCACGGTCGCCGACCGACGACGTGTCAGGCGTTGACGCCCGGTGTGCGGTCAGCCCCAGCGCTATCAGCGGCACTCATATCGCCCACTGCGCTTCGATCAGCCGCAGCGCGGCCGCGATCGCCGGTTCGTCGCGCCGCTCGGCGAGCGTCACGAACGTCAGTTCGGTGGGCACCGTCACGGGCTCGACGATCGTCAGCGCATGCGCGTGCGCTTCGGCCAGCGCGGTCGAGTCGCGCGCGAGCGTCAATCCGATCCCCGATTTGACGAGGTCGAGCATCGACTGCTCCTGGTCGACCTCGGCCACCTTGAGCGGTTGCGCGCCGGCCTCCGCGAAGCGCCGCGACAGCAGCCGGTGGTGCGCGGACGCCGGTGGCGTCCAGATCCACGGCAGCGTGGCGAGCGCGCGCCAGTCGTGTGCGCGCTGCACGCGCTCCTTCCAGCCGGCCGGCGCAAGCACGCGGTACTGGAAATGCGTGAGCGTGACCGTGTGGAACAGCGCGCCGTCGAGCGGATCGTCCTCGCCCGGCCGGCCGATGTAGTAGCCGACGTCGAGCGCCTGCGTGCGCACCTGTTCGATCACCCAGCCCGACATCCCGTGCCGCAGCGCCGTCTCGATCTGCGGATGGGTTTCGACGAGCGCGCGCAGGAAGCCGCCGAGCCGCAGGAAGCCCGGGTCGAGGATCGTGCCGATCCGCAGCCGGCCGCGTACCTCGTGCCGCAGCGCAGCAGCGGCGCGCTGCACGTCGGCGGCCGCGGCGAGCGCGCGTTCCGCATGCGGCAGCAGCGTCTGGCCGTCGCGCGTGAGCGCGAGGCCGCGCGACGTGCGCGTGAACAACGTGACGCCGAGCGTTTCCTGCAGATGCTTGATCTGCAGGCTGACCGCCGGCTGCGTCAGGTGCAGCTGCGCGGCGGCGCGCGTCAGGTTGCCTTCGCGCGCGACCGTCGCGAACGCGCGGAGCAGGGTGAGATCCATCGTCGTGATATGAGCGCAGCTTATAACGCAGTTCAGCATAACTCATTGGATCGGCGGCCGGCGGCCGGAGTACGCTTCATCGGTCGTGGCGCGAGGCCGCAAGCGCGGCTCGCGGCGCACTATGCTGAAAATGACGCGCGGCGTTGCCCCGCGTGACAGGAGACAAACCGTGACTACCCAACGCACGCTAGAAGGCGAATTCGATTACGTGATCGTCGGCGCGGGCACCGCGGGCTGCGTGCTCGCGAACCGCCTGACCGAGGATCCCGATATCCACGTGCTGCTGCTCGAAGCGGGCGGCAAGGACGACTATCACTGGATCCACATCCCGGTCGGCTATCTGTATTGCATCGGCAATCCGCGCACCGACTGGCTGTACAAGACACAACCCGAAGCCGCGCTCAACGGGCGAGCGTTGTCGTATCCGCGCGGCCGGGTGCTCGGCGGCTGCTCGTCGATCAACGGGATGATCTACATGCGCGGCCAGCGCGAGGATTACGACAGCTGGGCGCAGGAAACCGGCGACGCCGGCTGGTCGTGGGACAGCGTGCTGCCGATCTTCAAGCGCAGCGAGGATCACCATGCGGGCGCGAGCGACGCGCACGGCGCGGGCGGCTACTGGCGTGTCGAGAAGCAGCGGCTGCGCTGGGAGATCCTCGAATCGTTCGCGCAGGCCGCGCAGCAGACAGGCATCCCGGCAACCGACGATTTCAACCGCGGCGACAATGCCGGGGTCGGCTATTTCGAGGTGAACCAGAAGCGCGGCGTGCGCTGGAATACGTCGAAGGCGTTCCTGCGGCCCGCGATGGCGCGCCCGAACCTGACCGTGATCACCGGCGCGCAGGCGCAGCGCGTGATCTTCGACGGGCGGCGCGCGGTCGGCGTCGAATACCACGGCGGCGGCACCGATTACGTCGCGCGGGCGCGTTCGGAGGTGCTGCTGACGTCCGGCGCGGTGAATTCGCCGCAGTTGCTCGAACTGTCGGGTGTCGGCGATGGCCGGCGGCTGCAGGCGCTCGGCATCGACGTCGTGCACGATCTGCCGGGCGTTGGCGAAAACCTGCAGGATCATCTGCAATTGCGGATGGCGTTTCGCGTCGAAGGCGTGCGCACGCTCAACACGCTGTCCGCGCACTGGTGGGGCAAGCTGATGATCGGCGCCGAATATGCGTTGCTGCAGCGCGGGCCGATGTCGATGGCGCCGTCGCAGCTCGGCGCATTCGCAAAATCCGATCCCGACGATCCCGCGCTCACGCGCCCCGATCTCGAATACCACGTGCAGCCGTTGTCGCTCGAGCGCTTCGGCGAGCCGCTGCACAGCTTCAACGCGTTTACGGCGTCCGTGTGCCATCTGCGGCCGACGTCGCGCGGCAGCGTGCATATCGCGAGCGCCGATCCGGGCGCGGCGCCCGCGATCGCACCGAACTATCTGTCGACCGATCACGATCGCCACGTCGCCGCGAACGCGCTGCGGCTCACGCGCCGGATCGCGTCCGCGCCGGCGCTCGCGCGCTATCGGCCCGAGGAAATCCTGCCGGGCCTGCAGTATCGAAGCGAAGCCGAGCTGATCGAGGCGGCCGGCGCCGTCGGCACGACGATCTTCCATCCGGTCGGCACCTGCCGGATGGGGCGTGCCGACGATGAGCGCGCGGTGGTCGATAGCCGGCTGCGCGTACGCGGCATCGCCGGGCTGCGAATCGTCGATGCATCGGTGATGCCGTTCATTACATCGGGCAACACCAATTCGCCGACGCTGATGATCGCCGAGCGTGCGAGCGACATGATTCGTGCCGATCGCCGTGCGGCGCGCGAAGCGACACCGGTGCACACGGAGCAGGCGGTGACAGCCGCGTGACGGAACGCTGACACGCACGACAGCGGGCCGTCATGATGACGCCCGCTGATTCGATCTGCGAAACAAGCTGCTGTTGCAGCAGCGGTGCCGATGGTGGCGATAGCAGCGAATCACGCCGGTTCATCCGGCAAGATCCATGCAAGCCGTGCCGTCGCACGGCCTTTTTGTTGCGTGCCTGCCGGGGCCGGGAGGAGGGCAACGGTCGATGATGCACGTGTCAAAAAAACGGCGTGCAAAACCGTGCACAGCCGCGTGCGACAGGGCGTCAGCCCTATAAGTGCAAATCCCGATGATTGCACTGCACCAACGGCGAGACAATGTGGCGCAGTGTGCATACGCGTCGGCGCGGGAGACCACCCTCGAGGCGTAACACGGCGCCCGGGGCAGCCCGCTCATCCGCTGACCTGTTTCGCGGACGCTTCTCGCGAATCTTCCCGGTGCTTCGCCTGACTTCGTACGGAAGGGAACATGATTCTCGGCGACACGATTCTGGAAACACGCGGACTGACCAAGGAATTCAGGGGTTTCACGGCCGTCAACGGCGTGAACCTGCGTGTGCGTCGCGGTGCGATCCATGCGCTGATCGGACCGAACGGCGCGGGCAAGACCACCTGCTTCAACCTCCTCACCAAATTCCTGACGCCGACGGCCGGCCAGATCGTCTTCAATGGCATCGACATCACCGACGAGCGGCCTGCGCAGGTCGCGCGGCGCGGCATCATCCGCTCGTTCCAGATCTCGGCGGTGTTCCCGCACCTGACCGCGCTGCAGAACGTGCGCATTGGCCTGCAGCGCGCGCTCGGCACCGAATTCCATTTCTGGCGCAGCGAACGCACGCTGAAGCGGCTCGACGATCGCGCGATGGACCTGCTCACGCAGGTCGGCCTCACCGATTTCGCGCAGGTGCCGACCGTCGAGCTCGCGTATGGCCGCAAGCGCGCGCTGGAGATCGCGACCACGCTCGCGATGGAGCCCGAACTGATGCTGCTCGACGAGCCCACGCAGGGGATGGGCCACGAGGACGTCGATCGCGTGACCGCGCTGATCAAGAAGGTCGCGAGCGGCCGCACGATCCTGATGGTCGAGCACAACATGAACGTGATCGCGGGCATCTCCGACACGATCACCGTCCTGCAACGCGGCGAGGTGCTGGCCGAAGGCTCGTATGCGGAAGTGTCGAAGAATCCGCTCGTCATCGAGGCCTACATGGGCAGTGCCGACGCGGCGCTCGCGGGGGCGCACGCATGAAGCACAGCGAACGGGAGGAACGCGAATTGAGCGGCGTCGAAAGCGGTACGCCCGCGCTGGAGATCACGGGCCTGGAGGCCTGGTACGGGGAATCCCACATATTGCACGGTGTCGACCTGACGGTGCACCGCGGTGAAGTCGTCACGCTGCTCGGCCGCAACGGCGCGGGCCGCACGACGACGCTGCGCGCGATCATGGGTCTCACGGGCCGCCGCAGCGGGTCGATCAAGGTCGCGGGCAACGAGACGATCGGCCTCCCGACGCACCGCATCGCGCATTACGGCATCGGCTACTGCCCGGAGGAGCGCGGGATCTTCTCGAGCCTGTCGTGCGAGGAGAACCTGATGCTGCCGCCGCTGATCGGGCCGCGCGAGCACGCGATGCCGATCGACGAGATCTACGCGATGTTCCCGAATCTCGCGTCGCGCCGGCAGAGCCAGGGCACGCGGCTGTCGGGCGGCGAGCAGCAGATGCTCGCGGTCGCGCGGATCCTGCGCACCGGCGCGAACCTGCTGCTGCTCGACGAGATCTCCGAAGGCCTGGCACCGGTGATCGTGCAGGCGCTCGCGCGGATGATCGTCGCGCTGAAGGCGCGCGGCTACACGATCGTGATGGTCGAACAGAATTTCCGCTTCGCCGCGCCGCTCGCCGACCGCTTCTACGTGATGGAGCACGGCAGCATCGTCGAGCATTTCCAGGCGGCCGAACTGGAAAGCAAGATGCCGACCCTGCACGACCTGCTGGGGGTGTGACGCCGCCCCGTTTCCCTTGCCGCTAGCCGTGGCGGCCCTCGAACAACCACAACGCATCAGAACAACAGGAGACGTCAATGAAAATGAAGACCCTCGCACAGGCGTGTCTCGCGCTCGCGACTGCCGCGTTCACCGCCGGCGCCGCACACGCGGCGGATACCGTGAAGATCGGCTTCATCACCGACATGTCGGGGCTTTACGCGGATATCGACGGGCAGGGCGGCCTCGAGGCGATCCGCATGGCAGTGGCCGACTTCGGCGGCAAGGTGCTCGGCAAGCCGATCGAGGTCGTCTATGCCGATCACCAGAACAAGGCCGACATCGCCGCGTCGAAGGCGCGCGAATGGATGGACCGCGGCGGCCTCGACCTGCTGGTCGGCGGCACGAACTCCGCCACCGCGCTGTCGATGAACCAGGTCGCGGCCGAGAAGAAGAAGGTCTACATCAACATCGGCGCGGGCGCCGACACGCTGACCAACGAGCAGTGCACGCCGTACACGGTTCACTACGCGTACGACACGATGGCGCTCGCGAAGGGCACCGGTTCGGCGGTGGTGAAGCAGGGCGGCAAGTCGTGGTTCTTCCTGACGGCCGACTATGCGTTCGGCAAGGCGCTCGAGAAGAACACGTCGGATGTCGTGAAGGCGAACGGCGGCCAGGTGCTCGGCGCGGTGCGCCACCCGCTGTCGGCATCGGATTTCTCGTCGTTCCTGCTGCAGGCGCAAGCGTCGAAGGCGCAAATCCTCGGCCTCGCGAACGCGGGCGGCGACACGATCAACTCGATCAAGGCCGCGAAGGAGTTCGGCATCACGAAGACGATGAAGCTCGCCGCGCTGCTGATGTTCATCGACGACGTGCACAGCCTCGGCCTCGAGACGACGCAGGGCCTGGTGCTGACCGACAGCTGGTACTGGAACCGCGATGCGGCGTCGCGCCAGTGGGCGCAGCGCTACTTCGGCAAGATGAAGAAGATGCCGTCGAGCCTGCAGGCGGCCGACTACTCGTCGGTGACGACCTACCTGAAGGCGGTCCAGGCCGCCGGCACGACCGATTCCGACAAGGTGATGGCCGAGCTGAAGAAGATCAAGATCAACGACTTCTATGCAAAGGGCTATATCCGCACGGACGGCAGCATGATCCACGACATGTACCTGATGGAAGTGAAGAAGCCGGCGGAATCGAAGGAGCCGTGGGATTACTACAAGGTGCTCGCGACGATTCCGGGCGAGCAGGCGTTCGGGACCAAGCAGGAAACGCGCTGCGCGTTGTGGAAGTAGGCAGGGCGTAGCGGCGCGCGCGGGCGCGCCGCTCGGTGGCGGCCGCGGCGATGTGCCCGCTGCGCCGCCCGCGCACGCGCTGCATGAAGGTTGCGCGCGCAACGAAACTCATTCTGACGGCTAAGTCGATGGAAATCTTTGGCATTCCGTTGCCGGCGATGCTGAGCCAGTTGCTGCTCGGGCTCGTCAACGGCTCGTTCTACGCGATCCTGAGCCTTGGGCTCGCGGTGATCTTCGGGCTGCTCAACGTGATCAACTTCGCGCACGGCGCGCTGTTCATGCTGGGCGCGATGCTCGCGTGGATGGGCCTGTCGTATTTCGGGCTGCCGTACTGGGCGATGCTCGTGATCGCGCCCCTCGTCGTCGGCGCGTTCGGAATCCTGATCGAACGCTCGATGCTGCGCTGGCTGTACAAGCTCGATCACCTGTACGGGCTGCTGCTCACGTTCGGGCTCACGCTGGTCGTCGAAGGCGTGTTCCGGTCGATCTACGGCTCGTCCGGCCAGCCGTACGACGTGCCGTCGCAGCTGTCCGGCGCCACCAACCTCGGCTTCATGTTCCTGCCGAACTACCGCGCGTGGGTGGTGGTCGCGTCGCTCGCGGTGTGTCTCGCGACGTGGTTCGTGATCGAGAAGACGCGCTTGGGCGCGTACCTGCGGGCGGGCACCGAAAACCCGAAGCTCGTCGAGGCGTTCGGCGTCAACGTGCCGATGATGATCACGCTCACCTACGGCTTCGGCGTCGCGCTCGCCGCGTTCGCGGGCGTGCTGGCAGCGCCGGTGATCCAGGTGTCGCCGCTGATGGGTCAGCCGATGATCATCACCGTGTTCGCGGTGGTCGTGATCGGCGGGATGGGTTCGATCCTCGGCTCGATCGTCACGGGCCTGCTGCTCGGCGTGATCGAGGGCTTCACGCGCGTGTTCTACCCCGAAGCGTCGGCCACGGTCGTGTTCGTGATCATGGCGATCGTGCTGCTGTTCCGCCCGGCGGGCCTCTTCGGCAAGGAAAAATGATGCAGAGAAAAGTGCTCTACGGCGTGCTGCTCGCCGCACTGCTCGCCGCGCCGTTCATCGGCGCGTATCCGGTGTTCGTGATGAAGGTGCTCACGTTCGCGCTGTTCGCGGCCGCGTTCAACCTGCTGATCGGCTATACCGGGCTGCTGTCGTTCGGCCATGCGATGTTCCTCGCGACCGCCGGCTATGCGACCGGTTATTCGATGCAGACGCTCGGTTTCACGCCGGAGCTCGGCGTGCTGGTCGGCACCGTTGCCGCGACGCTGCTCGGGCTCGTCGTCGGGCTGTTCGCGATCCGGCGGCAGGGCATCTACTTCGCGATGATCACGCTCGCGTTCGCGCAGATGGTCTACTTCATCTACCTGCAGGCGCCGTTCACGCACGGCGAGGACGGGCTGCAGGGCGTGCCGCGTGGCCATCTGTTCGGGCTGCTCGACCTGTCGAACGATGTCGCGCTGTACTACGTCGTGCTGGCCGTGGTGGTCGCCGCGTGCGCGTTCATCGTGCGGGTCGTGCATTCGCCGTTCGGCCAGGTGCTCGTCGCGATCAAGGAGAACGAAGCGCGCGCGATCTCGCTCGGTTACGACACCGACCGCTTCAAGCTGCTCGCGTTCATCCTGTCGGCGGGCATCGCGGGGCTGGCCGGCTCGCTGAAGGTGCTCGTGCTCGGCTTCGAGACGCTGTCGGACGCTTACTGGACGATGTCGGGCCTCGTCGTGCTGATGACGCTCGTCGGCGGGATGGGCACGTTGTTCGGGCCGCTGCTGGGCGCGGCGCTGATCGTCGCGCTGGAAGACCGGCTCGGCGACATCGGCGAATGGCTCGCGTCGACGACGGGCGTCGCGTGGTTCCATTCGCTCGGCGAATCGGCGACGATCGTCACTGGGCTGATCTTCATCGCATGCGTGCTCGCATTCCGGCGCGGCATCGTCGGTGAAATGGTCGCGCGGATCAAGCCGCTCAGGGCGTCCTGAATGCGGGCGGCGTGCGTTACCGGGCGTTGATGCGAAGCACCATCCGGCATGCTCCGGAAGGGCGTCGCAACGGGCTCGGGCCGGCGCCGCGCGGCAAGCTGGTGCCCCATTTTCGTGCGGCGATGCACCATAGGGGTAAATGCTAAGTTGCCGTGGTGCTTAAGCCTCTTTAAGATTCACTTTAGTTCTGATGCACCGCGAAACGAATTTGCAGGTGGAGAACGAGGAGACAATCGAGGCACAAAGTGCCCGGACCCCAAAGCGCTGTTGGACGGAATCCAACAGCGCTTTTTCATTTGCGTGCACGGATTTCCGCTGTTGGTGCATCGGCCTGCGCGGCGGCCGTATTCCGCGCTTGCGTTCGCACCGCGCTTCTTCCGCGCTTCGCGCGTCCTCCGTTTTCCCGTTTCCGTTTTCCCTCGAGTCGTTCGCAGACGATGCTCAGCCGTGCGCCGGCCGTTCGGGCTAACCCGGTTGGCGTGCGCAAAACGCGTCCGTTACACTCAGCTTTCGCCGACCGCGCGGTCGGGAAAATAGGTCGGCAGTTCTCCTACAAGCAGAATGCAGAAGAGGGAGTACGGTTGGATGAGCAGCGCAGGACGATGGATCGGGGCAGGAAGGGCGGCGGGTGCCGTTCGTTCGTCGTGGGGTTGGGCTGCTGTCGCCGCGGCCTTCCCGAGCCGTTCTGCGGCCTGTAGGCGCGTTCCGGCGTCATCGCCGGTCGTTGCGTGCGCATCCATGTCGACATTCGCATCCGTATTCGCATGAGCAGCCGGTTTCCCGATCATGCGACGCGCGCGGATTTGGCCGCATCTGGCCGAATCGACGTGCCTTTCCTTGATCGTTGTGCATGCATCGATTGCGCACACGGTTATGCCTTTCTCCGCTTTCTTCATCCAGACGACACCGCCGCTGCGCATCGTGACGGTCGAACGACCGTTTCGACCGCCGGCCGGTGCGTCCGTGCGTGGTTCCGTCCGGGTGCCGTTGAAGACGAGGTGTTTCACGGGAAAACGAGCGTAGACGCGGTATGGCGAGATAGTTAATTTATTAACTTGTTTGGGGACCGGGAGCCGCCCGAGCGACCCGAGGCTTTTTCGAGCAGCGTTTGGAGACAACGTAAATGAAGATGAATCGATGGATGGAGGCCGTGCTCGCCGCGGGCCTCGTGTGCGCGGCGGCAACGGCGTCGGCGCAGGTGAAGATCGGCGTGACGCTGTCGGCCACCGGGCCGGCCGCGTCGCTCGGGATCCCGGAAAAGAACACGATCGCGCTGCTGCCGAAGGAAATCGCCGGCAAGAGCGTGCAGTACATCGTGCTCGACGACGCCTCCGACACGAGCCGCGCGGTGCAGAACGTGCGCAAGCTGATCGATGAAGATCACGTCGACGCGATCATCGGCTCATCCGTCACGCCGAACTCGCTGGCAATGCTCGACCCCGTGTCGCAGGGCAAGACGCCGACGATCTCGCTCGCGGCGAGTGCCCAGATCATCTCGCCGATGGACGCCAAACGCGCATGGATGTTCAAGGTGCCGCAGAACGACCAGCTGATGGCCGACGCGATCGCCGGCTACATGGCGAAGCACGGCGTGAAGACGGTCGGCTTCATCGGCTTTGCGGACGCGTACGGCGACAGCTGGTACAAGACGTTCGATGCGGCGGCCGCGAAGAACGGGCTGAAGCTGGTGTCGAACGAGCGCTACAACCGCACCGACGCGTCGGTGATGGGGCAGGTGCTGAAGCTGATGGGCTCGAATCCCGATGCGGTGCTGATCGCCGGCTCGGGCACGCCGGCGGCGCTGCCGGCGAAGACGCTGAAGGAGCGTGGTTACAAGGGCAAGGTGTACCAGACGCACGGCGTCGCGAACAACGACTTCCTGCGCGTGTGCGGCAAGGATTGCGAAGGCGAGATCCTGCCCGCCGGCCCGGTGCTCGTGACCGACCAGCTGCCCGATTCGAACCCGGTGAAGAAGCCGGCGCTCGGCTACAAGGCCGCGTACGAGAAGGCGTACGGCGCGGGCTCGCTGGCGACGTTCGGCGGCCATGCGTGGGATGCGGGGCTGCTGCTGCAGCGTGCGATTCCGGAAGCACTCAAGAAGGGCCAGCCGGGCACCGAGGCGTTCCGCGAGGCGCTGCGCGCGTCGATCGAGAACGTGAAGGACCTGCCCGTGTCGCACGGCGTGATCAACATGACACCGACCGACCACAACGGCTTCGACACGCGTGCGCGCGTGATGGTGCAGATCGTCGACGGCAAGTGGAAGCTGCAGGCCGAGTAAGTATCACGTGAAACCGGCGTGCGCGGCGCGACTGGCGCCGTGCATGCCGTCGGCAGGGCGCCGGGCCCGACGGGCCGCGACCATGCCCATGTCGTGTGGAACCGCAGGGGCTCGCTGCGTGGCGCCCGACGCGCCGATCTTGCGGCCCGTGCGCCCCGGCCGTTCCTGTCTTTCGTTTCTCCGCAGCATTCTCGATACACGAAACGTATGGATCTCTCGATTGCAGCGATCCTCGCGCAAGACGGCATCACGACCGGCGCCATATATGCATTGCTGTCGCTGGCGCTCGTGCTGGTGTTTTCCGTCACGCGGGTGATCTTCATTCCCCAGGGCGAATTCGTCGCCTACGGTGCGCTGACGCTTGCCGCGTTGCAGGCGCAGAAATTTCCCGCCACCTGCTGGCTGCTGTTCGTGATGGGCATCGCGTGCTTCGTGCTCGAAGTCGGCGGCCTGATCCGGCATCGCGAACGGCGCCATCAGCTCGGCCGCACGCTCGCGACGCTCGGCAGCCGCTACGTCCTGCTGCCGCTCGCGGTGTTCGCGATCACGCGCAGCTTCGCGATGCAGCCACTGCCGATGCTCGCGCAGATCGCGCTGACGCTCGCGATCGTCGTGCCGATGGGGCCGTTCGTCTACCGGCTCGTCTACCAGCCGATCGCCGAGGGTACGACGCTGCTGTTGCTGATCGTGTCGGTCGCCGTCCACTTCGCGATGGTCGGGCTGGGGCTCGTGATGTTCGGCGCGGAAGGCTCGCGTACCAACGGCTTCTCGGATGCGTCGCTGTCGATCGGCAGCATGACGGTATCCGTGCAGAGCATCCTGGTCGTCGTGACGGCGCTCGTGCTGATCGGCGCGCTCTACGTGTACTTCGGCCGCACGATCGCCGGCAAGGCGCTGCGCGCGACGTCGGTGAACCGGCTCGGCGCGCGGCTCGTCGGCATCGGCACGACCGAGGCAGGGCGGCTCGCGTTCACGTTTGCGGCGGGGCTCGGCGTGCTGTCCGGGATCCTCGTCGGCCCGCTGACGACGATCTACTACGACTCGGGCTTCCTGATCGGCCTGAAGGGTTTCGTCGGCGCGATCATCGGCGGGCTCGTCAGCTATCCGCTCGCGGCCGCCGGCTCGCTGCTCGTCGGCGTGCTCGAATCGTATTCGTCGTTCTGGGCGAGTGCGTACAAGGAGGTGATCGTGTTCACGCTGATCATTCCGGTGCTGCTGTGGCGGAGCTTCGCCACGCCGCACGCGGAAGAGGAAGAGGAGTGACACGATGAAGACGATGGTACGCAACAAGACCTTCTGGGTGTTTCTCGTGGTGCTGTTCGCGCTGCCGGTGCTGCCCGGCGCGCTGCAGGTACCCGAATACTGGATCACGCTGCTGAACTACATCGGCCTCTACGCGATCGTCGCGATCGGGCTCGTGCTGCTCACGGGCGTCGGCGGGATGACGAGCTTCGGGCAGGCCGCGTTCGTCGGCATCGGCGCGTATGCGACCGCGCTCCTGACGACGCGCTACGGCGTGTCACCGTGGCTCGCGCTGATCGTCGGTGTCGTGCTGACGGCGCTCGTCGCGCTCGTGCTCGGCGCGGTCACGATGCGGCTGTCCGGCCACTTCCTGCCGCTCGGCACGATCGCGTGGGGCCTCGCGCTGTTCTACCTGTTCGGCAACCTCGAACTGCTCGGCAAGTACGACGGGATCAACGGGATTCCGGCGCTGAACCTGTTCGGCATCACACTCGACAGCGGCCGCAGCCTGTATTTCCTGATCTGGGCCGTCGTGCTGGCCGCGATCGTGTCGGTGCAGAACCTGCTGAACAGCCGCCCGGGCCGGGCGATCCGTGCGCTGCGCGGCGGCGGCGTGATGGCCGAGGCGATGGGCGTGAACACCGCGTGGATGCGCGTCGTGATCTTCGTCTATGCGGCCGTGCTCGCGGCCATCTCGGGCTTCCTGTACGCCCACCTGCAGCGTGCGGTGAACCCGACGCCGTTCGGGCTGAACCACGGGATCGAGTTCCTGTTCATGGCCGTGGTCGGCGGCGTGTCGCACGTGTGGGGCGCCGTGCTCGGCGCGGCGATCCTGACCGTGCTGCAGGACTACCTGCAGACGCTGCTGCCGAAGCTGCTCGGCTCTGAAGGCAACTTCGAGATCATCGTGTTCGGCGTGCTGATGGTGCTGCTGCTGCAGTACGCCCGCCAGGGCGTGTGGCCGTTCGTCGCCAGGCTGTTCCCGCGCGGGCCGCGTGCGCATGTACCCGAGCACGCCGACCCGTTGCCGCAACGCGCGAAGCCCGCGGCCGGCGAGCCGCTGCTCGTCGTCGACAACGCGCGCAAGCAGTTCGGCGGCCTCGTGGCCGTCAACGACGTCAGCTTCGACGTGAAAGCGGGGCAGATCATCGGGCTGATCGGCCCGAACGGCGCCGGCAAGTCGACCACGTTCAACCTTGTGACGGGCGTGCTGAAGCCGACGGGCGGCACGATCACGTTCCGTGGCGAGCGCATCGACGGGCTCACATCGCGCCAGATCGTCCGCCGCGGCATCGGCCGGACGTTCCAGCACGTGAAGCTGTTGCCGGCGATGACGGTGCTCGAGAACGTCGCGATCGGCGCGCACCTGCGCGGCCATACGGGCGTGTGGCGCAGCGTCGCGCGGCTCAATGCCCACGAGGAAGCGCAGTTGCTGGCCGAGGCAGCCCAGCAGATCCGCCGCGTCGGGCTCGAAAAGCACATGTACGACGAAGCGGGCAGCCTCGCGCTGGGCCAGCAGCGGATTCTCGAAATCGCACGGGCGCTGTGCTGCGATCCGACGCTGCTGCTGCTCGACGAGCCGGCCGCCGGGCTGCGTTACCAGGAGAAGCAGCAACTCGCCGACCTGCTGCGGCGGCTGAAGGCGGAAGGCATGAGCGTGTTGCTTGTGGAACACGACATGGATTTCGTGATGAATCTTACCGACCGGCTGGTGGTGATGGAATTCGGCACGCGGATCGCGGAAGGGCTGCCGCAGGACGTGCAGCAGGATCCGGCGGTGCTCGAAGCGTATCTGGGCGGGGTGGAGTGATGACGGACACGACGATGCCGATTCTCGACGTGCGCGGGCTGGCGGTCCGGTACGGGAAGGTGGAGGCGCTGCACGGCGCGGCGATCAAGGTCGGTGCGGGGCAGATCGTCAGCGTGATCGGGCCGAACGGGGCCGGCAAATCGACGCTGCTGAACGCGATCATGGGCGCGCTGCCGGTGACCGGACATGCGTCGGGCGCGGTCGTGTATCGCGGTCACGATGTGGGGGCATTGCCGGTCGAGCAGCGCGTCGCACGCGGGATGTGTCTCGTGCCGGAAAAGCGTGAGCTGTTCAGCACGATGACGGTCGAAGACAACCTCGTGCTGGGCGCGTATCGACGCAAGCTGGCAGGTGAAGCGAACTTCCTCGACCAGCTCGATCACGTGTTCGCGCTGTTTCCGCGGCTGAAGGAGCGGCGCAAGCAGGCGGCCGGCACGCTGTCCGGCGGCGAGCGGCAGATGCTCGCGGTTGGCCGCGCGCTGATGGGCAAGCCCGACCTGCTGATGCTTGACGAGCCGAGCCTTGGGCTGGCGCCGCTGATCGTGAAGGAGATCTTTCATATCATCAGCGCGTTGCGCGGGACGGGCGTGGCGACGCTGCTGATCGAGCAGAACGCGCGGGCGGCGCTGCAGATCTCCGACTACGGCTACGTGCTGGAGACGGGCGAGTTTGCGCTGGAAGGGGCGGCCGCGGAACTCGCGCAGAATCCACGCGTGATCGAAACCTACCTCGGGTTGGCGAAGAAAACGGCTTGATCGGAGGCTCGGTGGGTGGGAAACGGGCGGCGTGTTTCACGTGAAACACGCCGTTTTTGTTTTGGGGTCGAGGTCTGACTCCCATGCATCGGCGGTTAACAACTAGGGGATAAGTACCGGAGGAACAATCAAAAGCGCTGTGCAGCGGCGGTGGGGGAGATATCTACCGTGCAGATGGCAATCCGGTTTGTCGATCGGAGTTGGCTGCCACTCGTTCCACAGAATGATGATGTGTCGGGTCACAGGGGATAAGTGTCGAGCGTTCCGACGGAAATTCTGTGAGGAAGGGGCACAGGATGTTTCGCCTGGGTGTTGGGCGGGACACAGGCCTCGAACGGGTTATATGTTCCACGTGAAATTTCTCGACACATGGATCCCTGCACAGGCGTAACGATGTGCGCCGGGCGGGGCCGGATTATTCGCAGGCGTAGGCGCGGAACCACAGATTCATCGGTCCAGCGCCGAAAAATCGTCGAAATGCACAGACCCTACCATTCGGACGGCATTCGGGTGAAAAGCGAACCCGCTATAATTCGCCCCATACATTTCTCTGATAGGTTCGTGCGCAGCCCTGCGTGCGGAATCCACCATGCTTTTTCCCACAGAATTTGACGTCATCGTCGTCGGTGGCGGTCATGCCGGCACCGAAGCCGCGCTGGCGTCCGCCCGCATGGGCGCAAAGACACTGCTGCTGACCCACAACATCGAAACGCTTGGGCAGATGAGCTGCAATCCGTCGATCGGCGGCATTGGCAAGGGCCATCTGGTCAAGGAAGTCGATGCGCTGGGCGGCGCAATGGCAGCCGCGACGGACGAGAGTGGTATTCAGTTCCGGATCCTCAATTCGTCGAAGGGGCCGGCCGTGCGCGCGACGCGTGCGCAGGCCGACCGTATCCTGTACAAGGCCGCGATCCGCCATCGGCTCGAGAACCAGCCGAACCTCTGGCTGTTCCAGCAGGCCGTCGACGACCTGATGGTCGAAGGCGACCGCGTGGTGGGCGCCGTCACGCAGATCGGCATCCGCTTCCGCGCCCGCGCGGTCGTGCTGACCGCCGGCACGTTCCTTGACGGCAAGATCCACGTCGGCCTGAACAACTACACGGGCGGCCGCGCGGGCGATCCGGCGGCCGTGTCGCTGTCGTCGCGCCTGAAGGAGCTGAAGCTGCCGCAGGGCCGCCTGAAGACCGGTACGCCGCCGCGTATCGATGGCCGCTCGATCGATTTCTCGCAGCTGACCGAACAGCCGGGCGACCTCGATCCGATCCCCGTCTTCTCGTTCCTGGGCCGCGCGGAGCAGCATCCGCAGCAGCTGCCGTGCTGGGTCACGCACACGAACGAGCGCACGCACGACATCATTCGCGGTGGTCTCGACCGTTCGCCCATGTATACAGGCGTGATTGAAGGCGTCGGGCCGCGCTATTGCCCGTCGATCGAGGACAAGATTCACCGGTTCGCGTCGAAGGAATCGCACCAGATCTTCCTGGAGCCAGAAGGGCTGACGACCAACGAGTTCTACCCGAACGGGATCTCGACGAGCCTGCCGTTCGATGTTCAGCTCGAGCTCGTGCATTCGATGCGCGGCCTCGAGAACGCCCACATCCTGCGTCCCGGCTACGCGATCGAGTACGACTACTTCGACCCGCGTGCGTTGAAGGCGTCGCTCGAGACGAAGGCGATCAACGGGCTGTTCTTTGCGGGTCAGATCAACGGGACGACCGGCTATGAGGAAGCGGCCGCGCAGGGTCTGTTGGCCGGCCTCAATGCGGGCCGCTACGTGCAGGAGAAGGACGCCTGGTGCCCGCGCCGTGACCAGGCCTACCTTGGCGTGCTGGTCGACGATCTCGTGACGCGTGGCGTGGCCGAGCCGTACCGGATGTTCACGAGCCGCGCCGAGTATCGCCTCAGCCTGCGTGAAGACAATGCCGACATGCGCCTGACCGAGATCGGCCGCGAACTGGGGCTCGTCGACGATGCGCGCTGGGACGCATTCAGCCGGAAGCGCGACGCTGTTTCACGTGAAACCGAACGCCTGAAGTCGACGTGGGTCACGCCGAAGACGTTGCCGGCGGAAGAGGCGACCGCGCTCCTCGGCAAGGCGATCGACCACGAATACAGCCTCGCCGAGCTGCTGCGCCGCCCGGGTATCAGCTACGACGGCGTGTGTGGGCTGAAGGGCGGCGAATGCGGCCCCGCAGAGCCGCTGGCCGACGATCCGGTGATGCTCGAGCAGATCAAGGAGCAGGTCGAGATCGGCATCAAGTATCAGGGCTATATCGAGCGCCAGGCCTCGGAGATCGAACGCAACGACGCGAACGAGAATACGCGCCTGCCGGACGGTATCGATTACCGCGAAGTCCGCGGCCTGTCGTTCGAGGTGAGCCAGAAGCTCAACGAGTTCCGGCCGGAGACGATCGGGCAGGCATCGCGCATCTCGGGTGTCACGCCGGCAGCGATCTCGCTGCTGATGGTGCACCTGAAGCGCCGCGGCCTCGGGCGCCGTAATGGCACTGCCGCAGAGGCAACGGAGCAGGGGGACGGCGCCGTCCCGACGCAACAATGACGGCGCGTCGCGCGCCGGCGGTTAATCGGGACGTACTGGAGCAGATGCTCGTCGAAGGCACGACGGCGCTCGACCTCACCCTGACGGATGCACAACTCAACCAGCTGCTCGACTACGTCGCGCTGCTCGGCAAGTGGAACGCGGTCTACAACCTGACCGCGATCCGCGACCCGAAGCAGATGCTGATCCAGCACATCCTCGATTCGCTTTCCATCGTCCCGCATCTGCGCGGCCGTGCATCGGCCCGCGTGCTCGACGTCGGTTCGGGCGGCGGGTTGCCCGGTATCGTGCTGGCGATCGTCGAGCCGGATTGGCAGGTCACGCTGAACGATATCGTGCAGAAGAAGTCTGCCTTCCAGACTCAGATGCGCGCGGAGCTGAAGCTCGCGAACCTGTCGGTGGTCACCGGTCGGGTCGAATCGCTGCAGCCGGGTGTTGAAGTGCCGGAAAAATTCGACATGATCGTATCCCGCGCTTTCGCGGATCTGTCCGACTTCGTTAAACTTGCTCGACATCTGGTCGCGCCGGGCGGATCGATCTGGGCGATGAAGGGCGTCCATCCGGACGACGAGATTGCGCGATTGCCGGAAGGCAGCCGCGTGAAGCAGACGATACGGCTGGCGGTGCCGATGCTCGATGCCGAACGGCATCTGATCGAAGTGGCCGTCGACGAAGCGAATTGAAGGGCAGGCGCGCAGTAGCGCGCCGTTTGTTTGAAGGTAAAGGGAACACACCAACGATGGCAAAGATCTTCTGCGTTGCGAACCAGAAGGGGGGCGTCGGCAAGACGACGACATCGGTCAATCTCGCCGCAAGCCTTGCAGCGCAGGAGCAACGAGTCCTGCTGATCGATCTCGACCCGCAGGGTAACGCGACGATGGGCAGCGGGATCGACAAGGCTGCTTGCGAAGCGACCGTGTACGAGGTGCTGGTCGACGGCGTGTCGGTGACCGATGCGCGCATCCGTCCGGACGGCGTCACCTACGACGTGCTGCCCGCGAATCGCGAGCTGTCCGGTGCCGAGATCGAACTGATCAGCATCGACAACCGCGAGCGCCGGCTGAAGGCTGCGCTCGAGCGCGTGTCCGACGACTACGACTTCGTGCTGATCGACTGTCCGCCGACGCTGTCGCTGCTGACGCTGAACGGGCTGTGCGCGGCGCACGGCGTCGTGATTCCGATGCAGTGCGAGTACTTCGCACTGGAAGGGTTGTCGGACCTCGTCAACACGATCAAGCAGGTTCACGCGAACATGAACCGCGACCTGAAGATCATCGGCTTGCTGCGCGTGATGTTCGATCCGCGCATCACGCTGCAGCAGCAAGTCTCCGATCAACTGAAAGCGCACTTCGGCGACAAGGTGTTCGACGCGGTGATTCCGCGTAACGTGCGCCTGGCGGAAGCGCCGAGTTACGGGTTGCCGGGCGTCGTGTTCGACCGCAGCTCGCGCGGTGCGCAAGCGTATCTCCAGTTCGGTGCCGAAATGATCGACCGCGTTCGCGCGTTCGAGGTGTCGTGATCCGGACATGAGCGAAGCGAGGAAGAAAGACATGAACGCGGTACCAAAGAAGAAGGGCTTGGGACGTGGCCTCGAAGCGCTGCTCGGCGGCAGTGCCGATATCACCGAAGCGGTGAAGATCGAAGGGGCACCGAACACGCTCGCGCTCGGCAAGCTGCAGGCCGGCAAGTACCAGCCGCGTACGCGGATGGACGAAGGCAGCCTGCAGGAGCTCGCGGCAAGCATTCGCGCGCAGGGCGTGATGCAGCCGATCCTGGTACGGCCTATTTCATCAGACAAATACGAGATCATCGCGGGTGAGCGCCGTTTCCGTGCGGCGCGCCTGGCGGGTCTCGATGAAGTGCCGGTGCTCGTGAAGGACGTATCGGATCAGGCCGCCGCGGCGATGGCGCTGATCGAGAACATCCAGCGCGAGGATCTGAACCCGCTTGAAGAAGCGCACGGCATCCAGCGCCTGCTCGACGAGTTCGGTTTCACGCACGAACAGGCGGCCGAATCGGTCGGCCGTTCGCGCAGCGCGGTATCGAACCTGCTGCGCCTGCTGAACCTGGCTTCGCCGGTGCAGACGATGCTGCTGGCCGGTGATCTCGACATGGGGCATGCGCGCGCGCTGCTCGCCGTCGATGCGGCCACGCAGATCACGCTTGCCCATCAGGTCGTCAACAAGCGCATGTCGGTGCGCGAGACCGAAAAGCTCGTCACGCACACGACGAAGGAAGCGCCGGCGGTGAAGGCGCGCGCGAAGGACGACGGCGGTCGCGATACGCGCCGTCTCGAGGAGGAGTTGTCCGACCTGCTCGCGTCGACGGTGAAGATCAAGCTTGGCCGCCGCGGGCGAGGGCAGGTGACGATCGACTTCGGCAACCTCGACGCGCTCGAAGGCATTCTCGTGCGACTGCGCGGCAACGTCGCAACCGAAGAGTAAAGGGCGGCGCATGGCGGAGACGGACGCACCGGCGCCGCGCCGGTGGTTGGGGTGGCTTGCGCAGGAGCCCGTGCTATCGGTGCTCGTGCTTGGGCTGATCGTGCTGCAATGGGTGCGTCCGCAACCATTTTCGGTGTTGGCCGATCGGGTCGACTGGCAGACGGTCGCGACGCTCGCGGGCCTGCTGATGCTGACCAAGGCGCTCGAGTTGTCCGGCTGCCTGATGTGGCTCGCACACCGCATCGTGCATCACGTGCACTCCGAACGCGGGCTCGCGATGCTGCTCGTCGGGTTCGCCGCGTTGCTGTCGATGTGGCTCACCAACGACGTCGCGCTGTTCGTCGTCGTGCCGCTGATGGTGTCGCTGCGTGCGCTGACGCCACTGCCGTTCCGGCGGCTCGTGATCGTCGTCGCGCTGGCCGTCAACGCAGGGTCCGTCGCGACGCCGCTCGGCAATCCGCAGAATCTTTTCCTGTGGCAATTGAGCGGCGTGTCGTTCGGCCGCTTCGTGGTCACGCTCGGGCCGCTCGCGATCGCGCTGATGGCGCTGCTGCTCGTGCTGACCGCGTGCGCGTTTCGTGCGAAACCGCTCGACCTGTCCGGCGACGTCGTCGCCATTCCCGTACAACGCCTGCACGCGCTGATCGCCGCAGTGCTGTTCGCGGCCTTCGTGCTGCTCGCCGATGCGCACCATCCGCTGCCGGGCCTGCTTGCCGTCGCGATCGTGCTGCTCGTCGCCAAACGTGACGCAGTCCTGAAGATCGACTGGCTGTTGCTGCTGATCTTCGTGCTGATGTTCGTCGTGCTGCGCAGCGCGGCTGCGCTGCCCGTCATCCATGACGCGATTGCGCATGCGAATCTCGATTCACCGCTGCGCATCTTTGCGGCCGGTGCCGTGCTGTCGCAGGGCATCAGCAACGTGCCGGCCGCGATCCTGCTGTCGGAGTTCACGCATGACTGGCGCGCGCTCGCGTTCGGCGTATCGGTCGGCGGCTTTGGTTTCGCGATCGGCTCGCTGGCGAACCTGATCGCGGTGCGTCTCGCGAAGGAGCCGCGCATGTGGTTGCCGTTCCACCTGGTCTCGATTCCGTTCGCGCTCGTGAGCGCGGCACTCGGCGCGTGGCTGCTCGTTCACGGTTGAACGGCGTGATGCGTGTGGCACAGGCGTGCCATTCGGGTGGTGGGGAGGGCGCACAGCATTCGCGCTGGTGCGGGCTGTTGATAAGTGCCGCAATCCACAGTCGATCGACTGTGGTGGCATGACAACTGATTGGATAATTCGTTGCGTCAGCATCAGTCCGGATTTCGCGTATCCGGCGCGGCCGGGTGACCACAGTGTTTCGTCTGTTCGGGGCTTCGTGCTGAACTCGAGCCCGGAACCGCGTCACAGCGTGGGCGCTGGGTGGTGATCGTGCCGCCCCGACGGCGCCCGCGCCGGGCATCGTTTCCTCGCTATTCCCTCGTCATCGGAATTTTTTCGAGCAAGAAATACCGGTGCAAAAAGGCGACCTTACAACTGTCATCGTACGTCGTCGAATCGCCCGTTTTTTCACATGATGAGGCGTCGTTTTACGCAGGTTTTTGTCGCGTCTAAAGCCTTGAATCACTTGCAACTATCGCTTACAATCGCCCGGATTTGTTAGCTAGGCACCCCTGAAAGCTTTCAGAAAGCTTGGGGCCGGGTTCAAGGATTTTGCGGAAGATTGCGATGGCGGGTCAGGCGCCGGACGACAGGCACGATGATCAGCGCACGCAACGCACCGCTTCAGCGGCCGGCGAGCGGCGCGAATTCGACGATGACTGGGATGCCGAGCAGCAAGATAACAACATCGTTCCGCTCACACGGGCAGACGCCGAAAAGCTGTTCGGCCCGAACGTGAGCAAGCCCTCGCGCGTGACCCCCTATAAGGTGGTATTCGCGCAAGTGGTTCTGTCCCTGGTTGCAACGCTGGCGTGGTGGCTGTTTTCAAAGTCGCCGGGCGCCGCTGCGCAATCCGCGTTTCTGGGCGGAGCGATCGGCTGGGTGCCCAGTGCGGTATTCGTGGCACGACTGAAGGCAGGTGGCTCGGCCACCGTGATGAGCTGGGTGATGGGCGAAGCCCTGAAGCTCGCTCTGACGATCGGGATGTTCACTGCAGTGGCGTTCGGCTGGTCCGGCGTGCACTGGGTGCCGTTCCTCGTCACGTACCTCGTCGTGCTGAAGACGTACTGGATCGCGCTGGCCTGGCGGTAAGGAACAAGCAGCGTGCGGTTTCGACAACGAACCGCACCAGCCCGTTCCCGCAATAGCGTGTTGCGGAACGGGCAAAACGATTTTCGACAATTTGGGTGGCATTAACGATATGGCAGCTAGCGAAGGCACGCGCGGTCCGGATCCGTCCGAGTACATTGCGCACCACTTGCAGAATTTCTCCACCTCGCATCAGACGTCGATTTTCGACATCCACGTCTGGAATCTCGACACGCTGTTCTGGTCGATCGTTTGCGGCATCGTGACGATCCTCGTGCTGCGTCTGGCCGCCCGCAAGGCGACGTCGGGCGTGCCGGGCCGTTTCCAGTGCGCGATCGAGATGCTCGTCGAGATGGTCGAAGACCAATCGAAGGCCATCGTTCACGGCAATCGTACCTTCATCGCTCCGCTCGCGCTCACGGTGTTCGTGTGGGTCGCGCTGATGAACTCCCTCGACTTCCTCCCGGTCGACCTGCCGGGCCGCGTGATCGGCCTGCTCGGTCTGTCGGACGTGATTTCCCACCATCGCATCGTCCCGACGGCCGACCTGAACGGCACGCTCGGCATCGCGCTCGGCGTGTTCGTCCTGATGATCTACTACAGCATCAAGATCAAGGGCGCGGGCGGCTTTGTGCATGAGCTGCTGTCGGCACCGTTTGGCGCCCACCCGCTGCTGTGGATCCCGAACCTCGCGCTCAACATCGTCGAATATCTCGCGAAGACCGTCTCCCTCGGTATGCGGCTGTTCGGCAACATGTACGCGGGTGAGCTGTTGTTCCTGTTGATCGCCCTGCTCGGCAGCATGTGGAGCTTCGGTGGCGACGCAACGTTCCTCGGCTTCGTTGGTCATGTGATCGCGGGTAGCGTCTGGGCAATCTTCCACATCCTGATTGTTCTGTTGCAGGCATTCATTTTCATGATGCTGACGCTGGTGTATCTCGGCCAGGCGCACGACAAGCACTAAGCGCGGCGTGCAACAAAGAGTTTCCGTTTTAGTTTTTTAAATCTCAGTTCCAAGTCTTTTCACAAAGGAGTGATCATGCAAGCTTACATCGCCAACATCCAGGGTCTGACCGCCATCGGTATCGGCATCATCATCGGCCTGGGTGCAATCGGCGCCTGTATCGGTATCGCGCTGATGGGTGGTAAGTACATCGAAGCCTGCGCACGTCAGCCGGAACTCATCAACCCGCTGCAAACGAAGATGTTCCTGCTGGCTGGTCTGATCGACGCGGCATTCCTGATCGGCGTGGGTGTTGCAATGCTGTTCGCGTTCGCGAACCCGCTCCTGTCGAAGCTCGCAGGCTAAGGTTCCTCGGAAATATGCGTCCGGCGCAAGCCGGCGCAGGGCGGAACGGAGACTTGGGGCGCTGATCGAATGCAACTCGATGAGCGCCTTACCGTTTCATTTTTCCGGAATAGCAGATAAGGAAACACCGTGAATCTCAACGCAACTCTGTTTGCGCAAATGGTCGTGTTCCTGGTCCTCGCGTGGTTCACGATGAAATTCGTGTGGCCGCCGTTGATCAACGCCCTCGACGAACGTTCGAAGAAGATCGCCGACGGCCTCGCCGCCGCCGAGAAGGGCAAGGCAGAACTCGACGCAGCGCACAAGCGCGTGGACCAGGAACTCGCGCAGGCCCGCAATGACGGCCAGCAGCGCATCGCCGACGCTGAAAAGCGTGCCCAGGCGGTCGCCGAGGAAATCAAGGCCAACGCCCAGGCTGAAGCCGCCCGCATCATCGCCCAGGCGAAGGCGGAAGCAGAACAGCAAATCGTGAAGGCGCGCGAAGCGCTGCGTGGTGAAGTCGCTACGCTGGCCGTGAAGGGCGCCGAGCAGATCCTGAAGCGCGAAGTCGATCAAACGGCCCACGCCCAACTGCTGAATCAACTGAAAGCCGAGCTCTGATCATGGCCGAACTTGCAACCATCGCCCGCCCTTACGCAGAAGCGCTGTTCCGCGTGGCCGAGGGCGGTGACATCGCCGCCTGGTCCACGCTCGTGCAAGAGCTGGCCCAGGTTGCGCGTCTGCCGGAAGTCCTGTCGGTCGCGTCGAGCCCGAAGGTGACGCGCACGCAAGTAGCCGAGTTGCTGCTTGCTGCGGTGAAGTCGCCGCTCGGAGCTGGCGCCGAAGCGAAGAACTTCGTGCAGATGCTGGTCGACAATCATCGCATCGCGCTGCTGCCGGAAATCGCCGAGCAGTTCGAGGCGCTCAAGAACGAACGTGAAGGTGCAGCCGACGCCGAGATCGTGAGCGCGTTCCCGCTGAACGGCGCGGATCTCGAGAGTCTCGTCTCGGGCCTCGAACGCAAGTTCAAGCGCAAGCTGAAACCGACGGTCGCAGTCGATTCGTCGCTGATTGGCGGCGTGCGCGTGACGGTCGGCGACGAAGTGCTCGACACCTCGGTTCGCGCGCGCCTCGCATCGATGCAGGCTGCGTTGACCGCCTGAGCGCCACGCCGGCACGCAACAGAATTGACTATCAGGAGCGAATAATGCAACTCAATCCCTCTGAGATCAGCGAGCTGATCAAGAGCCGGATCCAGGGCCTTGAAGCGAGCGCAGACGTTCGCAACCAGGGCACCGTGATCTCCGTGACCGACGGTATCGTGCGTATCCACGGCCTGTCGGACGTGATGCAGGGCGAAATGCTCGAGTTTCCGGGCAACACGTTCGGCCTCGCGCTGAACCTCGAGCGCGACTCGGTCGGCGCGGTGATTCTCGGCGAATACGAACACATCTCGGAAGGCGACATCGTCAAGACGACGGGCCGCATTCTCGAAGTCCCGGTTGGTCCGGAACTCGTCGGCCGCGTGGTCGATGCGCTCGGCAACCCGATCGACGGCAAGGGCCCGGTCAACGCCAAGCTGACCGACGCGATCGAAAAGATCGCCCCGGGCGTGATCTGGCGTAAGTCGGTGTCGCAGCCGGTGCAGACGGGCATCAAGTCGATCGACGCAATGGTGCCGATCGGCCGTGGCCAGCGTGAGCTGATCATCGGCGACCGTCAGTGCGGCAAGACCGCGGTGGCGCTTGACGCGATCATCAACCAGAAGGGCAAGGACCTGATCTGTATCTACGTCGCGATCGGCCAGAAGGCTTCGTCGATCATGAACGTGGTTCGCAAGCTCGAAGAAACGGGCGCGATGGAATACACGATCGTCGTCGCCGCTTCGGCTTCGGATTCGGCAGCGATGCAGTACCTCGCACCGTACGCCGGCTGCACGATGGGCGAATACTTCCGCGACCGCGGCCAAGACGCGCTGATCATCTATGACGACTTGACCAAGCAAGCCTGGGCATACCGTCAGATCTCGCTGCTGCTGCGCCGCCCGCCGGGCCGTGAAGCGTACCCGGGCGACGTGTTCTATCTCCACTCGCGTCTGCTCGAGCGTGCTGCTCGCGTGTCGGAAGAGTACGTCGAGAAGTTCACGAACGGCGAAGTGAAGGGCAAGAGCGGCTCGCTGACGGCACTGCCGGTCATCGAAACGCAGGCTGGCGACGTGACCGCGTTCGTTCCGACGAACGTGATCTCGATTACCGACGGCCAGATCTTCCTGGAAACCGACCTGTTCAACGCAGGCATCCGCCCGGCAATCAACGCCGGCGTGTCGGTGTCGCGAGTCGGTGGCGCCGCTCAGACGAAGGTCGTGAAGAAGCTGTCGGGCGGTATCCGTACCGACCTCGCGCAGTATCGTGAACTGGCGGCATTCGCCCAGTTCGCATCGGACCTCGACGAAGCGACCCGCAAGCAGCTCGAGCGCGGCCGCCGCGTGACGGAACTGCTGAAGCAGCCGCAGTACCAGCCGCTGCAGGTGTGGGAACTGGCCGTGTCGCTGTACGCCGCAAACAACGGCTACCTCGACGACCTCGACGTCAAGCAAGTGCTGTCGTTCGAGAAGGGCCTGCGCGAAAACCTGAAGACCAGCCACGCTGACCTCATCAAGCGCATCGAAGACACCAAGGATCTCTCGAAGGACGACGAAGGCGCACTGCGCTCGGCGATCGAATCCTTCAAGAAGTCCGGTGCCTATTGATCCGCGAGTGACACACTGAGGCCGCGCGGGTGCTGATGCGCCCGCGCCGCTTCGGTCAAGGAGCAAGCTATGGCTGGAATGAAGGAAATTCGCGGCAAGATCAAGAGCGTGCAGAACACGCGCAAGATCACGAAGGCGATGGAAATGGTGGCCGCATCGAAGATGCGCCGCGCGCAGGAACGCATGCGCGCCGCTCGTCCGTATGCGGACAAGGTCCGTGCCATCGCCGCGCACATGAGCCGCGCGAACCCGGAGTACCGCCACCCGTTCATGGTGGCGAACGAAGGCGCGACGACGGCCGGCATCATCCTCGTCACGACGGACAAGGGGCTGTGCGGTGGTCTGAACACCAACGTGCTGCGTGCGACGGTGCAGAAGTTCAAGGAGCTGGAAGAGAAGGGCCAGAAGGTCGAAGCCACCGCGATCGGTAGCAAGGGCCTCGGGTTCCTGAACCGCTTCGGCGCGAAGGTGATGTCGCAGGTCGTGCACCTCGGCGACACCCCGCATCTGGACAAGCTGATCGGCGCCGTGAAGACGCAGCTCGACCTGTACTCGGAAGGCAAGCTGTCGGCGGTTTATATCGCTTACACGCGCTTCGTCAACACGATGAAGCAGGAAGCCGTGATCGAGCAGCTGCTGCCGCTGTCGTCGGAACACTTCGAAGCCGATGATGGTACGCCGGCCACGTCGTGGGACTACATCTACGAGCCGGACGCGCAGGCAGTCGTCGACGAACTGCTCGTGCGTTACGTCGAGGCGCTGGTGTACCAGGCCGTCGCGGAAAACATGGCGTCCGAGCAATCGGCGCGCATGGTCGCGATGAAGGCCGCGTCCGACAACGCGAAGACGGTGATCAGCGAACTGCAGCTCGTATACAACAAGAGCCGTCAGGCCGCGATCACGAAAGAACTGTCGGAGATCGTCGGCGGCGCAGCCGCTGTTTAAGCGCGCGCCCGGGACGACAACTGCGCCTTTGCGCGAGTAAAGAATCAGGTATTTAAAGGAAAAGCGATGAGTACTGCTGCTTTGGTAGAAGGCAAGATCGTACAGTGCATCGGCGCCGTTATCGACGTGGAATTCCCGCGCGACAGCATGCCGAAGATCTACGACGCGCTCATTCTCGATGGCTCGGAACTGACCCTCGAAGTCCAGCAGCAGCTGGGCGACGGCGTTGTCCGTACCATCTGTCTGGGTGCATCCGACGGCCTGCGCCGCGGCCTGACCGTGAAGAACACGGCAAAGCCGATCTCGGTGCCGGTCGGCAAGCCGACCCTCGGCCGAATCATGGACGTGCTTGGCCGTCCGATCGACGAAGCTGGCCCGATCGAAAGCGAAACGACGCGTTCGATCCACCAGAAGGCGCCGGCGTTCGACGAACTGTCGCCGTCGACCGAACTGCTCGAAACGGGTATCAAGGTCATCGACCTGATCTGCCCGTTCGCAAAGGGCGGCAAGGTTGGCCTGTTCGGCGGTGCTGGCGTGGGCAAGACCGTCAACATGATGGAGCTCATCAACAACATCGCGAAGGAACACGGCGGTTACTCCGTGTTCGCGGGCGTGGGCGAGCGTACCCGTGAAGGGAACGACTTCTACCACGAAATGAAGGACTCGAACGTTCTCGACAAGGTCGCGCTGGTGTACGGCCAGATGAACGAGCCGCCGGGCAACCGTCTGCGCGTCGCGCTGACCGGCCTGACGATGGCCGAGCACTTCCGTGACGAAGGCCTCGACGTGCTGTTCTTCGTCGACAACATCTACCGTTTCACGCTGGCCGGTACCGAAGTGTCGGCACTGCTCGGCCGTATGCCGTCGGCAGTGGGCTATCAGCCGACGCTGGCTGAAGAAATGGGCAAGCTGCAAGAGCGCATCACGTCGACCAAGAAGGGCTCGATTACGTCGGTCCAGGCCGTGTACGTCCCTGCGGATGACTTGACCGACCCGTCGCCGGCTACGACCTTCGGCCACCTGGACGCAACCGTCGTTCTGTCGCGTGACATCGCTTCGCTGGGTATCTACCCGGCGGTCGACCCGCTCGACTCGACGTCGCGCCAGATCGACCCGAACGTGATCGGTGAAGAGCACTACTCGATCACCCGTCGCGTTCAGCAGACGCTGCAGCGCTACAAGGAACTGCGCGACATCATCGCGATTCTGGGCATGGACGAACTGTCGCCGGAAGACAAGCTGTCGGTCGCGCGCGCGCGTAAGATCCAGCGTTTCCTGTCGCAGCCGTTCCACGTTGCTGAAGTGTTCACGGGCTCGCCGGGCAAGTACGTGCCGCTGAAGGAAACGATCCGCGGCTTCAAGATGATCGTCGACGGCGAGTGCGACCACCTGCCGGAACAGGCGTTCTACATGGTCGGCACGATCGACGAAGCCTTCGAAAAGGCCAAGAAGATCTCGTAAGGATCGGGCGTAACGCAGCGGGTGCCGTTGGCCGTTGGTTCTCCTATAGCGCTGGCGATAGGGGACACGGCACCCAAGCACTATGCTCAATCCGCCGTGCATGGGATCGAAGTGGGCGTTTTAGCGCCCGCTCCGATCGACAGGAGTCGATATGGCAACCATCAAAGTAGACGTCGTCAGCGCGGAAGAGCAGATCTTCTCGGGCGAGGCGAAATTCGTCGCGCTGCCGGGCGAAACGGGTGAGCTGGGCATTCTGCCGGGCCACACGCCGCTGATCACGCGGATTCGTCCGGGTGCGGTGCGCATCGAAGTCGAGGGCGGCAACGACGAATTCGTGTTCGTCGCGGGCGGCATTCTCGAAGTGCAGCCGGGCGCCGTGACGGTGCTCGCCGATACCGCGATCCGCGGCAAGGACCTCGACGCGGCGAAAGCCGAGGAAGCACGCAAGCGTGCCGAGGAAACGCTGCAGAACGCGAAGTCGGATCTCGACCTCGCGAAGGCGCAATCCGAGCTCGCGACCGCGATGGCGCAGCTCGAGGCGATCCAGCGTCTGGCGAAGATTCGCAGCCGGCACTGAGCCGCGCCGCGTATCCCGCGAAAGAAAAGCAGCCTTCGGGCTGCTTTTTTTTCGTCCGTCATGTTCGTCTGATTTTTGCGGGCCGGATCATTCCGTCCGGTCGTGCTATTTCATCCGTCCGCCGTGATTTGATGTCAGAGTATCGTCAGCCACGCGCGTCATCATCCGCGTGGAGGCCGTTCGTCGCGAGTGCGTGACGGAGGCGGGCGCGGAAGGCGCGCGCAGGCCGATCAGACAAAAAGGACGGAGACATTCATGGCAGCAGACCTTGGCGTGGGCGCGCTGATCGCGCCCGAAAACGGCTTGTCGTATGTGCGTGGCACGACCGATGTGCCGCTCTCCGAAGCGACGATCGGACGGTTCCTGCTCGATACGGCCGGGCGCTTTCCCGATCGCCCGGCCGTCGTGTTCCGCGAGCAGCAGGTGCGCTGGACCTGGCGCGAGTTCGCGAACGAGGTCGACGTGCTGGCCGCGGGCCTGGCCGCGCTCGGCATCGTGAAGGGCGATCGCGTCGGCATCTGGTCGCCGAACCGCAGCGAATGGCTGCTTACGCAGTTCGCCACCGCGCGGATTGGCGCGGTACTCGTCAACATCAATCCGGCCTACCGGCTGTCGGAGCTCGAATACGCGCTCAACAAGGTCGGCTGCAAGGCCGTGATCGCCGCCGAGCGCTTCAAGACGTCCGCGTACGTCGAGATGCTGCAGACCATCGCGCCGGAGCTCGCGACCGCGACGCCGGGTGACCTGCATGCGGCGCGGGTGCCGAGCCTGCGCACGGTCGTGTCGATGGGCGACGTCGCGCCGGCCGGCATGTTCCGCTTCGCGGACCTGATGGCGCGCGGCCGCCAGGCCGTCGATCCCGCATTGCTCGATGCGATCGGCGCGACGCTCTCGGCCGGCGAGCCGATCAACATCCAGTTCACCAGCGGTACGACCGGCAGCCCGAAGGGCGCGACGCTCACGCACCGCAACGTCGTCAACAACGGGCGCTCGATCGCGACGGCGATGCGTTTCACCGAGCAGGACACGCTGTGCATCCCGGTGCCGCTGTATCACTGCTTCGGGATGGTGCTCGCGGTGCTCGCGTGCGTGTCGAAGGGCGCGGCGATGGTGTTCCCCGGCGAAGCGTTCGACCCGGTCGCGACGCTCGCGGCGGTGGCCGACGAACGCTGCACCGCGTTACATGGTGTGCCGACGATGTTCATCGCCGAGCTCGATCACCCCGAGTTCGCGAAATTCGACCTGTCGACGCTGCGCACCGGGATCATGGCCGGCTCGCCGTGCCCGATCGAGACGATGAAGCGCGTCGTGTCGCAGATGCACCTGTCGGAGATCACGATCGCGTACGGGATGACGGAAACGAGCCCCGTGTCGTTCCAGAGCTCGACCGACGATCCGCTCGAGAAGCGCACGACGACGGTCGGACGCATCCAGCCGCATCTGGAAGTGAAGATCGTTGATCCGAGCGGCGCCATCGTGCCGGTCGGCGTGACGGGCGAGCTGTGCACGAAGGGCTATTCGGTGATGCTCGGCTACTGGGACGACGACGCGAAGACGCGCGAGGTGCTGGTGGACGGCTGGATGCATACGGGCGACCTCGCGACGCTCGATGCGGACGGCTACTGCAACATCGTCGGCCGGTTGAAGGACATGGTGATTCGCGGCGGCGAGAACGTCTATCCGCGCGAGATCGAGGAATTCCTGTTTCGGCATCCGAAGATTCAGAGCGCACAGGTATTCGGCGTGCCCGATGCGAAGTACGGCGAGGAGCTGTGCGCGTGGATCGTGCTGCGCGCGGACGAGCAGATGACGGAGGACGACGTGCGTGCGTTCTGCCACGGGCAGATCGCGCACTACAAGATCCCGCGCTACATTCGCTTCGTCGACGAGCTGCCGATGACGGTGACGGGCAAGGTGCAGAAGTTCGTGATGCGCGACCGGATGATCGAGGAACTGAAGCTCGACGTCCAGAAGACCGCGTAGCGCGGCATGAAGGCGGGAAAAACGCGGCGGCCTGCGGGCCGTTGCGTTTTCGATGGACGAAAAAAAGCGGGCTTATTAGCCCGCTAAAAACCACACGCTACGGGGTTAGCGCGAGGAGACCAAAGATGAAACCGAGTCCGGCGGGGGGCCGGAAACGACTCCAACAGGGATGCCCCTCGGAAGGGCTTCGGTACGTGACCGACTGGCTCGCAGCGCTTCGCGTCCGCTCACACTTGGCACACGAGACCGCATCCGTGTTGAAACCGTTGAGGCCATTGTGGGCGAATTAATGACCCGTCGCGGTAACAAAGTGTTTCAGGTTGTAACGCCCGCCAGATAAGGCTTTCCGGGATTTTTTGCTGTTTTTGAGGGCCTGAAAAAGGTCATTTTTACCCATATTTTCCGCAGCGTTTTCAGCGCATGCGCACGATGCGTTTTTCACGCGTATCAGGCTCGACGAATTGCCGATTTGCACGCGAGAAAATGCGCCGTGCGGCCGATACCGCGCATGACGATTCATTCGTCAGAAAGATTTTGAAACGTGATCGGCAGGCGCGGAAGTCGGCCGTTCGGCCTATTCGATGGCTGCGGGCCGATTTTCAGGGCGTCGGCACGCTGCGCCGACGTGTAACGGCGGTGATGGGGCCACCGCCGCGCAGCGACTTTTGCGGGCGGCGGAGGCGGGGTCGGTGCCCGCTATCGGCCGCCGCGCGCGAGCCTGCTTACTTCAGCCATTTATCCGAAATCGCCTGGTATTCGCCGGTCGACAGCGCGAGATGCAGCCACTGATCGACGTACTGCTGGAACGCGACGTCGCCGCGCGGCACCATGTACGCCTTCTCGCCGAACTGGAACGGCTTGTCCGGATGCACCGAGCACAGGCCCGGATTCAGCTTTTGCTGCAGCAGCGTCTCGGATGCATCCGTCACCATCACGTCCGCCTTGCCGGCGAGGATCTGCTTGAAGATCGTTACGTTGTCCGGATAGACGGTGAGGTTCGCGTGCGTGAAATACTGCTTCGCGAAACGCTCGTTGGTGCCGCCCGGGTTCACGATCACGCGCGTTTCCGGCCGGTCGATCTGCGCGACGCTCTGGTATTTGTCGGCGTCCGCGCAGCGCACGATCGGCGTCTTGCCGTCGACCACGTACGGCTGCGTGAAGAACACGCGCTTCTGGCGCTCGAGCGTCGTCGACACGCCACCCACCGCGATGTCGCATTTCGCGACGAAATCGCCGGTCAGGTTCGGCCAGCTCGTCTTCACGTAATCGGTCTTCACGCCGAGCGACTTCGCGAGCGATTCGGCCATGTCGATGTCGATGCCCTCGAAGCGGCCGTCCGCGCGGTAGTACGAATACGGCTTGTAGTCGCCCGTCGTGCACACGCGCAGCGCGCCGCGCGCGAGCACGTCGTCGAGCCGCGAGCCGGCGCCCGGTGCGGCGGCAGCGGCGAGCGTGCCGGTCTGCGCGTGCGCGGCGGTGCAGCAAAGCAGTGCGGCCGCAGCGAGCGTGGCGAGTGTCTTCATCGGTCTCCTCCTTCGTTTCGTTCGATATGAGCGTCCGATCATAACGGAGCCATCGCGCGCGTCATATGGCCGCCATCGCGTCGGCATGCGCAGCCTGAGGGCGGCTGTCCGGTAAAATGCCGCTTTGCCCTCGCATCGTCGCTCCTACCGTGGCCCATACCCTGCTCAACGACACCTTCCTGCGTGCGCTTCTGCGCGAGCCGACCGACTACACGCCGATCTGGCTGATGCGCCAGGCCGGCCGCTACCTGCCCGAATACAACGCGACGCGCGCCCGCGCCGGCAGCTTCCTCGGTCTCGCGAAGCATCCCGACTATGCGACCGAAGTGACGCTGCAGCCGCTCGAGCGCTTTCCGCTCGACGCCGCGATCCTGTTCTCGGACATCCTGACGATTCCGGACGCGATGGGGCTCGGCCTCGACTTCCAGGTCGGCGAAGGGCCGAAGTTCGCGCATCCGGTGCGTACCGAGGCCGACGTCGCGAAGCTCGCGGTGCCGGACATCGAGGAAACGCTCGGCTACGTGACGGGCGCCGTGCGCGAAATCCGTCGCGCGCTCACCGACGGCCAGGGCCGCCAGCGCGTGCCGCTGATCGGTTTTTCGGGCAGCCCGTGGACGCTCGCGTGCTACATGGTCGAAGGCGGCGGGTCGGACGATTTCCGCACGGTGAAGTCGATGGCGTATTCGCGCCCCGACCTGATGCACCGGATCCTCGACGTGAACGCGCAGGCGGTGGCCGCGTACCTGAACGCGCAGATCGAAGCCGGCGCGCAGGCCGTGATGATCTTCGATACGTGGGGCGGTGCGCTGGCGGACGGCGCGTACCAGCGCTTCTCGCTGGACTACATCCGCCGCGTGGTCTCGCAGCTCAAGCGCGAGCACGACGGCGAACGCGTGCCGGTGATCACGTTCACGAAGGGCGGCGGGCTGTGGCTCGAGGAGATCGCGGCGACCGGCGTCGACGCGGTGGGGCTCGACTGGACGGTCAATCTCGGCCAGGCGCGCGAGCGCGTCGCGGGCAAGGTCGCGCTGCAGGGCAACCTCGATCCGACGATCCTGTTTGCGCCGCCGGCCGCGGTGCGCGAGCAGGCGCGCGCAGTGCTCGACAGCTATGGCAACCATCCGGGCCACGTATTCAACCTCGGGCACGGCATTTCGCAATTCACGTCGCCCGATCACGTCGCCGAACTCGTCGACGAAGTGCATCGCCACAGCCGCGCGATCCGTAGCGGAGCCGCCGGCTGAACGCAAGCGCTGTCATGCTGCATTGCGGCGTGACAGCGTTTCGCAATTGTCACTAAACAGGGCGCAACCCCCCACCGGTTGCCGATTCAGTGCTTGTCAAGACTTGACTTATACACATTTTCCACGTTGCAGCGCGGTAGAGCCCTGTATCGGTCAATTTGTCTCGCTATGGTTCGGTAATTTGAATAGCAGCCTTATGGCATAAGGCTCCGCGGGGCACCGCAACACGCGGCGAAAATCAGCGCAAAGCGCGGCCCCGCGCGCGTTGCGGCCATCGAGCGGCGAGTTCTCAACAAAGTTATCCACAGGCTGGGCAGGGTATACGGCGATTCCTAATGCGAATCCAAAACTTAGCGCCGAATCTGAAGTTTTACTTTAAGTTCGCTGCCCCAATGCGGGCGCGGATGTCGGCCGTCCATGCCCATGCGGCGCATCCGGCCGCCGGAGCGCCGGGATGAGCGGCACCTATCTGCGCGTCGCGCTCGACCATCCGCTCGCGACCCTGTTCGATTACCGCTGCGACGCGCAACCGGCGCCCGGGCCCGGCACGCTCGTCCAGGTGCCGTTCGGCAAGCGGCAGGCCGTCGGGCTCGTCTGCGAAGTGACGACTCACACCGACGTGCCGCCGTCGCGGCTGCGCGCGATCGACGCGATCTGCACCGACCTGCCGCCGTTGTCGCCGGACTGGCTCGCGCTCGTGTCGTTCGCCGCGGATTACTACCAGCGCGGACGTGGCGAGGTCGCGCTGCCGGCGCTGCCGCAGGCGCTGCGCGATGCCGGGCGCTGGGGGCGGCTGCTCGCGCCCGAGGTGCGTTACCGGCCGACGGAAGCGGGCCGCGCGGCGCTGCCCGATACATTGCCCGCGCGCGGCGCCGCGCTGCGTCGGCTCGCGCAGGCGCTGGTCGACAGCGGCTCGCTGGCGCTGCCCGACGCGCGCGCGCTGCACCCGAAGGCCGCGGCCACGCTCGACGACTGGGCGGCGCGCGGCTGGGTCGACGTCGAGGAGATCGGCTGGGCCGATGCGCCTGTGCCCAAAGCTGTGGATAACCTGTTGGCAGCCGGTGGAAGAACTGTGCCGCCGGCGCTCACGGACCAGCAGGCCGAGGCGCTCGACGCGATCCGCGCCGCGCAGGGCTTCGCGCCGTTCCTGCTGCACGGCGTGACGGGCAGCGGCAAGACCGAGGTCTATCTGCATGCGCTCGCGTCGCTGCTCGACGCGCGGCCGGATGCGCAGGCGCTCGTGCTCGTTCCCGAAATCAACCTGACGCCGCAGTTCGAGGCCGCGTTTCGCGCGCGCTTCGCGGGGGCGCTCGCCGACGACGCAATCGTCACGCTGCACAGCGGGCTCGCGGAGGGCGAGCGTGCGCGCAACTGGCTCGCCGCGCATACGGGCCGCGCGCGGATCGTGCTCGGCACGCGCCTCGCGGTGCTCGCGTCGATGCCGACGCTCGCGCTGATCGTCGTCGACGAGGAGCACGAGCCCGCGTACAAGCAGCAGGAAGGGTTGCGCTATTCGGCGCGCGATCTCGCCGTGTGGCGCGCGAAGCAGCTCGCCATCACGGTCGTGCTCGGCTCGGCGACGCCGTCGCTCGAAAGCTGGTGGCAGGCCGAGCAGGGCCGCTACACGCGGCTCACGCTGTCGCGCCGCGCGGTGGCCGACGCGACGCTGCCGACCGTGCGGCTGATCGATCTCGAAGAGGAGCGGCGGCGCGGGCGCGCGTCGATGGGCGGGCTGTCGGGGCCGCTCGTCGCGGCGCTGAAGGCGCGGCTCGAGCGCGGCGAACAGAGCCTGGTGTTCCTGAACCGGCGCGGTTATGCGCCGCAGCTCGCGTGCGATGCCTGCGGCTGGGTCGCCGGCTGCCCGCGCTGCAGCGCGTACGTCGTGCTGCACAAGCCCGAGCACGCGTTGCGCTGCCATCACTGCGGCTGGGAAGCGCGGATTCCGCGGTCGTGCCCCGAGTGCGGGAACGTCGACATCGCGCCGCTCGGGCGCGGCACGCAACGCATCGAGGAGGCGCTCGCCGAGGCCGTGCCCGGCGCGCGCGTGCTGCGGATCGACGCGGACAGCACGCGCCGCAAGGGCAGCGCGCAGGCGCTCTTTTCCGATGTGCATGCGGGTGAGGTCGATATCCTCGTCGGCACGCAGATGATCGCGAAGGGGCACGACTTTCAGCGCGTGTCGCTCGTCGGCGTGCTCAATGCCGACACCGCGCTGTTCTCGCATGACTTCCGCGCGAGCGAACGACTGTTCGCGCAGCTGATGCAGGTGAGCGGCCGTGCGGGGCGCGCCGGGCTGCCGGGTGAAGTGCTCGTGCAGACGCGTTACCCGCGTCACGCGCTGTACCACGCGCTCGGGCGGCAAGACTACGTCGGCTTCGCGAATTCGACGCTCGGCGAGCGCCGCGACGCGCACCTGCCGCCGTTCGTCTACCAGGCGTTGTTGCGCGCCGAAGGGCGCACGCTGGACGCCGCGCTCGCGTTCCTGCTGCAAGCGGCGGCCGCGTTGCCGGGGCTGCCGGGCGCCGATCGCGTGACCGTCTACGACGCGGTGCCGATGACGATCGTCAAGGTCGCGAACGTGCATCGCGCGCAGTTGCTGCTCGAAAGCGCATCGCGGGCGGCGCTGCAGCATGCGCTGCGTGCATGGCAGCCGGAGCTGCGCGCGTTGAAAGGCGTGCTGCGGTGGAGCGTCGAGGTCGATCCGCTGGATATCTGAGCTGAGCGGCGGCGCGGCATGCGGCCGTCGTGCTGCGTGCCGCTGCGTTGCACCCCCGGCCACCGGGCCGGGTGCCCCTGAATCGTCACTTGCCGCCCGGCCGCGCCCTGGCGTCTCACACCTTCCGTCGCACCCAGTGCAACCCGTTTTCGTCCGCCGCGACGCGTGCGGACGGTTGCGCACGCCTGTCAAACCGGCCCGCTCAGGGAAAACACCGATCCTCCGACCACGGGCAACTCCTAGGTTGCAACCGCATAAGTGGCTGATTATATTGAGTAACCTATGGGTGCAACCTGTCTCGTAATTTGGTTGCACCTTTTTATTGCGTGCCGTAGGATTTCGCGCATCCTCTCACACCACATTGCCGGGCTCGCACCGGCGCACGAACCCACCATGGCAAGCACGACTCTCGGCGTCAAAGTCGACGACCTTCTTCGCTCGCGCCTCAAGGACGCCGCCGCGCGTCTCGAGCGCACTCCCCACTGGCTGATCAAGCAGGCGATCTTCGCGTATCTCGAGCGGATCGAGCACGGCCAGTTGCCGCCCGAGCTATCGGGCCACAGCGGCGTGACGGAGCTCGCCGACGGTCAGTCCGCGGACGGCGACGACGACAACTCGCCGCATCCGTTCCTCGAGTTCGCGCAGAACGTGCAACCGCAATCGGTGCTGCGCGCGGCGATCACGGCGGCGTACCGCCGCCCCGAGCCGGAATGCGTGCCGTTCCTGCTCGGCCAGGCGCGCCTGCCCGCGAACCTGCAGGCGGACGTGCAGGCGCTCGCGACGAAGCTCGTCGAGGCGCTGCGCGAGAAGAGCTCGGGCGGCGGCGTCGAAGGGCTGATCCACGAATTCTCGCTGTCGAGCCAGGAAGGCGTCGCGCTGATGTGCCTCGCCGAAGCGCTGCTGCGCATTCCCGATCGCGCAACCCGCGATGCGCTGATCCGCGACAAGATCAGCAAGGGCGACTGGCGCTCGCACGTCGGCCACGCGCCGTCGCTGTTCGTGAACGCGGCCACGTGGGGGCTGATGATCACCGGCAAGCTCGTGACGACCAACAGCGAAGCCGGGCTGTCGTCGGCGCTGACGCGCCTGATCGGCCGCGGCGGCGAGCCGCTGATCCGCAAGGGCGTCGACATGGCGATGCGCCTGATGGGCGAGCAGTTCGTCACCGGCGAGACGATTTCCGAAGCACTGGCGAACAGCCGCAAGTACGAAGCGCGCGGCTTCCGTTACTCGTACGACATGCTCGGCGAAGCGGCGACGACCGAAGAGGACGCGCAGCGCTACTACGCATCGTACGAGCAGGCGATCCATGCGATCGGCAAGGCGGCCGGCGGCCGCGGCATCTACGAAGGCCCGGGCATCTCGATCAAGCTGTCCGCGCTGCACGCACGCTACTCGCGCTCGCAGCAGGACCGCACGATGAGCGAGCTGCTGCCGCGCGTGCGCGCGCTCGCGCTGCTCGCCCGCCGTTACGACATCGGCCTGAACATCGACGCCGAAGAGGCCGACCGCCTCGAACTGTCGCTCGACCTGCTCGAGGCGCTGTGCTTCGATCCGGACCTCGCGGGCTGGAACGGCATCGGCTTCGTCGTGCAGGGCTACCAGAAGCGCTGCCCGTTCGTGATCGACTACCTGATCGATCTCGCGCGCCGCAGCCGCCACCGCCTGATGATTCGCCTCGTGAAGGGCGCGTACTGGGATACCGAGATCAAGCGTGCGCAGGTCGACGGCCTCGAAGGCTATCCGGTCTATACGCGCAAGATCTACACGGACGTGTCGTACCTCGCATGCGCGAAGAAGCTGCTCGCGGCGCCGGACGCCGTGTACCCGCAGTTCGCGACGCACAACGCGTACACGCTGGCCGCGATCTACCAGCTCGCGGGCCAGAACTACTACCCGGGCCAGTACGAATTCCAGTGCCTGCACGGGATGGGCGAGCCGCTGTACGAGGAAGTCACCGGCCGCGACAAGCTGAACCGCCCGTGCCGCGTGTATGCGCCGGTCGGCACGCACGAGACGCTGCTCGCGTACCTGGTGCGCCGCCTGCTCGAGAACGGCGCGAACACGTCGTTCGTGAACCGCATCGCGGATAAGACCGTGTCGGTGAAGGAGCTGGTCGCCGATCCGGTCGACGAGGCATCGAAGGTCGTGCCGCTCGGCGCGCCGCACACGAAGATCCCGCTGCCGCGCAACCTGTACGGCGACGAGCGTCCCAACTCGATGGGCCTCGACCTGTCGAACGAGCACCGCCTCGCGTCGCTGTCGTCCGCGCTGCTCGCGAGTGCGCATTTCCCGTGGCGCGCCGCGCCGATGCTCGCCGACGACACGCTCGCCGACGCGCCGGCCCGCGACGTGCGTAACCCGGCCGACCAGCGCGACCTGGTCGGCACGGTCAGTGAAGCGACGGCCGAACACGTGAGCGCGGCGCTCGCGCACGCGGTGGCCGCCGCGCCGATCTGGCAGGCGACGCCGGTCGATGCGCGTGCCGACTGCCTGGTGCGCGCGGCCGACCTGCTCGAGGCGCAGATGCACACGCTGATGGGCCTGATCGTGCGCGAAGCCGGCAAATCGCTGCCGAACGCGATCGCCGAGATTCGTGAGGCGGTCGACTTCCTGCGCTACTACGCCGCGCAGATCCGCGACGAATTCTCGAACGACACGCACCGCCCGCTGGGCCCCGTGGTCTGTATCAGCCCGTGGAACTTCCCGCTCGCGATCTTCATGGGCCAGGTCGCCGCGGCACTCGCCGCCGGCAACACGGTGCTCGCGAAGCCGGCCGAACAGACGCCGCTGATCGCCGCGCAGGCCGTGCGCCTGCTGCGCGAGGCCGGCGTGCCGGCCGGTGCGGTGCAACTGCTGCCGGGCACGGGCGAGACCGTCGGCGCGGCACTGGTGGCCGACGCGCGTACGCGTGCGGTGATGTTCACCGGCTCGACCGAAGTCGCGCGCCTGATCAACAAGACGCTGTCCGCGCGCCTCGACCCGGACGGCAAGCCGATTCCGCTGATCGCCGAAACGGGCGGCCAGAACGCGATGATCGTCGACTCGTCGGCGCTCGCGGAGCAGGTCGTCGCGGACGTGATGCAGTCGTCGTTCGACTCGGCCGGTCAACGGTGTTCGGCGCTGCGCGTTCTGTGTCTGCAGGACGACGTTGCGGACCGCACGCTGACGATGCTCAAGGGCGCGATGCACGAGCTGGCGCTCGGCAATCCCGACCGGTTGTCGACGGACGTCGGCCCGGTGATCGACGCCGAAGCGAAGCAGACGATCGACGCGCACGTCGCGGCGATGAAGGACAAGGGCCACGGCGTCACGCAACTGCCGATGCCCGAGGCCTGCGCGCACGGCACGTTCGTGCCGCCGACGCTGATCGAGATCGGCAGCATCGACGAGCTGAAGCGCGAAGTGTTCGGCCCGGTGCTGCACGTGGTGCGTTATCGCCGCAGCCAGCTCGACAAGCTGCTGGAACAGATCCGCGCGACCGGCTACGGCCTGACGCTCGGCATCCACACGCGGATCGACGAGACGATCGCGCACGTGATCTCGAATGCGCACGTCGGCAACATCTACGTGAACCGCAACGTGATCGGCGCGGTGGTCGGCGTGCAGCCGTTCGGCGGCGAAGGGCTGTCGGGCACCGGCCCGAAGGCCGGCGGCGCGCTGTACCTGCAGCGCCTGCTCGCGACGCGTCCGTCGGGCCTGCCGCGTTCGCTCGCGCAGTCGCTGATCGCGGACGGCGCGGTGGAAGGCGACGCACGCGGCAACCCGGCGGCGGCGCTCACGACGCTGCGCGACTGGCTGATCGAGCAGCGCGAGCCGGCGCTGGCCGCACGTTGCGACGGCTATCTGGCTCAGGTGCCGGCCGGTGCGACCGCGGTGCTGACCGGTCCGACGGGCGAGCGAAACACGTATACACTCGGCCCGCGCGGCACGGTGTTGTGTGTCGCGGCGACGCCGGGCGGTGCGCGCGCGCAGTTCGCGGCGGTGCTGGCGACCGGTAACCGCGCGCTGTTCGCGGGTGCGGCCGGCGAGGCGCTGGTGGCCGCGCTGCCGGCATCGCTGAAGGCGCATGCGACCGTGCGCAAGCAGGCCGACGCGCCGTTCGACGCGGTGCTGTTCGAAGGCGACAGCGACGAACTGCAGACGCTCGTGAAGGACGTCGCGCAGCGGCCGGGCCCGATCGTGTCGGTGCAGGGCGTGTCGGTGGGCGCGTTCGAGAACGGCGATGCGGAAGATTACGCGCTGGAACGGCTGCTGACGGAGCGCTCGGTGAGCGTGAACACGGCCGCGGCGGGTGGCAATGCGAATTTGATGACGATCGGCTGACCATCCTTGCCGTTCGGATCAAACATAGGAAGCGGCAAGGCGATCCCGAAGCCGCTCCATTTACCCTGGTACCAAGGAGATGCTATGCAACACACGATGAAAAAGCTGGCAGGCGCGACGTTTGTCGCGGTCATGTCGCTGGCGGGGACGGCCCATGCGGATGACGTGAAGATCGGTTACGCAGGGCCGATGACGGGCGCGCAGGCGCACTACGGCAAGGATATGCAGAACGGGATCGCGCTCGCGATCGAGGATTTCAACGCGACGAGCCCGAAGATCGGCGGCAAGCCGGTGAAGTTCGTGCTCGACACGCAGGACGACCAGGCTGACCCGCGCACCGGCACGACGGTCGCGCAGAAGCTCGTCGACGACGGCATCAAGGGCATGCTCGGCCACTTCAACTCGGGCACGACGATTCCGGCTTCGCGCATCTACGCGAACGCGGGCATTCCGCAGATCGCGATGGCGACCGCACCGGAATACACGCAGCAGGGCTACAAGACGACCTTCCGCATGATGACGTCCGACACGCAGCAGGGCTCGGTGGCCGGCACGTTCGCGTCGAAGGATCTCGGCATGAAGAAGATCGCGATCGTCGACGACCGCACGGCCTACGGCCAGGGTCTCGCCGACCAGTTCGAGAAGGCCGCGAAGGCCGGCGGCGCATCGATCGTCGACCGTGAATTCACGAACGACAAGGCGGTCGACTTCAAGGCGATCCTGACCAAGCTGAAGGCGGCGAAGCCGGATCTCGTCTACTACGGCGGCGCGGATTCGCAGGCGGCACCGATGGTCAAGCAGATGAAGACGCTCGGCATCACCGCCCCGCTGATGAGCGGCGAAATGGTGAAGACGCCGACGTTCCTGAAGATCGCGGGCAACGCGGCCGACGGCACGATCGCTTCGCTGGCAGGCCTCCCGCTCGAAGAAATGCCGGGCGGCAAGACGTACGCCGACAAGTACAAGAAGCGCTTCGGCGAAGACGTGCAGACGTACTCGCCGTACGCGTACGACGGCGCGATGGCGCTGTTCAACGCGATGAAGAAGGCCGATTCGACCGATCCGGCGAAGTACCTGCCGGTGCTCGCGAAGACCGACATGGCCGGCGTGACGTCGACGCACGTCGCGTATGACGCGAAGGGCGACCTGAAGAACGGCGGCATCACGATGTACAAGGTCGAGAAGGGCGAGTGGAAGCCGCTGAAGAGCATCGGCGGGAAGTAAGCAGCCGGTCTTGATGTTCTGACGCGCGGGGCGGCGGCGCAATGCGTCGTCCCGCGCGTCATGCGAAAGAGCCACTGGGCCCGTTGGGTCTGGTGGCTTTTTCTTTGGCGAGCTACGGCTGGTAGGGCATAGGGATCTTGCAGGCCACGGTGGTGCAGAGGGGGCGCCGCATGCGTACGTCGATACCGCATCGCCGCGGCCGGCGGCAGTATGACGTTACTTGCCGTCGCAGCACTTGTTAGGGCAGTCGGGCAGGAACGAAATTTCCACGCGCCGTCCATTGTCCACGTCGCCATGCGAATAAACGCGGGCGCTCTTCTTGACGGTCCCGCGTAAAAAACCTAATTCCTCCAACAGCGCATACGCGGTTTGCAATCTCGATTGCGCAAGCGCCGGTGCTTCCGGTTCGCTTTCCTCGGCATGGCCGCTGATCAGCGTCGTTTCTTTGGTTAGGTGATTTGCATAATTGATTTTTTGGTCGGCAACCCATTTTGCAACGCGGACGATCTCGGAATTTGATATATGCGAGCTATCTCTCGAAAAGTAGATGTCGAAATTCTCGCTGGCGATGCATGCGAATACCGGATTGGAGATGAGAAGGCTTATGCCAAGAATAAACTTAAGCATTGTAAATGACATATCCTGCAATACTGTCGGCATTGTTGATTGCTTGATTCGGATTTTCGGCTCCAAATGTCAAGCATTCCTCCATGAAATATCTGTGATCCTTGGTTGCCATTGTATCGTCGAAATGACTCACCTCATGAATCAGCGTGGAAACTACGGAATCCTTTTCCCATGAAAAATCTCGCATTGTGCAAAAGTCGGGATGTATTGCAATCGTATGAGTTGCAGTATCTGGTGAGCACACTGATGCTGCAACTCCCGATTTGTTCGGATTCGGAACGCATCCAATGTGTTTGAATCGCTCGCTATCCCATCGCGTGAAATTGTAGCCTGTGAGTGACTTTAGTACGCGAGCGATTGCCGCTAGACCTGCTAATAGGGCTATGCGGGTGCTCTCATCGGTTCTACCGAACCACTGTAATACACGTGCCTTATCAGCGTGGGACCAGCGCTGCAAATCCTCGATTCTTTTACCGACAAGAGAAACGGCTCGATCGCGTTTACTCAATACCATTTCCCGGAATTCCTTGTTTGTCATGTTGTGACATATTCTTTCGATATTGATTGTTACCTCCACCATCGACCCAGGATTGGTATTAGTGACTGCGCCTGAATGTACGAGGAACCATTCTCCGCCGTCGTTCACATCAAAATTTTTCATTGCTTCAATGTTCCATCGTATAGATTTTCAGCGTTGCCGAGCCGCGGGTGGCGATCCGATGTGTTTGCCCGGCCGTATCCGTAGTGCCGGTAAAAATCTGCCCGGTGTCGGTAACGATTCGGTAGCGGATGTTCGCGAGCGGGCGGCGGGAGCCATCCAGCAACGTGAATTGCTCGTCGTGTACGGCATTCGATCGAGCAAATGACCGCTTGGCTGCATCAGGTTGGCGCCCAGTCAGCGTCGCAGTCTCTCCTGCAGTAAAAGTCATCCGCATGCCGCGCTCAGCGTAGAAGATCGGCGGTGGGTTGCATCCGCAGACATTGATATCCCCGCTCAATGCCCACTGTTTGCCGTTCGGGCCGGTGCCTGGCCAGCGCGGCCCTTGCGGTGCGATATACCCTTCACGCTTGCAGGCCGAACAGTAGGTCTTCATATCCAGCGTGGCGATATGAACCATCGGCGGCGGATTGGAACAGGTCACGCGGTCGAGGCCTTCAACAATGACCGCTTCCCCGGCGCGGTCGCCTTTGGCAAGAAAGTAGCGAATCATGGACGCTACCTCAGCGGGGCATGGAAGAGCGGGTGACGACGCTAAATACAACGGACGACGCTACGCCTTGTCGTTCGGGACTATCGGTGATCGTGTCGCCGTTATCGAGTTCGCTGCCAACGAAGGCGAGCGGCGCGAAGTCGGCCCGGTCGGCCAAAACCAGACCGGTCGTAACGCGCGCGGTTGAGCCGTCGGGATAGCGGATCAGGTCGCCCACCGTGGCAGCTTTGCCCAAGTGCGGCGCTACTTCCCATGTGCCGGACGGCTCGCGTAATGCACCGCCGCGCGCTGTTGTCGCGCCACGTACCGCCAATCTATAGGCAGGCGGTGCGGGTGGCGGCACATAGGTGGGATCGAACAGGCCCGCAACGCTTTGCCCCTCCCGCACGTGAATGCCCCACGAAGTGCGCAGCGTTTCGGTAATTCGGTCACCGTTGCTCAACCGGCTGCCGACCAGCGCGAACGGCTTGCCTCCGCTATGGTTGTCTCCCGCGCCGTCGATAATCGCGGCCTCGCTACCGTCGTCGTAGGTCACTACATCGCCGACGCAGGCGACTTCCAATCCGGCCAATGTCAGGCCGCCGGTTGCGGTGGTGACACGTCCACCGCGTTCCGTGAGCGCGCCAACGGTGGCGAAAAGATGGGTCGGTGCTTTGAGTTCGTTTTTCATCCGGCTTCCCTGTCTCAGTAAATGGAATGGCTGCCTAGAGACGCTATTCCAGATAAGAAACGTCGATCAATCGGACGAATATGATTCAGAGCTGGTAACTTCTATTACTTGTTCCGTTCTGCCTGTTGCATTGACCGCGCGTGCGCGAATGCGCTAGCTCAATCGCGGATACTCAGTCCCTGCGCACGCGCAGCAAAAACTTCTGCAGCTTGCCCGTCGGCGTGCGCGGCAGCGCCTGCGCGAACGTGAATTCGCGCGGGATCTTGTACGCGGCCAGCCGCTCGCCGCAGAACGCGCGCAGTGCATCCGCGTCGGGCACGCTGCCCGCGCGCAGCACCACGTGCGCGACGACCGTCTCGCCCCAGTCGGGATGCGGGACGCCGACGACGGCCGCCTCGGCGATGTCCGGGTGCGCGCCGAGCACGTCCTCCACTTCCTTCGAATAGACGTTCTCGCCGCCCGTCACGATCATGTCCTTCAGCCGGTCGACGATGAACAGGTAGCCATCCTGATCGATCCGTGCGATGTCGCCGGTGCGATACCAGCCGTCCGGCGCGAACGCGGCGCGCGTCGCGGCCGCATCGTCGAGATAGCCGAGCATCATGCTGTCGGTCTTCAGCCAGATCTCACCGGTCTCGCCCGGCTGCGCGTCGAGGCCGTCCGTCCGCATGACGCGCAGGTCGACGCCCGGGCCGCCGGTGCGGCCGATCGAACCGGCCTTCGCGATCTGCTCGTCCGGATACAGCGTCGTGCCGGCCGGCCCTGCTTCGGTCATGCCGTACACCTGGAAGAACGCGTTGCTGCGATACGCACGCGTGAGACGTTCGGCCTGCGCGGGGCCGATCGGGCCGCCGCCGTACAGCCACGCGCGCACGCTCGACAGGTCGAACGCCGCGAACCCGTCGATCGTGTCGAGCGGCAGCAGGTACGACACCGGCGCGCCGAAATACAGCGTCACGCGCTCGCGCTCGATGGCCTGCAGGAAGCGCAGCGGATGGTATTCGCGCAGCAGCACGACGGTGCCGCCCGCGTACAGCGTGCCGCCGAACCAGTTGTTGAGCGGCGACGAATGCCAGATCGGCATCGCCATCAGCGTGCGCTCGTGGCGGCCGATGCCGGTCGCGAGCGCCGCCTGCATCGCCGCGAGCGTCACGGTGCGGTGGCTGTGCACGCAGCCTTTCGGGTGGCCGGTCGTGCCGGACGTATAGAGGATCTGCGCGATGTCGCCCTCGGCCGGCTCGATGCCCGCGAGGCCGTCCATCGTCGCGCACAGCGTGTCGAAGCACGGCACGCCGTCGAGTTCGCCTTCGGTCACGAGCCGCCGCGCGGGATGCACGAGGCGTTCGACCACCGGCGCGAGCGCCACGTCGAACAGCAGCGCCTTGCTGCGGCTGTGTTCGAGCACGTAGTCGACTTCCGGCGCCTGCAGCTTGTGGTTGACCGGCACGAACGTCGCACCGAGCCGCCACGCGCCGAACATCAGGTCGACGAAGGCCGGCGTGTTGAAGCACATCGCGGCGACACGGTCGCCGGCCGCGACGCCGAGCGCGCTCAGCACGGCTGCCGCGCGGTGCGAGCGCTCGCGCGCGGCGGCATAGGTGATCGTCGCGGATTCGCTGACGAGGAACGGCTGGTCGGGCGTCGCACGGGCGGCGCGGTCGAGGGCGGCGACGAGGTTCATCGGGACTCCGGGCGGGCGAACGAAGGCGAACTGGGCCTTACCGAGCTATCCAAAGGGCATCAGGCCGGGTACGCGCGCTGCAGCAGCGCGGCGACGTCGATCGCGTGCGGATCGAAGCCGCCTGCGATGCGGCCCCAGTCGGGCGCGGCGAGCCGCGTCACGACGAATGCGTCGGCAACGGCCGCCGGCGCATCGCGGCGCAGCAGGCACGCCTGCGCGAGCACCGCGAGCCGCTGCGCGAACACGCGGCCCGACGCCTCGAGCGTGTCGGCCGGCGCCGCGAGCATCGCGCGCAGCGCATCGAGCGCCATGCGGATGCGCGGTTCGCCCGCACCGAGATCGGCGAGTTCGTCGAACAGCGCAGCGGCCGCGTCGGGCTCGCGCGATATCGCGCGCAGCACGTCGAGGCACATCACGTTGCCCGAGCCTTCCCAGATCGAGTTGACGGGCGCCTCGCGGAACAGCCGCGCGATCGGGCCGTCGTCGACGTAGCCGTTGCCGCCGAACACTTCCATCACCTCACCGGTCAGCTCGACCGCGCGCTTGCACACCCAGAATTTCGCGGCGGGCGTGACGATGCGCTTCCATGCGCGTTCGCGCGGCGAGTCGTCGCGCTCGAACGCGTCGGCGAGACGCATCGACAACGACAGCGCGGCTTCGCTCTCGAGCGCGAGATCGGCGAGCACGGTGCGCATCAGCGGCTGCTCGGCGAGCGCGCGGCCGAACGCATGGCGCCGGCGCGTGTACGCGATCGCCTGCACGACGCCCTGGCGCAGCATCGCCGCGCTGCCGAGCACGCAGTTCAGCCGCGTGGTGGTGGCCATCTCGATGATGGTCGGGATGCCGCGGCCTTCGTCGCCGAGCATGATGCCCCACGCGTCGTTCAGCTCGATCTCGCTGCTCGAGTTGCTGCGGTTGCCGACCTTGTCCTTCAGCCGCTGGATCTCGATCGCGTTCTTCGTGCCGTCCGGCCGCCAGCGCGGCACGTAGAAGCACGACGGGCTGCCGGCTTCGGTGCGCGCGACGACGAGGTGCGCGTCGCACATCGGCGCCGAGAAAAACCACTTGTGGCCGCGCAGCCGGTATTCGCCGCCGCGGCCGCCCGCGCCGACGGCGGTCGCGAGCGTCGTGTTCGCGCGCACGTCGGAGCCGCCCTGTTTCTCGGTCATGCCCATGCCGAACCAGATCGAGCGCTTGTCGGCGACCGGCACGTCGCGCGGATCGTAGTCGTTGCTGTAGAGCTTGTCGCGCAGCAGGTCCCACAGCACGGGCTCCTTCTGCAGCACGGGAATCGCGGCCTGCGTCATCGTCGCCGGGCACAGCGTGCCGGCCTCGATCTGGCCATGCAGGTAGAAGCCGGCCGCGGTCGCGGCCCAGCGGCCGCGGCGCGTGTCGCGGAACGCGAGCGACACGAAGCCTTCGTGGCGGTACTGGCCGAGCAGCGTGTGCCAGGCCGGGTGGAAGTCGACGCGGTCGATGCGCCGGCCGCGCCGGTCGAAGGTGTGCAGTTCCGGCGTGTGGCGGTTCGCTTCGTCGGCGAGCCGCGCGGTGTCGGCGCTGCCGAGCCGCGCGCCGTAGGCGTCGAGCTGCGGCACGGCCCAGTCGGCGCCCGCGCGGGTGAGCGCATCGCGCAGCGCGATATCCGTCGCGAAGAGGTTATAGTCGACCAGTTCGTCGAACTGGTTCGTGACGGCGTGAGTCGATTCGGTCATCGAGGTGTCTCCGGTCTCATGCTGCGCGGGCGGCCGGCGTCATGCCGCACGGATGACGCTTCGGCGCCGGCTCCGGCCCCCGGTAAAACGCATGCCCTGCTGATTTCCAGAGTAGCAAATATGCCGCCGCGACATGTTCAGGTTCCGGCGCCGCCCGGCCAGCCGGCGGCGCAACCCGCGCCCGCCTTGCGCCGCCGGCCGCGCCAGTCGCGCGCGCAGGCGAGTTCCGACGCGCTGCAGCAGGCGTTCGTTCAGCTTTTGCTCGAACGCGGCTACGCGAAGGCGACGATCCGCGAGATCGCGGCGGTCGCGGGCGTGAGCATCGGCACCTTCTACGAATACTTCGGCGACAAGCAGAGCCTCGCGGCGCTCTGTATCCACCGGCACGTACAGGCGATGGCCGACCGGCTGCGCGACGCCATCGCGCGACTGCATGGCGCGCCGCGGGCCGAACTGGCCGCCGCGCTCGTCGACCTGCAGGTCGACGCGATCGGCGCCGACGCGGCGCTGTGGGGCGCGCTCTTCGCGCTGGAACGGCAGGTGTCGCCGCTCACCGCCTACCGTCGGCATTACGACGCGTACGTCGCGCTGTGGCGTGACGCGCTCGCGCATGCGGCCGATCCGCCGCCGGCCGCGCGGCTCGACGGGCTCGCGCGGATGGCGCACACGATCTGCTACGGCGGGCTTTCGCAGGCGTTGCTGACGCTCGGGCCCGCGTTCGACATCGCCGCGCTGCGCGACGAACTGCGGGCCGTGCTGCTCGCCTACCTGGCGGCGGCCGGCCGGTAGCATCCCTGGGGCCTGCTCACACTGATAACAGCCTAGGGGAAATGCCTGATTCGCATGTCGCCCCGACAGGCTAGCCTTGCCGCTGCGTACCCCTCCCCACGAGCCATGAGAAAAATGCATGGCCGCCATGACGAACTTTCGATTGTCGACCGATATTGGCTCGGGCTAAATCGTGCGGCAGATGCAGGCCGTGCGTGTCGCGCGCGGCCGCCCGAAGGACATCAGAAGGAGGAGTCATGCGAAGCGCGACCGCGCCCCGTTCGAAACTACCCGACGTCGGGACGACGATCTTCACGGTGATCGGCCAACTGGCTGCCCGTCACGATGCGTTGAACCTGTCGCAGGGGGCGCCGAATTTCGCGCCCGATCCGGCGCTCGTCGAAGGCGTCGCGCGCGCGATGCGCGACGGGCACAACCAGTACGCGCCGATGGCCGGCGTCATGGCGCTGCGCGAGCGGCTCGCCGAAAAGACCGAGGCGCTGTACGGCCCACACTACGATCCGGCTACCGAGATCACGGTGATCGCGAGCGCGAGCGAAGGGCTCTACGCGGCGATCAGCGCGCTCGTGCATCGGGGCGACGAGGTGATCTACTTCGAGCCGTCGTTCGACAGCTATGCGCCGATCGTGCGGCTGCAGGGCGCGACGCCGGTGGCGATCAAGCTGTCGCCCGAGCATTTCCGCGTGAACTGGGACGAAGTCGCCGCGGCGATCAACCCGCGCACGCGGATGATCATCGTCAACACGCCGCACAACCCGACCGCGACGGTGTTTTCCGCCGACGATCTCGAACGGCTCGCGCAGCTCACGCGCGATACCGGCATCGTGATCCTGTCCGACGAGGTCTACGAGCACGTCGTGTTCGACGGCGCGCAGCACCAGAGCATGGCGCGCCATCGCGAGCTGGCCGAGCGCAGTGTGATCGTGTCGTCGTTCGGCAAGTCGTTCCACGTGACGGGCTGGCGGGTCGGCTATTGCCTCGCGCCGGCCGAGCTGATGGACGAGATCCGCAAGGTGCACCAGTTCATGGTGTTCGCGGCCGACACGCCGATGCAGGTCGCGTTCGCGGAAATCCTCGCGCGGCCGGACAGCTATCTCGGCCTGTCGGCGTTCTACCAGGCCAAGCGCGACCTGCTCGCGCGCGAGCTGGCCGATTCGCGTTTCGAGCTGCTGCCGAGCGAAGGCTCGTTCTTCATGCTCGCGCGCTTCCGGCACTTCTCGGACGAAAGCGACAGCGATTTCGTGCTGCGCCTGATCCGCGACGCGCGCGTCGCGACGATTCCGCTGTCGGCGTTCTATACCGACGGCACCGACGCCGGCGTGATCCGGCTCAGTTTTTCGAAGGACGACGCGACGCTGGTCGAAGGCGCGCGGCGGCTGCGTTCGCTGTAAGGCCCGTACGTCAACCGGCGACGGGAGCGTCGCACCGACCAGACACAGGAGATCACGATGAAGCACACGGCCACCCTGAAACTCGCGTTCGCACTCGCGTGCGCCATCGGCTCGGGCGCCGCGCTTGCCGATACGCAGACGCTGCGCTTCGGCCTCGAGGCGCAATACCCGCCATTCGAATCGAAAGCGCCGAACGGCGACCTGCAGGGCTTCGACATCGACGTCGGCAATGCCGTCTGCCAGACGGCGAAGCTGTCGTGCAAATGGGTCGAGACGTCGTTCGACGGCCTGATTCCCGCGCTGCAGGGCCGCAAGTTCGATGCGATCAACTCGGCGATGAACGCGACCGAGCAGCGGCGCCAGGCGATCGACTTCACGACGATCATCTATCGCGTGCCGACCCAGCTGATCGCCCGCACCGGCAGTGGCCTGCTGCCAACGCCGGAATCGCTGAAGGGCAAGCGTGTCGGCGTGCTGCAGGCGTCGATCCAGGAAACCTTCGCGAAGGCGCACTGGGAGCCGGCGGGCGTCGCGGTCGTCGCGTACCAGGACCAGAACCAGGCGTACGCGGACCTCGTGGCCGGCCGTCTCGACGCGACGCTCGTGCTCGCACCGTCCGGCCAGCGCGGCTTCCTGTCGCGTCCGGACGGCAAGGGCTTCTCGTTCGTCGGCCAGCCCGTGCGCGACGACAAGATTCTCGGCAATGGCATCGCATTCGGGCTGCGTAAAGGCGACAGCGCGCTGAAGGCGAAGCTCGACGCGGCGATCGACAAGCTGAAGGCGGACGGCACGGTGAAGTCGCTCGGCCTGAAGTATTTCGGCGATATCGACATCTCGGCGAAGTAAGCGGAGCCGCGCGCGATGCAGAACCGGAACACGGCCGCCGCGGGTGGCGAACAGGGCGGCGGATCGTTGTCGGGTGATGCGGTCGAAGCCGTGCTCGTCGCCGAACTGGGCGATGCGCTCGTGACGCGCTCGGCGGACATCGATCCGCGTTACTTCACCGCGTACAACGAGCCGGCCGGCGTGCGGCCGCGTGCGCTGGTGCGACCGCGCAGTGTCGACGACGTGTCGCGCACGCTCGCGCTGTGTGCGCGGCTCGGCCAGCCGGTCGTGCCGCAGGGCGGTTTGACGGGACTTGCGCGCGGCGCGGTCGCGCTCGGCGTCGAGGTGGTGCTGTCGATGGAGCGCTTCGCGGGCATCGAGGCGCTCGACGCGGCGGCCGGCACGATGACCGTGCGCGCCGGGACGCCGCTGCAGACGGTGCAGGAAGCCGCGGAAGCGGCGGGTTTCACGTTCGGTGTCGATCTCGGCGCACGCGGTTCATGCCAGATCGGCGGCATGCTCGCGACCAATGCGGGCGGCACGCGCGCGATCCGCTACGGGATGATGCGCGAGCAGGTGCTCGGGCTCGAGGCGGTGCTCGCGGACGGCACGGTCGTGTCGTCGATGAACCGGATGCTGAAGAACAATGCGGGCTACGACCTCAAGCAGCTGTTCGTCGGCAGCGAAGGGACGCTCGGCGTCGTCACGCGCGCGGTGCTGCGGCTGCATCCGCTGCTGGCCGCGCCGGCCACGGCGCTCTGCCGCGTGCGCGACTACGATGCGGTGGTCGCGCTGTGGAACCGCGTGCGCATGTTGCCGGAGGTCGTCAGTTTCGAGGCGATGTGGCCGGCGTTCTACGACTACGTCGCGCGTCATACGCCGGGTGTTTCGGCGCCGTTCGTCGGCGACGATGGCTTCGCGATCCTGATCGAATGCGCGACGAGTGCACCGGGCGGCGATGCGCACCAGGCGCTGGAAAGCGGTCTCGCGGCGGGGTTCGATGCAGGGCTCGTGGAGGATGCGGTGCTCGCGACGTCGGAGCGGCAGGCGCGCGACTTGTGGACGCTGCGCGAAGGACTCGCGATCGACGCGCTGCCGCAGCTCGTCAACTTCGACGTGAGCCTGCCGACGGGAGAACTCGGCGCGTTTGCCGAGCGTTGCGACGCGGCATTGCGGGCGCGCTGGCCGGACGTCACGTGCCTGTTCTTCGGCCATGTCGGCGACGGCAACGTGCATATCGGCGTGTCGCTGGCCGGGATAACCGACACGGACCTCGATGCGCTCGATCACTGCGTGTACGCGGTGGTGCGGGACATGGGCGGCTCGGTGTCGGCCGAGCACGGGATCGGCGTCCTCAAGCGCCCCTACCTCGCGCATACGCGCAGCGACGCGGAAATCGGATTGATGCGACGCCTGAAGGCCGCGCTGGATCCGCTCGGCATCCTGAATCCCGGCAAGGTGCTTTGATCGGGGTGACGCACGTTGCCGGCGGGAGCCGGCGTGCGTGACGCGTCAGCCGTCCACCCAGCGCAGCGCACCGATCTTCAGGTGCTCGACGACGCTGCGCGCCCAGTCGAGTTCGGCATTGAGCAGGACGAGCGCATGCTCGTTCTGCAGCAGGAACAGGCGCGGCACCTGGTCGGCCTGCGCGGTGGCGCGCAGCGTTTCGAGGCGTTCGCGCTCCGCGTCGAGCCGCGTGATTCGAAGCTCGAGCTGGTGGCGGGCATCTTCGGCGTCGAGCAGCGGCAGGAATGCCAGGCCGGCGCCGAATGCCGGAAATTCACGCGCGGGTTCCGCGAGCAGCGCATGCAGCCACGCCTGCCCGGCCGTGTGGCCGGCCTCGGTCAGCGCATACAGCGTGCGCTCCGGAAACGCGCCGTCGCGCTCGGTGTCGTGCACGGCGATAAGCCCGTCGCGCAGCAGCCGGTCGATCGTCTGGTAGAGGCTCGTGCGCTGGCGCACGTTGACGACTTCGTCGTACCCGCGCGCCTTCAGTTGCTGCAGCATCCCGTAGGGATGCATCGGTGTTTCGGTGAGCGTCGCGAGGACGGCCAGCGCGAGCGGGGACGGGCGACTGGTGGACATGAATAGTGATTCAATATCTAGTAAGAATATAACTATTCTTAATCAGACTATCATATTTCACAAGGGTTTCAGCCGAGGTGCGAGCGCTTCGCGGCCGGGGCGACGGTTTCCATCGTCGCGAGACCGTGCACGATGCCGCAATCTTCGACCGAATGCTCGCCGACGCACTGGCGGCGCAATTCGGTGAGCTGGTCGCGCAGATGCGTGAGTTCCGCGAGGCGCGCATCGACGTGTCCGATGTGCTCGTCGAGCAGCGAATTGATCGAATCGCAGGGGTCGGCCGGCGTGTCGGTGAGCTGCAGCAGCGCGCGGATTTCGTCGTGGGCCATGTCGAGTGCGCGGCAATTGCGGATGAAGCGCAGCCGCTCGACGTGCACGTCGGTGTAGTTGCGGTAGTTCGAGTCAGTGCGCTCCGCATCCGGCATCAGACCCTCTTTCTCGTAGAAACGGATCGTCTCGGGTGTGCAGCGGGCCGCTTTGGCCAGTTCGCCGATCTTCATGACCTTTCTCCCGTGTAAGGGTTGACCTTGTAGTGGCTTCAGGGTGTTAACTCTACACCGTTAGCCATTGAGGAGGTTGTCATGACCGACGCCCAGCGTACCCACGACCCACGACACCGTCATGCCGGCGGCGCCGCTCCGTGCTGCGCCGACGCGCACGATACGGATACGGCGACCGTCGCCGAGGCGGCGCCGACGGCCGGCGAGCACGCGCACGGCGAGGTCGCCGCAGCGCGCGGCGCGCAGTCGCATGCCCACAGCCACGACCACGATCATCAACATGATCACGCGCATGCCGGTGGTGAAGAGGGTCACGCCCACGGCGCCGGTTGCAGCCACGGCAGCGGCAAGGAACACGACCACGATCATGGTCATGACCATGCGCACGAGCATGGCGACGGCCATGTCCATGGCGCCGCCTGTGCACACGGCAGCGCCGCGCACGACCATGCCGGTCACGACCACGACCACGACCACGACCACGCGGCCGGCGACTGCTGCGCGCCTGCCGCGATGACGCTCGCGCCGCTGCCGGTTGCGCAGGCGACCGCGTCGGGCCATGTGCGCTCCGCGTTCCGGATCATGCAGATGGACTGCCCGACCGAGGAAACGCTGATCCGCAAGAAGCTCGGCGGGATGAGCGAAGTGTCGGCGCTCGAATTCAACCTGATGCAGCGGATGCTGACGGTCGAGCACGTGCCGGACGCCCAGTCGGCGATCGAAAGCGCGATCCGCTCGCTCGGGATGACGCCCGAGGCGGCAGCGCCGGGCGCACCGGCCGCGCGCGTCGCCGACGCCCCCCCGAAGCCGTGGTGGCCGCTGGCGCTCGCCGGTGTCGCCGCGATCGCGTCCGAAGGCGCGACCTGGGCCGGCCTGCCCGTGTGGCTCGCGGCCGCACTCGCGCTTGCGGCGGTGCTCGCATGCGGGCTCACCACGTACAAGAAGGGCTGGATCGCGATCCGCAACGGCAACCTGAACATCAACGCGCTGATGAGCATCGCGGTGACGGGCGCGATGGCGATCGGCCAGTGGCCGGAAGCCGCGATGGTGATGGTGCTGTTCACGATCGCCGAGCTGATCGAAGCGAAGTCGCTCGACCGGGCACGCAATGCGATCCAGGGCCTGATGCAGCTCGCGCCGGACACCGCGACCGTGCAGGACCCCGACGGGTCGTGGCGCACGATCGAGGCTGCGCAGGTTGCGCTCGGTGCAGTCGTGCGCGTGAAGCCGGGCGAGCGGATCGGGCTGGACGGCGAAGTCGTCGCGGGCCGCTCGACGGTGAACCAGGCGCCGATCACCGGCGAGAGCCTGCCCGTCGAAAAGACGACCGGCGACGCCGTGTACGCGGGCACGATCAACGAATCGGGTTCGTTCGACTATCGCGTGACGGCCGTCGCGGCCAACTCGACGCTCGCGCGGATCATCCACGCGGTTGAAGAAGCCCAGGGCGCGAAGGCGCCGACGCAACGCTTCGTCGACCAGTTCGCACGTGTCTACACGCCGATCGTGTTCGCGGTCGCGCTGCTGGTCGCGGTGGCGCCGCCGCTCGTGATGGGCGGTGCGTGGCACGACTGGATCTACCGCGCGCTGGTGCTGCTCGTGATCGCGTGCCCGTGCGCGCTGGTGATCTCGACGCCGGTGACGATCGTGTCGGGGCTCGCGGCAGCCGCACGACGCGGGATTCTCGTGAAGGGCGGCGTGTACCTGGAAGAAGGGCGCAAGCTCGCGTGGCTCGCGCTCGACAAGACCGGCACGATCACGCACGGCAAGCCGGTGCAGACCGACTTCGACCTGCACGCGACCGACGCCGATGACGCACGTGTGCGGCACCTCGGCGCGAGCCTCGCGGCGCGCTCCGATCACCCGGTGTCGCAGGCGATCGCAGCCGCAGCGCGCGACGCGGGCACGACGGTATTCGCCGATGTGCAGGACTTCGAAGCGATCGTCGGGCGCGGCGTGCGCGGCACGATCGACGGCACGCGCTACTGGCTCGGCAACCACCGGCTCGTCGAGGAACTCGAGCGCTGCTCGACGGCCCTCGAAGCAAAGCTCGATGCGCTCGAGCGGCAGGGCAAGAGCGTCGTGGTGCTGGTCGACGAAGCGCGCGTGCTCGGCATCTTCGCGGTGGCCGACACGATCAAGGACACGAGCCGTGAAGCGATCGCGGATCTGCATGCGCTCGGCATCCGCACCGCGATGCTGACCGGCGACAACCCGCATACCGCGCAGGCGATCGCGCAGCAGGCCGGCATCGACGACGCACGCGGCAACCAGTTGCCGGAAGACAAGCTCGCGGCGGTCGAGGAGCTGTCGGCCGGCGGCGCGGGCGCGGTCGGGATGGTCGGCGACGGGATCAACGACGCACCGGCGCTCGCGCGCGCCGACATCGGCTTCGCGATGGGCGCGATGGGCACCGACACGGCGATCGAGACGGCCGACGTCGCGCTGATGGACGACGACCTGCGCAAGATTCCCGCGTTCGTGCGGCTGTCGCGTGCGACGCATCGCGTCCTGGTGCAGAACATCGGCTTCGCGCTCGGCGTGAAGATCGTGTTCCTCGGCCTCACGGTCGCGGGGCTCGGCACGATGTGGATGGCGGTCTTCGCCGACGCGGGCGCCAGCCTGATCGTCGTGGCCAACGGTTTGCGGCTGCTGTCGTCCTCGGGGGCGTTCGGCGGCGGGCAGGCCAAGCGTTGAGGAGCGGGCGATGAGCTTTCTGAAACGAATCCTGGGCGGCCACGGCGGTAGCCATGGCGGCGGGCACGGCAACAACAGCGGTTACGGTAGCGGGCATCACGGCGGGCAGCGCCGGGACGGGCACGGCGGCCACGAGGCGCGCGGCCGCGATCGCCACGGCTGGGGCTGGCAGGCGCCGGCCGACAGTCGAAGCGGGCCGGCCAGCGGCAACGTGCCGCTGACCCAGCTGGCCTGCGCGGGCTGCGGCGCACTCAACGCGGCGGATGCGCGCTTCTGCGCGCAGTGCGGTGCCGCGCAACGCGGCAAGTCCTGCAGCCGCTGCCACTCGGCGCTGGCGGACGACGCGCGGTTCTGCCCCGGGTGCGGGACGCAGGCTGCGTAAGCCGGTTGATCCGCGCATTCGCGCCGGCGGCGTGTGAACGCCGGCCGGCGCGCTTCGTTTCAGGGCCGCCGCGCAGGCTTGCGATCAGCGCAGCGGCAGGTAGATCTCGGTGCGCAGGTCGGCCGGCGCGGCATCCATCGGCGTATTGAGGTATAGCTCGAACGGCGGCGTGTCGGCGGCTTCACGGCCCGAGTGGCGCAGCCAGTCGCCGTAGAGCCACTGGTAGGCCGTCTTCAGGTCCGCATACGGCCCCGTATGCAGCAGCACCGCGTATTCGCCGCCCGCGACCGTCGCACGCTCCACCGGCGGCGCGGGTTCGATGTCCGGCGCGCCGTCGGCCGGCATGAAGCACGCTTTCGCGCGCAACTGCGCTTCGGGCGTCGTGTCCGGATCGTCGTAAAAAATCCCGATCATCTTCGCGCCCGGGCCGATCAGCCCGCGCGGACCGGCCCACGCACCGATCCGGGCGAACGCGTCGCCGACCTTCAAGTACGACCCGGTGTGCGCCACGGCATAGCCGTGTAATTCCGGCAGCCGCCGGATCTCGACTTCATGCTTGAACATGTCTTCCTCTCCTCGCTGTAACGGATAGATGGGCCGGTGGCTGCCCGTGCGACGGTGCTGCACGGGCGGCACGCCGTATGCGTCGCGAAACGCCCGCGCGAACGCGTGCGTCGAACCGTAGCCCGCGCGCCGCGCGATTTCGTCGATCGGCCGCGCCGTGCACACGAGATCCTCGGATGCGCGCACGATCCGCATCCGCCGCACCGTCAGCACGATCGACTCGCCATACAGCGCGCGATAGACACGCTGCCAGTGATACGGCGACAGGCACGCAACTTCGGCGAGCCGGTTCAGGTCGAGCGGGCCGTCGAGGTGTGCGCGGATGTACTCGTGCACGCGCGCCACGCTCGCCGCATAGCGAAGCCAGGCGGGCGGGTCGGGTTTCGTTTCGATGGTCATCGGCGTGTCAGGGCAGGAACCGACGTCACGGTAGCACGGCCCGATTTGATAAATCTTGCGGAAATGCGTAGGAGACCAACGAGTCGAGCCCCATTTTATTTTGGCGAAATGGGGTCTTGCCCCCCTGCGATCTATGACTAAAGTTAAAGACGGTGAAATCGGGTGATCGCGTCATTTTTCTCGGGTAAGTTGCTCCGTCGGGCAGCACGTTTTTCGAAGTACGCAGGTAGTTCGTCGATGTTCAATCGCAACACCACGTTTTCGGGAGAAGAAGAAATGGATGCTTCCAGCTTCATCACGTCGCTGCAGACCACGCTAGGGGGGTATCTGCCAAAGATCGCCGGCGCGATCGGCATCCTGGTGATCGGCTGGCTGATCGCCGTCGTGGTGCGGGCCGGCGCGATGCGCCTGCTCAGCGCGCTGAAGGTCGATCAGCGGATCAACGAAAGCACCGGCCAGGGCGCCTGCGTCGAGCGCATCATCGCGGGCGGCCTGTTCTGGCTCGTGCTGCTCGTCACCGCGGTGGGCATCTTCAACGTGCTCAACCTGTACGCGGTGTCCAACCCGTTCTCGCTGCTCGTCACGCATATCGTCAACTACCTGCCGAACCTGATCGGCGGCGCGGCGCTGACGCTGATCGCGTGGCTCATCGCGTCGCTGCTGCGCAGCCTCGCGAACCGCGCGCTGAAGGCGAGCAAGATCGATGACAAGCTGTCCGAAGGCGCCGGCATGCAGCCGATGACCGGCTATCTCGGCGACGTGCTGTTCTGGCTCGTGATCCTGATGTTCCTGCCGGCGATTCTCGGATCGTTCGCGCTGTCGGGGCTGCTGTCGCCGGTGCAGGGGATGGTCGACAAGCTGCTCGCGATCGTGCCGAACATTTTCGCGGCCGCGGTGATCGGCATCGTCGGCTGGATCGTCGCGCGCGTGCTGCGCGGCCTCGTGACGAACCTGCTCGTCGCCGCCGGCGCCGACCGCCTCACGCAGCGTCTCGACAGCCCGACGCCCGTGCGCGTGTCGAGCCTGGTCGGCACGATCGTCTACGTGTTCGTGTTCGTGCCGACGCTGATCTCCGCGCTCGACGCGCTGAAGATCGACGCGATCTCGGTGCCGGCCACCAACATGCTGAACCAGTTCCTCGGCGCGGTGCCGGACATCGTCGCGGCGATCGTGATCGTGCTGGTGACGTTCTACTTCGCGCGCTTCGTCGCGTCGCTCGCGCAGAAGCTGCTGGAAGCCGCGGGCGCCGACGGGCTGCCGGCCGTGCTCGGCGTCGAGCGCGTGTTCTCGGGGATCCTGCAGCCGTCGGTGCTGGTCGCGCGGCTGATCGTGTTCTTCGCGATGCTGTTCGCGTCGGTCGAAGCGGCGAACCGGCTCGGCTTCTCGCAGGTGCGCGACGTCGTCACGCTGTTCATCGAATTCGGCGGCCACGTGCTGATGGGTGGCGTGATCCTCGTGATCGGCGTGTGGCTCGCGGGCCTCGCGCGCCGCGTGATCGAGCAGGCCGACCGCGAGCACAGCGTGCTGTTCGCGCGCATCGCGCAATTCGCGATCCTGGGCCTCGTGTTCGCGATGGGGCTGCGCGCGATGGGCATCGCGAACGAGATCGTCCAGCTTGCCTTTGGCCTCGTGCTCGGCGCGATCGCGGTGGCGGTGGCGCTGTCGTTCGGCCTCGGCGGCCGCGAAGCGGCCGGCAAGCTGCTCGACCGCTGGTTCAACCAGCGCGGCGGCGGCCAGTAACACCACCGTCGCGCCTCCGTCCGGCCGCGCTGCATGGCCGGACGGCGTTGCGGCCGCGTATGTATCCGGTCGGGCGGGAACGCCACGCGACAGCGTCCGCTCGGGCGGCGCCGCCAGCGGCGGGCGTCGGCTGTCGGCGGAGGCTGCCGCTGTGCCGCCTGCGGCGTGTCGGCTTCGTCAGCCGTTGCGTGCCTGCATTTCTGCAAGCGAAATGTCAGCCGCGATCTTTGCCGAATTTCGATAACACGTCGTTTAATGACTCTCTAGCATCGATTCTCAGTCGCGCAGGCCGGCAGGCATGGCGCCTTTGAGGAGAGAGTCCGATGAAAGCAGAGTCGAATGGCCGGCCCGCCGCCGGCGCCAAGTCGTCCGGCCAGCCCGCGCTGCAGCAGACGCTCGGGACCTGGCAACTGTGGGGCATCGCGGTCGGCCTCGTGATTTCCGGCGAGTACTTCGGCTGGAGCTACGGCTGGGCGAGCGCCGGCACGCTGGGCTTCGTCGTCACCGCGCTGTTCGTCGCGGCGATGTACACCACCTTCATTTTCAGTTTCACCGAGCTGACGACGTCGATCCCGCATGCGGGCGGCCCGTTCGCGTATGCGCGCCGGGCGTTCGGCCCGACCGGCGGCTATCTCGCCGGTGCGGCGACACTCGTCGAGTTCGTGTTCGCGCCGCCCGCGATCGCGCTCGCGATCGGCGCGTACCTGCACGTGCAGTTCCCCGGCCTCGAGCCAAAGCATGCGGCGATGGGCGCGTATCTCGTGTTCATGGCGCTGAACATCGTCGGCGTGCAGATCGCGGCGACCTTCGAGCTGGTCGTCACGCTGCTCGCGATCTTCGAGCTGCTGGTGTTCATGGGCGTCGTGTCTCCGGGCTTCGCGTGGAGCAACTTCATGAAGGGCGGCTGGTCGGGCGCCGATCATTTCAGCGTGGGCGCGTTCCACGGGATGTTCGCCGCGATCCCGTTCGCGATCTGGTTCTTCCTCGCGATCGAAGGCGTCGCGATGGCCGCCGAGGAAGCGAAGAACCCGAAGCGCTCGATCCCGATCGCGTACGTGGCCGGGATCCTGACCCTCGTTGCACTCGCGATCGGCGTGATGGTGTTCGCCGGCGGCGCAGGCGACTGGACCAAGCTCGCGAACATCAACGATCCGCTGCCGCAGGCCATGAAGTACATCGTCGGCGCGAACAGCGGCTGGATGCACATGCTCGTGTGGCTCGGGCTGTTCGGGCTGGTCGCGTCGTTCCACGGGATCATCCTCGGCTATTCGCGGCAGATCTTCGCGCTGGCCCGCGAAGGCTACCTGCCCGAATGGCTCGGGAAGGTGCATCCGCGCTTCAAGACGCCCCATCGCGCGATTCTCGCGGGCGGCGTGGTGGGCATCGCGGCGATCTACAGCGACGAGCTGATCCAGTTCGGCGGGCAGACGCTGACCGCGAATATCGTGACGATGTCGGTATTCGGTGCGATCGTGATGTATATCGTGAGCATGGCGTCGCTGTTCAAGCTGCGCCGCTCGCAGCCGAACATGGCGCGGCCGTTCCGCGCGCCGCTGTACCCGATCTTCCCCGCGTTCGCGATCCTGGCCGCGCTCGTCTGTCTCGGCACGATGATTTACTTCAACGGGCTGGTCGCGCTGGTGTTCCTCGGCTTCCTCGCGTTCGGCTACGCGTACTTCCTCGCGACGCGTGCGCAGCGTGCGAGTGCGCCGGGCGACGTGCTGCTGGAGGAGTGAGCAGGGTGAAGGTGAACGTGAAAGGCCGTTCCTGACGGCATCCGGCGCGCCCTGTCGAACGGGCGCGCCGTCGGCTTTAGGCAAGGAGATTCGCAGATGTCCTATACGGAGACGATCGGTCCGCGCACGTACCGCTTCGCGGACCTGAAGACGCTGCTCGCGAAGGCGAGCCCGCTGCGTTCCGGCGACCAGCTCGCCGGTGTCGCGGCGGCGAGCGAGGAGGAGCGCGTCGCCGCGAAGATCGCGCTCGCGGGCGTGCCGCTGAAGGCGTTCCTGAACGAAGCGGTGATCCCGTATGAAGACGACGAGGTCACGCGCCTCATCGTCGACGATCACGATGCGGCGGCCTTCGCGGAAATCTCGCACCTCACCGTCGGCGAGTTCCGCAACTGGCTGCTGTCGCCGGCGGCCGACGGCGCGGCGCTCGAACGGATCGCGCCGGGGCTCACGCCCGAGATGGTCGCGGCGGTGTCGAAGCTGATGCGCAACCAGGACCTGATCGCGGCGGCGCGGAAGCGCCGCGTCGTCACGCGCTTTCGCAACACGGTCGGGCTGCCGGGCCGGATGTCGGTGCGGCTGCAGCCGAACCACCCGACCGACGACGTGAAGGGCATCGCCGCGTCGATGCTCGACGGGCTGATGTACGGCTGCGGCGACGCGATGATCGGCATCAACCCGGCCACCGACAGCCTCGCGGCGATCGTGAAGCTGCTCGCGATGATCGACGGCTTCCGCGAACGCTACGGCGTGCCGACTCAGTCGTGCGTGCTCACCCACGTGACCAACACGATCGCGGCGGTCGAGAAGGGCGCGCCGGTCGACCTCGTGTTCCAGTCGATCGCGGGCACCGAGAAGGCGAACGCGAGCTTCGGCATCTCGCTCGCGCTGCTCGGCGAGGCGCGCGAGGCCGCGTTGTCGCTCAAGCGCGGCACCGTCGGCAACAACCTGATGTACTTCGAGACGGGGCAAGGCAGTGCGCTGTCGGCGAACGCGCATTTCGGCGTCGATCAGCAGACCTGCGAAGTGCGCGCGTATGCGGTGGCGCGCAAGTTCGAGCCGTTCCTCGTGAACACGGTGGTCGGCTTCATCGGGCCGGAATACCTGTACGACGGCAAGCAGATCATCCGTGCGGGGCTCGAGGATCACTTCTGCGGGAAGCTGCTCGGCGTGCCGATGGGCTGCGACATCTGCTACACGAACCACGCGGAAGCCGACTCGGACGACATGGATACGCTGCTGACGCTGCTCGGTGCGGCCGGCATCAACTTCATCATGGGGATTCCGGGCGCGGACGATGTGATGCTGAACTACCAGAGCACGTCGTTCCACGACCAGCTATACGTGCGCGAGGTGCTAGGCCTGCGCCGCGCGCCGGAATTCGAGGAGTGGCTGGAGACGATGGAGATCGCCGACGCGCACGGCGCGTTGCGCGCGGCGACGTCGCGCGTGCCGCTGCTCGCGGGCGCGAACGACTGGATCGGGATTTCGGCATGAGCGACGCCGTCGAAAAGAACCCGTGGGCGCAGCTGAAGTCGTTCACCAACGCGCGGATCGCGCTCGGCCGCGCGGGCAACAGCCTGCCGACCGCGCCGCTGCTCGCGTTCAACCTGTCGCATGCGCAGGCGCGCGACGCGGTGCACCAGCCGCTCGACGCGGACGCGCTGCGGCGCGAGCTCGACGCGGCCGGCTTCGCGACGCTCGGCGTGCAGAGTGCCGCGCCCGATCGCCAGCATTACCTGCGCCGGCCCGACCTCGGCCGCAAGCTGTCGGATGAAGGGCGCGCGCTGCTGGCGGCGCACGGCGACGCGGTGACGGGCGACGGGCCCGACGTCGTGTTCGTGGTCGGCGACGGGCTGTCGGCGTTTGCAGCCGCGAAGCAGGCGCTGCCGTTGCTGCAGGCCGTGCGGCCGCGGCTCGATGCGGATGGCTGGCGGATCGGCCCGGTGGTGGTCGCGACGCAGGCGCGCGTCGCGCTCGGCGACGAGATCGGCGAATTGCTGCGCGCGAAGGTCGTCGCGATGCTGATCGGCGAACGGCCGGGGCTCAGCTCGCCGGACAGCCTCGGCGTGTACCTGACGTGGGCGCCGAAGGTCGGCTGCCATGACGCGTTGCGCAACTGCATCTCGAACGTGCGGCCTGAAGGGCTGCCGTACGCGGGGGCCGCGCACAAGCTGCATTACCTGATGACGCACGCGCGCCGGCTCGGGCTGACGGGCGTCGGGCTGAAGGACGACAGCGATGCGTTGTTGCCGCAGGCAGAGGCGGAGCGGATCGGGGCGGATTGAAAAAGGCCATGCGCGGGCCGCCGCGTGGCGGTGTTCGAGCCGTTCGAGCGGCCTGCGGGCGCCTATCTGAACAACCGCTCGCACAGAAAATCGACGAACACGCGCAGCTTCGGCGACAACTGCCGGCTCGATGGCCACACGATCGAGAATTGCCCGGGCGCGATCCGGTAGTCGTCGAGCACGGTGACGAGTGCGCCGTGTTCGAGCGCGTCGCGCGCGAGGAAGTCGGGCATGTAGCCGATGCCGAGCCCCGCGAGCACGGTGCCGCGCAGGGCTTCCATGTTGTTGCAGGTCAGCGCGGTGCGCAGCTTCAGCGGCGTGCCGTCGTCGGCCGCGAGCGCCCAGTCCTGCAGCTTGCCGGTGGTCGGGAAGCAGTAGCGCACGCATTCGTGCGCTTCGAGATCGCGCGGCGTGCGCGGCGTGCCGGCCTGCGCGAGATACGCGGGCGTCGCGCACAGCACGAACGCGAACGGGCCGAGCCGCCGTGACATCAGGCTCGAATCCGACAGCGGGCCGCTGCGGATCACCGCATCGAAGCCGCCTTCGACGACGTCCACCATCCGGTCGTTGAAATCGAGATCGAGTTCGACGTCCGGGTAGCGCTGCCGGAATTCGGGCAGCACCGGCAGCAGGAACCGGTAGCCGATCACCGGCAGGCTCACGCGCAGCTTGCCGCGCGGGCGCTGCGCGGAGGCCGTTACGGTCGCTTCCGCGTCGCGAAAATCCTCGAGGATCCGCTGGCAGCGTTCGTAGAAGTGCCGCCCCTCTTCGGTGAGCGTGACGCGCCGCGTGGTGCGGTTGAACAGGCGCACGCCGAGCGACTGCTCGAGTTTCGCGATCGTCTTGCCGACCGCCGACGCCGAGATGCCGAGCGCGCGGCCGGCCGCGACGAAGCTCAATGCTTCCGCGGTGCGGACGAAGGCGACGATGCCGGTCAGGTTGTCCATCGAGTCGAAGGCGTGCGTCGACGCACGTGGTCGAGTGAATTGCGGAATTCTAGTCCGTTATATGCGGAGCTTTGCGTGGTTTTTCGTGGATTGAATCGGATTTATCTTCTGTCGCTCTGACGGCGCATCCGCGCCGGCTTTTCGAGGAGCGATGATGGATCACCCTTTTTCAGCCGCTTCGGACCCGTCGGCACGCCGGCGCGCATGGGTGCTGGCCGCCGTCTGCCTGGCCGCCGTCGCGCTGCCGCTGTCGTTTTCGGGCGGCGCCGTCGCGACGCCCGCGATCGGCCGCGACCTGCACGGCGGGACGGTCGCGATGAACTGGATCACCAACGCGTTCATGCTCGCGTTCGGCAGTTTCCTGATGGCGGCCGGCGCGCTGGCCGACCAGTTCGGCCGCAAGCGCCTGTTCGCGATCGGTGTCGGCGGCTTCACGCTGATGTCGGTCGCGCTCGCGTTCGCGCCGTCGATGCTCGCGGTCGACCTGCTGCGCGCCGCACAAGGGCTCGCGGCGGCCGCGGCGCTCGCGGGCGGCACGGCCGCGCTCGCGCAGGAATTCGACGGCGCGGCGCGCACGCGCGCATTCAGCCTGCTCGGCACGACCTTCGGCATCGGGCTCGCGTTCGGGCCGGTGCTGGCCGGCGCGCTGATCGGGCATCACGGCTGGCGCGCGATCTTCGTGACGAGCGCGGTGGCCGGCGGGCTGTCGCTCGTAGTCGGGCTGCCGCGCATGCACGAGTCGCGCGACCCGCACGCGACGGGGCTCGACTGGCCCGGCACGGCCGCGTTCACCACCGCGCTGACGCTGTTCACGTTCGGCGTGATCGAGGCGCCCGCGCGCGGCTGGTCGAGCCCGCTGGTGATCGCGCTGCTGGCAGGCGCGGCGCTCGGCGCGTGGGCGTTCGTCGCGATCGAGACGCGGGTCGCGCGGCCGATGCTCGACCTGTCGCTGTTCCGGATCGCGCGCTTCGTCGGCGTGCAGGTGCTGCCGGTGTCGACCTGCTGCTGCTACATCGTGCTGCTCGTCGTGCTGCCGCTGCGCTTCATCGGCATCGACGGCTTCAGCGAGATCGACGCCGGCTGGCTGATGCTCGCGATTTCCGCGCCAATGCTGGTCGTGCCGTTCATCGCGGCGACGCTCACGCGCTGGCTGTCGGCCGGCGTGATCTCGGGGTTCGGGCTCCTGATCGCGGCAGCCGGGCTCGTGTGGCTGGGCATTGCGCTGCGCGGCGGCGCGGGGGCCGCGGCGATCGCGCCGATGGTGACGATCGGAGTCGGCGCCGGGATGCCGTGGGGGCTGATGGACGGGCTGTCGGTGAGCGTCGTGCCGAAGGAGCGCGCGGGGATGGCGACGGGAATCTTCAGCACGACGCGCGTGGCCGGCGAGGGAATCGCGCTCGCGATCGTGGGTGCGGTGCTGGCTGGGCTGGCGCGGACGGGGCTGACGCAGGCGGCGGGTGCCGCCGGCACACCCGACGAAACGCTGCGTGCGGCCGCGCGGCTCGCGACCGGTGATCTCGCGGGTGCGGCGGCTGCGCTGCCGGGTGTTGGGCACGCAGCGCTGCTCGCGAGTTACACGCATGCGTTCGATCGGTTGTTGATCGGGCTGGCGGTCGTGACGGTGCTGTGTGCGGGGGTGGTGTTTGCGTTTCTGGGTGGGCGACCGGCGGCGGCTGAAACGGATGACGACACCGACGAGCACGCACATGCCGACGTGCCGGCGCGCAGCCGGATCGAACCGGCTTGTGCGGAGACGCGCGCGCGTTGAGCCTCGCGTCGTCGCGCACGGACGCTCCGGCCACGGCGGCCGGATCGTCGTCCTGTTTCATCATCGCCGCATTCGCACGCTGACGATCCGCCTTGCCCCTCAAGCCAGCACCAGCGGCGGCAGCGTCGCATCCGCCCGTGCCTGCGCATGCTCCACGTCAACCACGACATAGCGCCGCGCATCGGGCCACAGATGCGCACGGCTGCCCGCCTCCTCGTCGATCGTCGCGCGGCCCTGCACGAGCCAGGTCGTCTGCCGCACGAAGTCGACGAACAGCAGCGCGATGGCCGGATTCACCAGCAGGTTGCCGATCGTGTTGAACAGGTTGTTGCCCGCGAAGTCGGGCAGCACGAGCGTGCGGCGGTCGGGCAGGTCGACGAGCGGCTCGAACGAGCCGTCCGCGCGTGGCTGGCGGCCGCGGTACGAGCAGTCGCTGTTGCCGGCCGCGTCGGCGGTTGCGACGATCAGGAACGCCTGTTCGCGAATGAACGCGATGGCGTCGTCGGTCAGGGGGCCGCGGTCGTTCATGGTGTCGGTCGGCGCACACGCCGCTTCATGGGAAAGCGAAGGGCGCACGCAAGCGACATGCCACGCGGCACGGCCTGCTTCCGCGCGCAGATGCGCCCGCGCACTGTGGAGATTTCGAACACCGCTCCGGCGCGCTGCGCAACCAGGCTGTTCAGAATCGGCACACCCGCCATGCTGCGTCGGTGAACACGGCACGGTGCGTACGCGGGCCGGCCGTGGTTGCCATGCTTCCGTCCTGTTTGGCACGCATGTTGCGTAAACGAGAGCAGCGCAATTCCAACCGGCGCTGTACTCACACAAGCACGATGAACAGGAGACATGTATGAACCCGTTTGACCTGAAGCAACTGGGCCTCGACGTCGAATACCCGTACCGTCAGCAATACGACAACTACATCGGCGGCAAGTGGGTTCCGCCGGTGAAAGGTGAGTACTTCGAGAACGTGTCGCCGATCAACGGCCAGCCGTTCTGTCGCATCCCGCGCTCGGGCGCCGACGACATCGAGCTCGCGCTCGATGCCGCGCACGCCGCACGCCGCAAGTGGGGCAAGACGTCGGTCGCCGAGCGCGCGAACCTGCTGCTCGCCGCCGCCGACCGGATGGAAAAGAACCTGAAGCTGCTGGCCGTGGCCGAGACGATCGACAACGGCAAGCCGCTGCGCGAGACGATGGCGGCCGACCTGCCGCTCGCGATCGACCACTTCCGCTATTTCGCGGGCTGCATCCGCGCGCAGGAAGGCGGCATCTCCGAAATCGACGACAACACGGTCGCGTACCACTTCCACGAGCCGCTCGGCGTCGTCGGCCAGATCATCCCGTGGAACTTCCCGCTGCTGATGGCCGCGTGGAAGCTCGCTCCGGCGCTCGCGGCCGGCTGCTGCGTGGTGATGAAGCCGGCCGAGCAGACGCCCGCGTCGGTGCTGGTGCTGATGGAGCTGATCGGCGACCTGTTCCCGGCCGGCACCATCAACATCGTGAACGGCTTCGGCAAGGAAGCGGGCGAAGCGCTCGCGACCAGCAAGCGCATCGCGAAGATCGCGTTCACCGGCTCGACGCCGGTCGGCAAGCACATCCTGCGCGCGGCGGCCGACAGCCTGATCCCGTCGACGGTCGAACTGGGCGGCAAGAGCCCGAACATCTTCTTCGCCGACGTGCTCGACCAGGACGACGCGTTCCTCGACAAGGCGCTCGAAGGGCTCGCGATGTTCGCGCTGAACCAGGGCGAAGTGTGCACGTGCCCGTCGCGGATCCTGATCCAGGAATCGATCTACGAGAAGTTCATCGAGAAGGCGGTCGCGCGGGTCGAGCGCATCAAGGCCGGCCACCCGCTCGACCTGCAGACGATGATCGGCGCGCAGGCCTCGCAGCAGCAGCTCGACAAGATCCTGTCGTACATCGACATCGGTCGCGGCGAAGGCGCGCAATGCCTGACCGGCGGCGAGCGCACGGCACCGGCGGCGGAACTCGGCACGGGCTACTACGTGAAGCCGACGATGCTGCTCGGCAACAACAAGATGCGCGTGTTCCAGGAAGAGATCTTCGGGCCGGTCGCGTCGGTGATGACGTTCAAGGACGAGCAGGACGCGATCGAACTCGCGAACGACACGTTCTACGGGCTCGGCGCGGGCGTGTGGACGCGCAACGGCACGCGCGCGTACCGGATGGGCCGCGAGGTCGAAGCCGGCCGCGTGTGGACCAACTGCTACCACCTGTATCCCGCGCATGCGGCGTTCGGTGGTTACAAGCAGTCGGGGATCGGCCGCGAGACGCACAAGATGGCGCTGTCGAACTACCAGCAGACGAAGTGCCTGCTGGTGAGCTACCAGGCCGAGGCGCTCGGGTTCTTCTGATCCGTGCGCGGGCGTCCTGGCCGGCCGGCGGCGCGGTATGCGTCGGCCGGTCGGGGCGCCGTCTCGAGCGGCGAAGCTTTGGATACCGGAGGGTCGTCGAACGCGTATCGCGCCGGTCGACGGTGGCTGTCTGGCCGACGACCGGTGCGCGGAGGCGTGCCGCGCGACCGACCGGCGATCCGGAGATTGACCGTTTCCGCCCATTCGCATTCGCAACCCGGTATCGGTCGCGCATTGCCGCGGCCTTCGCCGGAAACGATACCGATGGTCGTTCGTTTTCCGCGGCAAGTCGAGCCGGCGCGCCGGACGTAAAACCCCATGTCAGAACCGCCCCGATCCTATCCACGCCATCCCGTGTTCCACGCAGGTGAACTCGACGCGCATCACCGCTTTGGCGTCGCCGACGAGGCCGAGCGGATGAGCGACGTCGTGACGACGCGGCTGAGCATGGGCGTGCGGCAGTTCATCGAGACGCAGCCCTTCATGTTCGTCGGCACGGCGTGCGGCGGGCAGGCGGGCGTGACCTGCGACATCGTGCAGAGCCGGCGCGACGCGAACGGCGACCTGCTGCCGGTCGTGCGGGTGATCGATACGAAGACGCTGCGCTTCGTGCTGCCGGTGTACGGCGAGAGCGACGGCGGCCGGATTGACGCGGCGCGGTGTAATGTCAGCGGCGTCGGGTTGCTGTTCGTCGACTTCGTGCGCGGCATCCGTTACCGGATCAACGGGTGCGCGACGCTGCGGACGGATCTGGCCGATGCGGACGCGGCGCCGTGGCCGGCCGGCAGCGCGATCGTCGAGTTGGCGGTGACTCAGGCGTACGGCAATTGCGGCACGCGCGTCGTGCGGCTGCGGCCCGCGAACGGTGGCTAGCCGGTCGCCGCGCAGTGCCGGGCGGGCGCCGCGTACCGGATGCGCCGGCGCGGCGCGTGCCGCACCGGCGGGGTGCGTGCGACAACGCGTTCGGGCATGCCCGCATGGCGCGTCCGTGCCGCGCAGCGTCGAATGACGGACTTTGCGCGGGTCGCGCGCCGTTCGGCACGGGACTTGCGTGGCAGGTGCGGTTCCGGGCAGGTGAGGGAGGACACGATGGACCAATACGTGACGTGCAGCGAAGAACCGACGGCCGAAGACACGCGGCGCAACGCGCAGGGCGACGATGCGCTGGCCGGGCAGGCGGTCGTCAGCGTCGCGCATGACGCCGACGAGCAGGCGCGCAACCTGATCGGCTGGCGGCAGACCTACGACCAGCTCGCGGCCGGCCGCTTCGTCGGCACATTGACCGAGCTGCCGCTCGACACGATGAAGCTGTTTCGCGAATCGACGAGCCACCTGCTGCGCCAGGCATGCGAGGTGCGCGGCGACGCGTACTGGTTCGGCATTCCGCTCGTGAGCGACGGCACCGCGCGCGTCGATGCGTGCCGCATCGGGCCGGGTGCGCTCGCGTTCCGGCCCGGCAACGTCGAATTCGAACTGGTGACGCCCGCGCAGTTCTCGATCTACGGTGTCGTCGTGCGCGGCGACGTGCTGCGCCGCTACGCGGAAGAGGTCGAACACCGCGCGCTCGACGAGCGGCTGTTCACGCAGCGCGTGATGCAGGTTGGCGATGCGCGGCTCGCGCGCCTGTGCGCGCTGCTCGGCCGACGGCTCGACGGCGCGATGGCGATGGCCGGCCCGCTGGCCGATGCGCAGCGCGACGACCTGCAGGCCGAGGTGCTGGCCGCGCTGTTCGACGCGTGCGCGCAGCCGGCCGACGACGATTCAGGCCGTGCGCCGTCGATGCGCCGCTGGATCGTCGAACAGGCGCGCGACTACGTACTCGCGCACCGCACGCGCCCGGTCGGCGTGCCCGAGCTGTGCGAGCAGTTGCACGTGAGCCGGCGCACGCTGCAGTACTGCTTCCAGGACGTGCTCGGCATGGCGCCCGCCACTTACCTGCGCACGCTGCGGCTGAACGGCGCGCGGCGTGACTTGTGCGGCCGCGCGGCTGGCTCGGTGCAGGACGTGGCGGAGGCGTGGGGCTTCTGGCACCTCAGCCAGTTCGCGACGGATTACCGGCGGCTGTTCGGCAAGCGGCCGTCGGAGACGCTGCGCGAGCGCGCGGTGATGGTGGCGGTGGGGTGAGCGCGGGGCGGTAGGCGAAGCGGTTCTGATTTAGACGCGGCCTTCGACACCGGCTCAGGCACCGGCTCAGGCTCAGGCTCAGGCTCAGGCTCAGGCTCAGGCTCAGGCTCAGGCTCAGGCGGCGACGCTTTCGGCCTCGCAACCGGCCGCCGCATCCTGTCTCCCTATTCGGCCGTAGCCGTCGTTTCGCGTAGCGCGGGCCACGCCAACGCATCCCAGTCGATCGCCCGGTAAGCGGCCTCGACCGCGGCGAGATCGGCCGGCCGCTCGCTGCGATGCATCCCGTGCAATTCGGCGGGCACGTCGAGCGCGACCGGCACGCAATGCGGGTAGTCGCGCACGCGCAGCGCCGGCCCGATCGTCGTGAAGCACGCGAGCGTCGGCACGTCGAAACCGTCGGCGAGATGCAGCGCGGCGGTGTCGGGCGCGAACAGCAGGCTGGCACCCTTGACCCATGCGATGAACCGGGCCGTATCGTCGGCCGCATCGGCGCTCACGTCGACATAGGCGGGATGGGCGACGGGCCCGAACCCGGCCACCGGCAATCCGTAGCGCTGCGCGAGCTGCTCGACGAACGTTGCCCGCAGCGCGGGCGGCACGCTGCGCAATGCAGTGCTCGCGGTCGGGCAGAACAGCACGTACCGGCGCCGCCATTCCTCAGGCAGCGCAGGCAGAGGCAGCCGCCAGAGCCAGCGGTTGCGCTTGGCCGCCGCCGGCACCGACGCGGGCTCCGCGCCGAGCGCGTCGAGGAAGAAATCGATCATCGGCAGCCGCGCGAACGCGGGCCAGTACAGGTGATTGCCGACGTCGATGCACGGTGCATCCGCCGGCAGCGTGTCGGCGGAGTTCGGCAGTGCGCGCGACGGCGCGACGAGGTCGGCCGCGAGCGCATACAGCGCCTCGACGTAGCGCGGCGCGCGGGCCGGCCGGTACAGCGTGAAGTGCAGGCCCGGGTGCGCCGCACGCAGCGCGGCGAGGGCGGTGAGCCCGATCACCGAATCGCCGAGCGTGACGCCCATCCCGTTGATCACGTGCACGTGCCGTGCGCGGTCGTAGTCGAGCCGGAACGGCCGGTGCGCGGCGTGCAGCAGGCCTCGCGCGGACGCGGCCGGCACGTGGCCCACGGCGCGCGCGCCGCCTTGCTCGAGGTCGTATGGCGCGACGAGCGTGCCGTCCGGCGCGAGCAGCGTGCCGGGGAGCGTGAGCGCGTCGTCGTGCGACAGCGCGACGTCGGGCGGCGCGGCGTGCGTGCCCACCGTCACCCACCGCGTGCGCGGCGGCCCTGTTCGCGGATCTGTTCGAGTGTCGCGGCCGGCGTGCTGGCGTCCTGCGGGATGCGGATCTCGATCAGCGCGGGCAGCCCGCAAGTCAGCGCGCGCTCGAGCGCGGGCGCGAAATCGGCGGTGCGCTCGACGGTCTCGCCATGCGCGCCGAACGCACGTGCATACGCGGCGAAATCGGGATTCGTGAGCCCCGTGCCATGCACGCGCCCCGGGTAGTTGCGCTCCTGATGCATGCGGATCGTGCCGAAATGCCCGTTGTTGACGACGATCACGACGATGTTCAGCCCGTACTGCATCGCGGTCGCGAGCTCGTTGCCGGCCATCATGAAGCAGCCGTCGCCCGCGAGCGCGACGACGGCGCGCGACGGGTACAGCGACTTCGCGGCAAGCGCGGCCGGCACGCCGTAGCCCATCGCGCCGCTGGTCGGCGCGAGCTGCGAGCGGAAGTGCCGGTACGCGAAGTGGCGATGCAGCCAGATCGCATAGTTGCCGGCGCCGTTGGTGAGGATCGCGTCATGCGGCAGGCGCTCGCGCAGCTGCACCATCACGTCGCCGAGCTGGACGTCGCCGGGCATCGGCAACGGCGCATGCCATTCGCGATACGCGCGATGCGCGTCGGTGGCCGTGCCGGCCCAGGTCGGGCGCTCGGGCGGCTCGAGTGCGGCGAGCGGCGCGGCGATTTCGGGCATGCCCGACACGATCGGCAGGTCGGCCGCATACACGCGGCCAAGCTCGTCCGCACCCTGGTGCACGTGGATCAGCGTCTGGCGCGTCTTCGGGATGTCGAGCAGCGTGTAGCCGCCGGTCGTCGCTTCGCCGAGGCGCGGGCCGATCACGAGCAGCAGGTCGGCGTCGCGGATGCGCTTCGCGAGCGCGGGGTTGATCCCGAGCCCGACGTCGCCCGCGTAGTTCGGGTGCGCGTTGTCGATCGTGTCCTGGTAGCGGAACGCACAGGCCACCGGCAGCTGCCAGCGCTCGACGAAGGTGCGCAGGTTCGCGCACGCGTCGGGTGTCCAGCCGCTGCCGCCGACGATCGCGAACGGCCGCTCGGCGCGCGCGAGCCGCTCGCGCAGTTCGTCGAGCTGCGCGGCCGACGGCGCGGCCGCGACGCGTTTCGCGGCCGGCACGACCGGCTGCGGCGCGCATGCTTCGGACAGCACGTCTTCCGGCAGCGCGAGCACGACCGGGCCGGGGCGGCCCGACGTCGCGACGTGGAACGCATGGCTCAGGTATTCGGGGATGCGGCGCGGGTCGTCGATCTGCGCGACCCATTTCGCCATCTGGCCGAACATCCGCCGGTAGTCGATTTCCTGGAAGGCTTCGCGGTCGAGGTGCTCGCGTGCGCACTGGCCGACGAACAGGATCATCGGCGTCGAATCCTGGAACGCGGTGTGCACGCCGATCGACGCGTGGGTCGCGCCGGGGCCGCGTGTGACGAACGCGATGCCGGGGCGGCCGGTGAGCTTGCCGACGGCCTCGGCCATGTTCGCGGCGGCCGCCTCGTGGCGGCAGACGACCGTCTGGATGCGCGCGGTGTCGTCCGCCAGCGCATCGAGTACGGCGAGGAAACTCTCGCCCGGCACGCAGAACACGCGTTCGACGTGATTGGCGAGCAACGCATCGACGAGCAGTCGCGCGCCGGTGGTGGCGGGCTGCTCGAGATCCTTGGAATGCGACATGGGCTGCCGTCTCCCTGGGTAGCGGGACGTACAGCTTACGCCCGTTGGTGGGCCCCTGAATAGTGTCGGAACACGTAGGGATTCGGGGCATGCAATGCGGTTTCGGCCGAACGGCCAGCTTGTGCGTGCATCCCCAACGCGGAAGAATCGAGCGCTATGAATGTCGAGCCGGTCCGCTCGTCGTGGGCGTTACGGAAGGGGCCGCGTCCGCGAAGAAAAGAGCGGCGTGCCGGCGTTCGCGTCCGAATCGATACCGAGGTAAGTGCTGATGTACACACATGGATTTACATCGTCGGCCAAGCGGATATACTGTACATCCACAGTACATCCGGATGTTGGGGGCGACATGCATACGACGAGGGTATTTCGGAACGGCAATTCGCAGGCCGTGCGAATTCCAGCCGACCTTGCCTATGAACGCAGCGATATCGAACTGGAAATCGAGCGCATCGGTGACGAAATCCGCATTCGGCCGGTGCGGCGGCCGTTGACCCGCGTCCTCGAGAAATTCGCGAAATTCGGGCCGGATTTCATGGCCGAAGGGCGTGGCGACCACGAGCAGGCCGAACGCGAGGGTTGGTGATGCCGCGCTACATGCTCGACACCAACATGTGCATCTACCTGATGAAGAATCAGCCGGAGCAGGTTGCGAGGCGGTTTGCGCAGTGCTACACGGGGGACGTCGTGATATCGGCGATCACGTACGCCGAGCTCGAGTACGGCGTCGCGGCGTGCGCGAGCCCGGCGCGGGAGCGCGGCAATCTTGCCGCGCTGATCGACGATATTCCGGTCGCGCCGTTCGACGTCGCGGCCGCGCAAGCGTATGGTCCGGTCCGCGAGGCGACCCGGGAGCGGAAGAAGGATCACCTCGACAAGCTGATCGCCGCGCATGCGGTGTCGCTCGATGTCGTACTCGTGACCAACAACGAGCGGGATTTTGTGAGCTATCCGGGATTGCGGCTGGAGAACTGGCTCAACGATTGATCAGGGCACGCAGGGCGCCCGAGGGTCATGCGAGACGTCGGATTGTCCCGCATGACCCTTGGATCCAGCATCAGCACTCGACGATATTCACCGCCAGCCCGCCGCGCGACGTTTCCTTGTACTTCGTCTTCATGTCGGCGCCCGTCTCGCGCATCGTCTTGATCACGGAGTCGAGCGACACGTAGTGCGAGCCGTCGCCGCGCAGCGCCATGCGCGCCGCGTTGACCGCCTTCACCGACGCCATCGCGTTGCGCTCGATGCACGGGATCTGCACCATCCCGCCGACCGGGTCGCAGGTGAGGCCGAGGTTGTGTTCCATCCCGATCTCGGCCGCGTTCTCGACCTGCTGCGGCGTGCCGCCGAGCACGGCCGCGAGCGCGCCGGCCGCCATCGAGCACGCGACGCCCACTTCACCCTGGCAGCCGACTTCCGCGCCGGAGATCGACGCGTTCAGCTTGTAAAGAATGCCGATCGCGGCGGCCGTCAGCAGGAAGTCGATCACGCCCTGTTCGTTCGCGCCGGGCGTGAAGCGCGTGTAGTAGTGCAGCACGGCCGGGATGATGCCGGCTGCGCCGTTGGTCGGCGCGGTGACGACGCGGCCGCCGGCTGCGTTTTCCTCGTTGACCGCGATCGCGTACAGGTTGATCCAGTCGATCATCGACAGCGGATCCTGCAGCGCGCGCTCCGGGCTGCCCGTCAGCGTGCGGTACAGCTGCGGTGCGCGGCGCTTGACCTGGAACGGGCCGGGCAGGTTACCGTCGGCTTCCGGGTTGCCGATCCCGCAGCCGCGCGACACGCACGACTGCATCACGGCCCAGATCTTCAGCAGGCCGTCGCGCGTCTCTTCCTCGGTGTGCCATGCGCGCTCGTTTTCCCACATCAACTGCGCGATCGACTTGCCGGTCGACTCGGTCAGCGCGAGCAGCTCGGCGCCGGTGCGGAACGGGTGGGTCATCTGCTCGGCCGCGCTCAGCACCTTCGTGTTGGGCGCGCCGGCCGTCACGACGAAGCCGCCGCCGACCGACAGGTAGGTGCGCTCGACCAGCACGTTGCCGCTCGCGTCGGACGCGCGCAGTTTCATCCCGTTCGGGTGCTCGGGCAGCGCCTGACGGTAGAACGCGATGTTCTCCTTCAGCACGAACGGCACCGGATGCGTGCCGAGCAGTGCGAGCTGCTTCGATTGTCGGATGTCTTCCAGCCGCGCGTCGATCGTGTCGGGATCGACGGTGTCGGGCGCGTCGCCGAGCAGGCCGAGCATCACGCCGCGATCGGTGCCGTGGCCCTTGCCGGTCGCGCCGAGCGAGCCGTACAGCTCGACCTTCACGTGGGCCGTCGCCGCGAGTTGCCCGTCACGCTCGAGTCCCTGGACGAACATCAGCGCCGCGCGCATCGGCCCGACCGTATGCGAACTGGACGGACCGATGCCGATCTTGAAAAGGTCAAAGACGCTGACTGCCATAGTGATTCCTGCCTTGCTTTAAGAATATTGCTAGCGCGCCTGCAATGGCAGGCACGCGGCGAGCCATGCGGGCGGCGTTGGGGAAAGCTGCTGCGCGACGCGGGCATAGCGCCCGTCGAGCCGCGCGGCCAGATGAAAGAGTTCGGTGGCGTTTTTCGGGTCCCACTGCCCCGTGTAGCCCGGCAGGCCGGCCTCGCGGCGCTTCGCATCGAACGGCACCGGCGAATTCACGAATTCCTCGTGGGTTTTTTCGCCGAGCGCGTACGGCACGAGCCAGTCGAGCGCGGCCGCGAGCGTCGCGCCGTTCGCGCCCCGTTCGCGCAGCCAGTTGCGGTTGAAGCGGCGCGCGGCGAGCGCGGCCGTCACCAGCGGCTGCAGGTCGTAGACCGCGTAATGCAGCGCATCGCGTTCCTCGAAGTCCCAGGTCTTGCCGTCCGGGCCGATGTTGTCGGCGAGATGCTCGACGAACAGCCGCTGCGCGGCGTTCATCATCTTGCGGTCGCCGAGCGTGAACGCGGACAGCGCGATCAGCTTGATCCGGTGGCTCTGCCAGTTGTTGCGCCAGGTGCCCGTGAGCGGCCGCTTCTGCGCGTCGATCTGCGCGACGTAGCCGGCGCCGAGCTTCGCGATGAACGCGGCCGTCGCGTTGCGGGTCTTCACCGGCAGCGCGCTCGCGGTCATGTCGTACGCGACGATCAGGCTTTCGAAGCGCGTCTCGTCGATCGGGTTGAAGCTCGGCTGGTAGGTCGCGACCCACGCGGACAGAAAGCGGTCGACGAGCTGCAGGTAGCGCGGCGCGTTCGTCACGCGCCACGCGAGCGCGGCATCGCGCATCAGGTCGAGATCCTTCAGCGCGGCGGCACTCTGGTCGTAGATGCCTTCGTGCGGCAGCGTGCCCTCGGTGTGCACGCGCGCCATTGCCTTCGGCTGCTCGCCGATGCGCGCGTCGACGCTGCGGATCAGCGCCTGGATGCCCGGCTCGGCCTGTGTCGTCTCGCTCGCCTGCAGTGCCGGCGCCGCGCAGAAATTCATCGCCGCGCGCGCGCTGCCGGACGCGCCGAGGCCGGCGGCGGCAAACGACAGCGACGCGACGAGCATCGGCACGACGCGGCGCGCGCGCGGCCGCCCTTGCATTGCACCATGGCCCGGAAACATCGGACGCACCATGCGGAACTCCTTCATTGGCTGGATCGCGTGTGATGTTAGCCGGATTGGCGGACGAACGTGAACCGGTTCGAGCGGCGAACAAAAAACCGCACGCAACTCCGGGTTGCGTGCGGTGCGGTCACCATCGGGCGGCTCCTGGGCTGGCGCGCGTTATGCGTATTCCGACATCGGCACGCACGAGCAGAACAGGTTGCGGTCGCCGTAGACGTTGTCCGCGCGGCCGACCGGCGGCCAGTACTTGTTCGTGCCCAGCGACGCCACCGGGTACGCAGCCTGCTCGCGCGAGTACGCGTGCGGCCATTCGTTCGCGGTGACGACGGCCGCCGTGTGCGGTGCGTGACGCAGCGGGTTGTCCTCGCGGTCGGCGCGGCCTTCCTCGACTGCACGGATTTCGTCGCGGATCGCGATCATCGCGGCGATGAAGCGGTCGAGTTCTTCCTGCGATTCCGATTCGGTCGGCTCGACCATCAGCGTGCCCGGCACCGGGAAGCTCATCGTCGGCGCGTGGAAGCCGTAGTCCATCAGGCGCTTCGCGACGTCGTCGACGGTGATGCCGCTCGATTCCTTGATCGGACGCAGGTCGAGAATGCACTCGTGCGCGACCAGCCCGCCCGGGCCCGAATACAGCACCGGGTAGTGCGGCGCGAGGCGCTTCGCGATGTAGTTCGCGTTGAGGATCGCGGTTTCCGTCGCGGCGGTCAGGTTCTTCGCGCCCATCATCGCGATGTACATCCACGAGATCGGCAGGATCGACGCCGAGCCGTACGGCGCGGCCGATACCGCGCCGATGCCGTCTTCCTCACGCGTGTAGCCGGTCGAACGCTGGTTCGGCAGGAACTTCGCGAGGTGCGCGCCGACCGCGACCGGGCCGACGCCGGGGCCGCCACCGCCGTGCGGGATGCAGAAGGTCTTGTGCAGGTTCAGGTGCGACACGTCGCCGCCGAACTGGCCCGGCGCGGTCAGGCCGACCATCGCGTTCATGTTCGCGCCGTCGACGTACACCTGGCCGCCGTGCGCATGGACGATCTCGCAGATCTCGCGGACGTTCTGCTCGAACACACCGTGCGTCGACGGATACGTGATCATGATTGCCGCGAGGTCCTTCGCGTGCGCGTCGGCCTTCGCCTTCAGATCGGCGATGTCGACGTTGCCCTGCGCGTCGCATGCAACGACCACGACCTTCATGCCGGCCATGTGCGCGGACGCCGGGTTCGTGCCGTGCGCCGACGCCGGGATCAGGCACACGTCGCGATGGGCTTCGCCGCGCGATGCGTGGTAGGCGTGGATGATCAGCAGGCCCGCGTACTCGCCCTGCGAGCCCGCGTTCGGCTGCAGCGACACGGCCGCGTAGCCGGTGGCCGCGACGAGCATCTGCTCGAGCTGGTCGATCATCTCGCGGTAGCCGACGGTCTGGTCGGCCGGCGCGAACGGGTGGATGCCGCCGAATTCGGGCCACGTGACGGGCAGCATTTCCGACGTCGCGTTCAGCTTCATCGTGCACGAGCCGAGCGGGATCATCGAGCGGTCGAGCGCGAGATCCTTGTCCGACAGGCTGCGCAGGTAGCGCAGCATTTCGGTTTCGGAATGGTGGCGGTTGAACACGTGGTGCGTCAGGTACGCGCTCGTGCGCTCGAGGCCGGCCGGCAGCGCCGGGACGCCGGCGAGGCCCGCGTCCAGCGCGTCGACGGCAGGCGCGGTGCCGCCTGCGGCCTGCGCGAACACGGCGAGGAGATCGGCGAGGTCGTCGCGCGTCGTCGTTTCGTCGACCGATACGCCGACTTGCGTGTCGCTCACGCGGCGCAGGTTGATGCGCTTCGCCTTCGCGAATGCGTGGACCTGCGCGGTGCGCGCGCCGGTGTCGATCGTCAGCGTGTCGAAGAACGTGTCGTTGACGGTCGCGAAGCCGAGCTGCTTCACGCCGGCGGCGAGCAGCGCCGCGATGCGGTTCACGCGCAGCGCGATCGTCTTCAGGCCGTGCGGGCCGTGGTAGACCGCGTACATGCTGGCCATGATCGCGAGCAGCGCCTGCGCGGTACACACGTTCGACGTCGCCTTCTCGCGGCGGATGTGCTGTTCGCGGGTCTGCAGCGCGAGGCGCAGCGCGGGCTTGCCCTGCGCGTCGACCGTCACGCCGACGAGGCGGCCCGGCATCTGGCGCTTGAATTCGTCACGCACCGCGAGATACGCGGCGTGCGGGCCGCCGAAGCCCATCGGCACGCCGAAGCGCTGCGTGTTGCCGATCGCGACGTCCGCGCCCCAGTCGCCCGGCGGCGTGAGCACGGTCAGCGCGAGCAGGTCGGCCGCGACGACCACGTGGCCGCCGGCCGCGTGGATCGCTTCGGTGAGCGCGCGGTAGTCGCGCACGTCGCCGTTCACGCCCGGGTACTGCAGCAGCACGCCGAATGCATTCGCTTGCGCGGCGTCGGCGGCCGGGCCGGTCTTGACCTCGATGCCGACCGGCAGCGCGCGCGTGCGGATCACTTCGAGCGTTTGCGGCAGCACGTCGTCGGCGACGTAGAACACGTTCGACGTCGGCTTGCCGGTGCGCTGCAGCAGCGTCATCGCTTCGGCGGCGGCGGTGGCTTCGTCGAGCAGCGACGCGTTCGAGATCGCGAGGCCGGTGAGGTCGGCGACCATCTGCTGGAAGTTCAGGAGCGCCTCGAGGCGACCCTGGGAAATTTCGGGCTGGTACGGCGTGTAGGCCGTGTACCACGCCGGGTTTTCGAGCACGTTGCGCAGGATCACGGCCGGCGTGTGCGTGTCGTGGTAACCCTGACCGATATACGAGCGGAACACCTGGTTCTTGTCCGCGAGAACCCGCAGCGCGGCGAGGGCTTCGGCTTCGCTCTTCGGCTGCGCGAACGGGCCGAGCGGCAGCGTTTCGGCGCGGCGGATCGAGGCCGGGATCACGGCGTCGATCAGGGCGGCGCGCGTCGGGAAGCCGAGCGTGTCGAGCATGGCCTGCTGGCTGGCGGCGTCGGGGCCGATGTGGCGTTCGGCGAACGCGTCGTGCGTTTCGAGCGCGGCGAGCGAGAGGGGCGTGCGGTTCATCAGGCGGTCCGGGTGTTCGAGCTTCATGGCGTTCCTTGGTCGGCCCGGGCGAGCGATGCAGCGCTCACCCGGGCCCCATGCTTTGCGGTCGACCCGGGCGGCGCGTTGACGCCGGCCCGGGTTCCGCGCGGGGCAGGGCGGCTGACCCGCTCCGCGCGATTCAGGGAAATTAGTCGATCAGCTTGCTGTACGCGTCAGCGTCGATCAGCTTGTCGGTCGACGCGCCGGCCGCGAGCTTGATCTTGAACAGCCACACGCCGTACGCGTCGCTGTTCACTTCTTCCGGCGAATTGGCGGCATCTTCGTTGATCGCGACGACCTCGCCGGATACCGGCGAGTAGATGTCGGATGCGGCCTTCACCGATTCGACGACGCCGACGGCGTCGCCCGCCGTCACCGACTTGCCGACTTGCGGCAGTTCGAGGAAGACGATGTCGCCGAGCGTGCTCTGCGCGTGATCGGTGATGCCGACCGTCAGCGTGCCGTCCGCCTCGGTGCGGATCCATTCGTGTTCGTCGGTGTATTTCAGATCGGCCGGGACGTTGCTCATCGGATGCTCCTGGTAAAAGGGTGTGTTCGTTTTGCTGGCGCGCCGCCGGGGCGCGCCGGGTGTGGTGTTGCGCCGGGCGCCATCTCCCGGCTTCCCGGGAGGCGGGCCTCCCGGCCGTTACGCAGCGAGGACCTTGCCGTTGCGCACGAACGGCAGTTTTACCACGCGCGCGGGAAGATTCTTGTCTCGAATTTGCACCTGGACCAGGTCGCCGATCTGGACGGCTGCCGGCACGCGCGCGAACGCGATCGATTCCTGCATCGACGGCGAGAACGTGCCGCTCGTGATCTCGCCTTCGCCGTGCGGCGTGACGACTTTCTGGTGCGCGCGCAGCACGCCGCCTGCCTTGCCGTTTTCCTTCTGCAGGATCAGGCCGACGAATGCGGCGCGGGTGCCGTTGGCTTCCAGTGCGGCGCGGCCGACGAAGTCGCGCGGCGCGGAGAGATCGACCGTCCACGCGAGGCCCGCGTCGAGCGGCGACACGGTGTCGTCCATGTCCTGGCCGTACAGGTTCATGCCGGCCTCGAGGCGCAGCGTGTCGCGCGCGCCGAGCCCGCACGGGCGCACGCCGTTTTGCTGCAGCGCGTTCCACAGCGCTTCGACGTGCACGGCCGGGACGATCACTTCGAAACCGTCTTCACCGGTGTAGCCGGTGCGCGCGACGGTGAGATCGCCGAACGGCGTGCCGGCGACCTGCGCGGCGTTGAACGGCTTCAGTTCGCTGGTGGCGGCACGCGCGGCGGGCACGGTCGCCCAGGCCTTTTCGCGGGCGTTCGGGCCCTGAACGGCGATGATCGCGAAATCGCGGCGCGGCGTGATCGTGACGCCGAAGCCGCCTTGCTCGTTCAGCTGGTTGAACCACGCGATGTCTTTCTCGGCCGTGCCGGCGTTGACGACGACGCGGAAGAATTCTTCGGTGAAGTAGTAGACGATCAGGTCGTCGATGACGCCGCCCTGCGGATTGAGCAGGCACGAGTAGAGGGCCTTGCCGGGCGTCTTGAGCTTGCCGACGTTGTTCGCGATCGCATGCTCGAAGAATGCGCGCACGCGGCTGCCGGTGAAATCGACGACGCACATGTGCGACACGTCGAACATGCCGGCGTCGGTGCGCACGGCTTCATGTTCTTCGATCTGCGAGCCGTAGTTGACGGGCATGTCCCAGCCGCCGAAATCGACCATGCGGGCATTGAGCGCGCGGTGCGCGGCGTTGAGCGGGGTGTGATTCAGTGCAGTCATCGAGGCCTCAGGCAAGGCGCTTGCGCGCGGATCAGAACGGCCATGTGCCGACCACCGCGGCCGATGGCCTGCGAGCGATCCGGTACATGCCCCTCTGTCCTCGATACCTGAGAGATTGCGCTGCCGGCCAGGCCTGGCGAACGCGCGCCCCTTCGGTGGGCAGCTTGCCCGCGCAGCGGATGCGCTGCGGGCTACTGCCGCTCTCCAGAGTGCGGGGAGAGTGTGGCCCGCGCAATGCGCGGACGGGATTCCCCGACGCGGTCGGTCCTTTTGCCTGAGAGTTTGCGGGTGTGCCCCTTCGGCGGCGCAACCGGCTGAAACAGCCCGGTTACACGCTCTCCCGACGCGTGCGGGCGACTGTACGCGAGCGGGTGGGCCTTGTCAATTTGAGCAAAAGAATGTCGCTTCGCGACAAGCGGCGGCAACCGGTGCCGCCGCTTTTTCCGCTCCGGCGGGCGCCGGTGCGTTACTCGCCGATCGCGCGTGCGGCCGTGTCGAGTTCCTGGTTCAGCACGCGCTGCTCGTCGCCGGACAGGCCGCCGCTGTGCTGCGCGGACATGTCGTTCGATTCCTGGCGGATCACGTCGAGGCGATGATGAAGCTGCGCGCCGTACGGCGGCGGGTAGTAACCGCCGTTCACGCGCGCATCGATGCGGCGGTGCAGGTTGTCGATCCGGCCCTGGATCTGCTGCATCCGCTCGTTCGCGACGACCTGCGGATTCGGCCGCGGCGGGGGCGCCGGGCGAACCGGCTGCTGCGGCTGCACGATACAGGCCGCAAGCGAGGAAACCAGGACGCAGCACGCAGCTGCGCGAATCAACCGTTGCATCAACATTCTCCTGACGGATTGGTGTCGGATCGACTTTTTTGAGAAACGCATCAGACTAGTCTGCCGCTGACTTTCGTTCCTCCGGCATTTGTAACCGAATGTTCCGGCTGATCCCGATGCACCGGCGCCGGCCGGCCGCCACCGGCCGGCGCGCGGTGTCAGATCGTGCGGCGCACGAACGGCACCCGGCGGCCGTCGTGCTCGCTCTGCGCGGCGAGCTCGATGATCGTCATCACGTCGACGGCGTCCTGCGCGGCGACGGGGAACGGCGCGCCGTCGCGGATCGATGCGGCGAGCGCGCGGTAGAACTCCGCGTACTGGCCATCGAGCGTCGGCACCGGGCGCTCGACCTCGACTTCGCCGTCGAGCACGCGCAGCAGGCCGGGCGGGTTGCCGCCGCCGAATTCGACGTCGTCGGCGGTGAGGCCGGCCTTGAGCTGGTCTTCCTGCGTGTCGAGCCCGAACTTCTGGTAGCTGCCGCGCGTGCCGTGCAGCGTGAAGCGCGCGGGTTCGATCGCCGACAGCGCGCTCGCATGCAGCGCGACGTCCTTGTCCGGATAGCCGAGCTGCAGGTGCACGAAATCGGGCGCCGTGCCGTTGTCGCGGCGCGTCTTGACGGTCGCGCTCACCGTTTCCGGCAGGCCGAACAGCGCGAGCGCCTGGTCGATCAGGTGCGGGCCGAGGTCGAGCAGCAGGCCGCCGCCGCGAGCCGGCTCCTCGCGCCAGCGCGTGCGTGGGGTCGGGCGGAAGCGGTCGAAGTGCGACTCGAAACAGGTGATGCGGCCGAGCTCGCCCGATTTGACGATGTCGCGCACGGTGAGGAAATCGCCGTCCCAGCGGCGGTTGTGGAACGGCGCGAACAGCCGGCTGCGCGCATTCGCGAGCCGCGCGAGCGCGAGCGCCTCGTCCGCGGTGAGCGTCACGGGTTTGTCGACGACCACGTGGCGGCCCGCTTCGAGCACCTGGCGCGCGAGCGCGAAGTGCGTGTCGTTCGGCGTGGCGATCACCACGCACTCGATGTCGTCGAGGCCGAGCAGCGTGTCGAGATCGGGGACGACGCGCGCGCCCGGATACGCCGCCTGCGCGCGATCGGGCTGACCCGTCGCGATCGCGGCGACTTCAGTGCGGCCGCTCGTGGCGATCACGGGCGCGTGGAACGTCGCGCCGGCGAAACCGAAACCCATCAAACCAATCCTGAGCAATGACGACATGGCAATTCCTGGCTGCGAAGGAAACTAAAGGATGGCGCGCCGGGACGGCGCGAAGACGACCGGCTATTTTGGCATGGCGCCGCCGCTTGCACCGGCGCGTTCGGGCGAAATGCGCGATGCGATGCGGCGCTTGCGCAAGGCAAGCCGGCATTTGCGCAGGCCGGGTGGCCGCGCGAGCGGGGTTTGCCCGCCTACGCCCGTGCAATGAACGGCTGCCGCGGGGGCGCCGCCCGGCGTCATACGGTCGCCCGCCGCAGCACGGCGGCGGCGACCTGCGCGGCCCACACCGCGCAGGCGGTTGCGCCGGGGTGGAAGCCGTCGGCGGCCATCAGGTGGCGCTCGAGCGGCAGCTCGACGCGCAGGAACGTGCAGTGCGGCTGCGTGGCGGCCCACCCGGCGAGCGCCGTGTTGAGCCGCTTCGCGCGCAGCCCGAGATACCACGCGAGCGGCTGCGGCAGCGCCGGAAAGCGCTCCATCGGCGGCACCGCCGACAGGATCGCGTGCCCGACCCGGAAGCGCGCGGCGAGCAACCGGACGAGCTCGGCCTGCTGCGCCTGCCAGCGGCCCGGCGGCACGCCGCCCGTCACGTCGTTGACGCCGAGCGACGTGACGGCCACGTCGAACGGCTCGGCCGGCTCGGCGGCGAGCCAGTCGACCAGCTCCCGCGTGGTCAGGCCGGTGCGCGCGAGCAGCTTCCAGCTCACGCGATGCGTGGCCGCGAGCGCGCTCGCCAGCTGCCCGGACAGCGCGTCGCGCTGCGTCGCGACGCCGACGCCCGCGGCGGCCGAATCGCCGACCACCAGCACGCGCAGCGGCGGGCCGTCGCCCGCCACGCCGTCGCGCGGGCCGGCGGCCTCGGGCAGCCGCGGCGTGACGCGGCGCACGTAGCGCCCCTGCGCGAACAGCAGCGGGCCGAGGGCGGCGGTGGCGAACGGGTATCCCATGATGTCGATCCGGTGGCGGTACAGGTGACGCAAACGGGCCGGCGCGGGGCGGCGCCGAAGTGGCCATATTGTGGCCGATCGGTGCGCGAACGGGGCCGGATTGGCCGAACGGACAGGGGGCGCCCGGCCGGTCGGCCCGCGCAGCCCCGCCCGGCGGCGCTCCCGAAAAGCACGCCGCCGACGTGTTAACATGCGCGTCCTGCCCGCGTGTCCGCCTGCTTCGCCAGCCCGCCGCGCACGGCATCCTCCCGGCGTTCCGCCGTCAACCGCAACACCATCCGCCATCATGTCCGCAGGCCTGAATCCCGCCCAGAACGAAGCGGTGCGCTACCTCGACGGTCCCTGTCTCGTGCTCGCCGGCGCGGGCAGCGGCAAGACCCGCGTGATCACGCAGAAGATCGCGCACCTGATCGAAGCGAAAGGCTTCGAGCCGCGTCACATCGCCGCCGTCACGTTCACGAACAAGGCGGCCGCCGAAATGCGCGAGCGCGTGTCGAAGCTGCTGGAGGGCAAGACGCTCACCACGCCCGGCAAGGAAGGCCGCAAGGTGCCCGTCAACCAGCTCACCGTCTGCACGTTCCACTCGCTGGGCGTGCAGATCCTGCGCCAGGAGGCCGAGCACGTCGGCCTGAAGCCGCAGTTCTCGATCATGGATTCGGACGACTGCTTCGGGATGATCCAGGAGCAGATCGGCACGACCGACAAGGGCCTGATCCGCAAGATCCAGAGCACCATCTCGCTGTGGAAGAACGGCCTGATCATGCCCGAGGAGGCGATGACGATCGCGGCCAACGAGGACGAGCACCAGGCCGCGCTGGTCTACCGCAACTACGTCGCGACGCTGCATGCGTACCAGGCGGTTGACTTCGATGACCTGATCCGCCTGCCCGCCGAACTGTTCGCGAAGAACGAACAGGTGCGCGACCGCTGGCAGAACAAGCTGCGCTACCTGCTGATCGACGAGTACCAGGACACCAACGCGTGCCAGTACGAGCTGCTGAAGCTGCTCGCCGGCCCGCGCGCGGCGTTCACGGCAGTGGGCGACGACGACCAGGCGATCTACGGCTGGCGCGGCGCGACGCTCGAGAACCTCGCGCAGCTCGGCAAGGATTTCCCGAAGCTGCACCTGGTCAAGCTCGAGCAGAACTACCGGTCGACGGTGCGCATCCTCACCGCCGCGAACAACGTGATCGCGAACAACCCGAAACTGTTCGAGAAGAAGCTGTGGTCCGAGCACGGGATGGGCGATTCGATCACCGTCACGCCGTGCAACGACGAGGAGCATGAAGCCGAATCGGTCGTGTTCCGGCTGTCCGCGCACAAGTTCGAGCGGCGCGCGCAGTTCCGCGACTACGCGATCCTGTATCGCGGCAACTTCCAGGCGCGGATCTTCGAGCAGGTGCTGCGCCGCGAGCGGATTCCGTACGTGCTGTCGGGCGGCCAGTCGTTCTTCGACAAGGCCGAGATCAAGGATCTGTGTGCGTACCTGCGGCTGATCGCGAACGCCGACGACGATCCCGCGTTCATCCGCGCGGTCACGACGCCGCGCCGCGGGATCGGCAACACGACGCTCGAAGCGCTCGGCTCGTTCGCGGGCCAGGCGAAGGTGTCGCTGTTCGAGGCCGTGTACATGGGCGGGATCGAGGCGCGGCTGTCCGCGCGCCAGGTCGAGCCGCTGCGGATGTTCTGCGACTTCATCCAGCGCCTGACCGAGCGTGCGGACAAGGATCCCGCCACCGCCGTGCTCGACGACATGATGGAGGCGATCCACTACGAGGCGTACCTGTACGACGCGTTCGACGAACGGCAGGCGCAGTCGAAGTGGCAGAACGTGCTCGAATTCCTCGAATGGCTGAAGCGCAAGGGCACCAAGCCCGAGACGGAAGCGGTCGATGGCGAGGCGGAGGGTTTCCACAACGCGGACGGGCTCGCCGATACCGGCAAGAACCTGCTCGGCCTGATCCAGACCGTCGCGCTGATGTCGATGCTCGAGGGCAAGGACGAGGATCCGGATGCGGTGCGGTTGTCGACGGTCCACGCGTCGAAGGGGCTCGAGTATCCGCACGTGTTCCTGGTCGGCGTCGAGGAAGGCATCATGCCGCACCGCGGCGGCTCCGAGGACGACGGCCCGATCGACAACGAGCGGATCGAGGAGGAGCGCCGGCTGATGTACGTCGCGATCACGCGCGCGCAGCGCAGCCTGCACCTGAACTGGTGCAAGAAGCGCAAGCGGGCGCGCGAGACGGTCGTGTGCGAACCGTCGCGCTTCATCCCGGAGATGGGGCTCGACGACGCGCCGCCGCCGACGCCGGAAGAGGCGCCGATGTCGCCGAAGGACCGGCTCGCGAGCCTGAAGGCGTTGCTGCAGAAGTGACGCGGCGGCGCCGCCGCCGGACGCACGGCGCTCCAGAGGTCCGCCCGCAAAACAAAACCCCCGCGACGCGTGTGCATCGCGGGGGTTTTTTACTGACGGCCGGGTGGGGTTACTTCGACGCGTTGACCATGTAGTCGACGGCGGCCTTCACGTCGGCGTCCGACGCGTTCGACCCGCCCTTCGGCGGCATCGCGCCCTTGCCGTGCAACGCGTAGTTGTAGACCGTATCCATCGAGTCCTTCAGGCGCGGCGCCCAGTCTTCCTTGCTGCCGAACTTCGGCGCGCCGAGTACGCCCGCCGCATGGCAGGCCTGGCAGGTCGACGTGTACAGCGCCTTGCCGGCGTCGGCGCCGGCCGGGGCGGCGGCCGCCGCAGGCGCTTCGCCGGCTTTCGGGATCGCGGCGATCGCAGCCTGGGCCGCGGCGATTTGCGCGCTGGCGGCGTCCGCCGTGCCCGATGCGGCTGCGGTGCCGCTGGCCGGTTGCGCCGCGTTGGCGGCCGGCGCGGCCGGTTCGGGGAAGTTCGCGCCGTCGTTGTTCGCCATGTAGACGATCGCACGGGCGATTTCATAGTCGCTGACGTCGTCGGGGCTCGTGCCGCCGCGCGGCGGCATCGCGCCCTTGCCGGCCAGCGCCGTCTTCAGCAGCGTGTCGAAGCCTTGCGAGATGCGCGGCGCCCAGTCGTCCTTGTTGCCGAACTTCGGCGCGCCGGCGGCGCCCGTGCCGTGACAGGTCACGCAGACGGCCTTGTAGACTGCCTCGCCGGTCTTGAACGTGCGGGGCGCGTTGGCGTCCTTCACGTCGACCTTCGCGAGCGGGGCGACACGTGCGGCGACCTGTTCGTCGGATAGCGCGTCCGTGCCGGCGCCGGCACGGAACGCATGGTTCGCATAGTTGGCGAACAGGACGATCAGGATGATCGGAATCGCGAACGACGCGATGATGACGGCAATCAGCTGCCCGGGGGTTTTGACGGGAGATTCGTGGGGTGCTTCGCTCATGCTTGCCTCGTCTCCGTGATTAGGAATTGTGAGCGCGGTGCAACGGCAAATGGCAGTCCAATGAAGCCCGGTCGATTATAGACGGAACGTTTACATCACGGCGAGCGGTGCGATGGCGCGTGTTTACCCGCACGCGGCGCGGCCCGGCGGGGATTCGTCGGGCAAGGTGGACGCGTCATGGGAAACCGGGTATCCTTGCCGTCTTGCCAATCGTGGGCGGCCTGTATATTGGGGTCGCTTCACTGTCACAGGCGCCCGTAGCTCAATGGATAGAGTACTGCCCTCCGAAGGCAGGGGTTGCTGGTTCGATCCCAGCCGGGCGCGCCAAGCCTATCAAGGCTCTCAGCGGTTTTCTCCGTTCGTCGCATTGTCTCGTTGCAGCTGAATTGCAGCCGGCACCGGCACGGGCTCGGCCGTCAGCGGCGTGACCCATTGCGCGAGGTGGTCGGCCGACAGGTGCGCGTACCGCTGCACCATTTCCATCGTCTCCCATCCGCCCAGCTCCTTGAGCACCTGCAGCGGCGTGCCGCGCTGCACGTGCCAGCTCGCCCACGTGTGACGCAGGTCGTGCCAGCGGAAATCGCTCAGGCCGGCACGCTGCAGCGCCTTGGCCCAGGCGGCCGTCGCCGTCTGGTAGACCGGCCGGCCGCGATAGGTGAACACGCTGTCCGCGCACTCCGGCGCCCGCGGGTTCGCATGCTGGCGGCGCAGTACGGCGATCGCGGTATCCGAAAGCGGCACCGTGATGGCCTTGCGCGCCTTCGCCTGGTCCGGGTGGATCCACGCGACGCGCCGCGCGAGGTCGACTTGCGACCACCGCAGCCCCGTCACGTTGGCGCGGCGCAGGCCGGTCTCCAGACTGAAGCGCGCCATGTCGGCGAGATGCGCGGGCAGTTCGGCGAGCAGCCGCTCCGCTTCGGCCGGGGTCAGCCAGCGGATGCGCTTCGAGACGATCTTCGCGCGTTTCGTGACCGGCGCGCGCTCCAGCCATTCCCATTCGACCGCCGCATTCAACACCGACTTCAGCACGCCGATCACGCGACGCACGGTGCCGTCGCTGACGGCCCGGTCGGTCTCGACGATGCCGTGCCGGGTGCGCACCGTGCGCGGCTCCTGGCGCTTCGCGAGCGCGATCGCGTCGACGCGGTTGCGGTCGATATCGGCGAGCGCGACGCCGGACAGGTGCCGGTCGAGCCAGCGCAGATGAATCTTCGACGTTTCCAGGCTGGCGAGCCCCGCGCGTTCGCCGACGTAGCGCACGACCGCGTCGTTCCACGAATGGCGCGGCTTCGTGCCGAGCCGCGCCTGATTCCACAGGTCGACCTTCAGCCGGTCGTGGAATTCCTGGGCCTGCGCTTTGTCGCGGGTGCCAGTGCTTCCCTGTATCGGCGTTCCGCCGCCAGGGGGGTACAGCTTGTATTGCCAGTTGGGGCTGGTCTTGCGCTTGTAGAGCGACATGGGCGGGTTTCCTCTTGCTGATCGTGATGGGCGACGGGCGGGAGCCATTCGCCGGCGAGGTAGCGCTGCAGGGCGGCGACGGAAAAGATCCAGCGCTTGCCGACCTTGCGGCCGGGCAGCGCGCCGGCCCGGGCCTTCAGGCGCACCGTTTCGGGGTGGGCGCCGAGCAGCGCCGCGGCGCCGGCCAGGTCGACGGTGGCCGGATGCGGGCTGTCGGCAGGCCGCGCGCCGGGCGGGCACGCAGCGCAACTCGTGGAGTGGTGGTTCGCGTGTGAAGGGTGCATAACACGTTGATGTTCAAGCGTTTTGTTGGCCATCGGTTGCCATCATTCAGGCGTGGCGAGCGCGTGGAACCCGTGGCGCGAACTCGCTGCCTCGGCGGCGACCGATGGCAATGCGGCGCCGACTCGTGGCGCGCGATGGCGGCTCGTCGCCGTGGTTTCCCGGTTCTCTTTCTTCTTTTTCTTCAATGAGTTGAAGAGAGAGAAAGAAGAAGGAACCGCCGCCGGCGCGCCAGCCGGACTCATGGCAAAAGCGGCATGACACGTGGTGAACCCGACGTGAGGCAGGGCGGCAGTTTCCTCAGGAATCAAGGACTTGCGAGCCGTCACCCGCGACAACCACGACTCGCGTGCGCTGCCTGCCCACTCCCGGCGGGTTCCGCCGTGCGGTGGTTGGCTGGACAGGGCGCGGCTCATGCGCGGCCTCCCTGCAGCGCGTCGGTCGCCAGATCCTCGCGCACCGACACGTGCAGGCCGAATGCGGCCAGGCGCTCGAGCGACACCGGCGTCAGGTACGGCACGCGGCGCATGTAGATGCGGCGCTCGACCTCCTTCTCGCCGACCACGACGCCGGCGTGCTTGAGCTGCGCCTTGAACACGCGGTCGGACTTCACCGGCAGGCCGTTCCACTTGTCGCGCAGCGCGCTCGTGTGCGCGAGGTGATCCATTACGTGCCCGGTGCGCAGCAGCAGGCAGAATTCGCCGTCGACGGTGTCGAACGTGTACGGATGCTTGTAGTTGCCGCCGTCGATTTCCGACAGCACCGTTTCCATGATCCAGACCCACGGCTCGCGGTCGGCGCTGGTTTCGGCGACGTGGCCGTTCATCTCGGCGATCAGATCGCGCGGGAACTCGCCTTCGCTCGGGTCCATGCCGGCGAAATCGCACAGGTAGCGCCACGCGAGCCCGATCGCCGCGTAGTTGCCGGCCATGCGCCGCGCGCCGTCGTCCTCGCCGCTCGCGCGGCAGCCGGCGAGCGCCTGGTCGCGCAGCGTCGCGTACTGGTCGAGCGCGGTGCGCCGGTCGAGGCCGGTCAGGAACTCGAGCCATTGGCGGACCGGGAAGCGCGGCAGGTCGTCGGGCAGCAGCGGCCCGCGCTTGCCGGTCAGCGTCGTGCGCACGAGCTTGCCGAGCAGGCTGCGCACCGGCACGTCTTCGCCGGCCAGCATCACGGGCGCGCACAACAGGTATTCGGTCATGTCGGTGCCGCGCCGCGTCACCGTGTACTGGTAGTTCTCCTGCAGCAGCCCGACCGCCTTGTCGATCACGTCCTGCCGCCGTGCCGACAGCTCTTCCCAGCCGACCGGGTGGCTCGTGTGACTGATGCTGGTCAGGAGGCGGAATTCGGTCTGCAGCGACTGCCCCGAGAACATCGTGAACGCGAGCGAGCGCTCGAGCCGCTTGATGAGCGTCGACTTGCCCGCGCCCTTGTTCGCCTGGACCGTCAGATGCGGCCAGAAGCCGAGCAGCGCCTTCAGGTGGCCGCCGAGCGCCCACACGAGCGGGATCGTCGCGGCGTTCTGCCGGAACGTCGTCTGATAGGCGGCGATCACGCGGCGCGCGTCGCTCACCGGGCCGCCCGGGAACGTGAGGTTGTGATACGGGCACTGCTTGTCCGCTTCGGTGAAGTAGCAGTCGGGGCCTTCGTTGACGATCAGCCGCCCGTCGCGCCACGCGAGCCCGACGAAGTTCGCGGCCCGGCGCGCGCCGAGGTCGGCGCCGCGCTCGAGGATGTTCACCATCCGCTTGAACGGCGCCGGCGCCCAGATCGGGCCGAACTTGCTCCACTGGTCGACGTTGTGCAGCTGGTCGTCGAGCATCACGCGGCGGATCAGCTGCGCACCGTGCCGCGGCGCCTGCACCGACACGGCGAAGTAGACGGTGGGCGCCTGGTCGGCGTCGCCCGTCATCGTCGACGTCGCGCTCGCGACGGCCACGCGGCTGATGCCGGCGATGCGAAAGCCGCACAGGTCGGTCATCACGGGCGTCTCGACGCCGGATTCCTCGTTGCGATCCATCTTGGTGATGTAGTTCGTGAAGTCGGGCCGCACGCGAAACCGCCAGTACTGCGCGAAATCGTGCGCCGGCAGGAAGATGCGCGGCCGGCCGCGGCGCGACGCGTCGCCGGGCAGGCCGGCGACGAGCCACGGCTCGAGCTGGTCGAGCGCGCGGGCGAGGTCGGCCGGGCCGCGCAGCTGCAGGTAGTCGTTCACGTCGTTGATCGGCGTGCGCTTGGCGTCGCCGTCCGCCAGATCCGCCAGCCAGTCCGACTGGTCGACCAGCACCGCGCTGATGTCGAGCGCGGTCAGCCGTTCATGGAGCGCCCACGCGGCCTCGGGGCCGGGGCGCTGCCCGGCGCGCGGGTGGCCTTCCGCGAACGGCTCGTCGTTGTCCAGGCAGATCGTGACCTGCTTGCCGCGCAGGAATGCGAAGTCGATGCGTTCGACGTTCGCGAGGCCGCGCAGCGCAAGCGCGGTCGTGCCGGGCAGCGCGCAGGTGTCGATCGACAGCGCGTTGATCGCGCTCTCGACGATGACCACGCGTTTCGCGCGCTCGAGCCGGCGCGCGTCGGCGGTCCAGCCGTAGCCGGCCTTGTCGCCCTGGGTCTGCGTCTTGACGCCGCCGTTGAGCGCGGGGTCGACGTAGCGCATGTCGACCGCGACGACGCGCGCATCGCCCGGCGCGCGCACCACGAACGCGGCGGCGGGGCCGCCGTGGCCGACGTCGCCGGCGGCGATCTTCGGGCTCGTCCACGTATTGAAGCCGAGCGTGCGTGCCGCGAACGCCGCGTCGAGCGCCGCGGCGGAGATGCCGCGGCCGCCGAGGTAGTCGCGCACGCGATCGCGTTCGGCCGTGCAGCGGTCGGCGATGTATTCGACGGTGGATTTCTCGCGGCGCTCGGCGGGGGCCGGGCGCTCGGACGGGAGGCCATACGCGTCGTGGAGATAGCGGACGGCGTCGGCCACCGTGCCGCCGCGCGCGTGGATCACGAGGTCGATGCACGAGCCGCCGGCGTCGGCGCTGTGATCGCGCCAGCCGGTGCCGTACTTCGGGTGATTCGCATAGATCGACAGCGACGGGCTCCGGTCAGCGTGCTGCGGCGAGTGATAGAGCGCGCGGTCGCCGCCGCGGCCGCGTTTCAGGCCGAGGCGGCCGGCGAGGTCATGCAGGTCGATGTGTCGTTTCAGTTCGTCGATCGAGGCCATATCTTCGTCATTGCTGCCGTTCGGGTTGCGGTGATGCGGGCGGCGCGGGATGGCCCGTCGTGGCCGGTGAATGGGCGAGCGCGCGCAGCGCGGCGGCGGATTGCGGGAAGCCGAGCGCGAGGCGATCGGCGAGCGCCGACACGAAGCGGCCGAGCGTGCGTTGCCGCTCGGGGCTGTCCGGCGGGGCGTCGAAGCCCAGCGTGTCGGCGGCCGCCGCGATGGCGGCGCGCAGCGCGGCGTCGTGCGGCGCGGGTTCGGTGGCGTAGCGGTTCATGGGCGCGCCTCCTGGTCATAGACCCGTACGCATCGCGCGGGGTGGCGGACCGCCGGGCGGGCGGGGCATCGGACGGCGCGGCCCGCTTGGATCGGGATCATGAGGTGTCCTTTTCAATGGCAAAGGCGATCCCTCGCGCCATTCAGGCACGATGCGAGGGAAACGCGGGAACGAAGGGGTTAGGGCGTCAGACCGGCAGCTCGAGTTGCGCGGCCAGGCGTTCGCGGACGTGCGGCGAAAGCGGCAGCTGCAACGCGAGGTTCGGGACGGCGGACGGCGACAGCGTGCGGGCGAATTCCATGTTGACGACGTACGTGTGGCCGCACTCCGGATTCGCGCACTGGAACGTGATTTCGCGGAACGTCAGCGACATTTCGCGGCTGCTGCGCGCGGTGGCGCGGGTGCGGCAGTGCGGGCAACGGTTCAGGATTCGCATGGGGGCGTGCTCCGGGCGAGAGTCTGCGCAGGGCCGGCCGGACGGTGGGCTTCGCGGGCGATCCGGCTGCATCGCTGGCCGATCGGCGGATGGGTGCGGGCGTGCGCGCGGTTCACAATCGACGTTGCGGGCACGGACGGTCGGGCGCGTTCGACGGTGCGGAACATGAGGGCGCCCGGTTCAACGGCCGGCGGTGCGCGAGCGCGGCGCCGCGATCGCGCGCAGGTGGCTCGTGCCGATGCGGATCAGTTCGCGCGCCATGCTGGAGATCGAGCGGTTGCGCTGCGCGGCGAGCTGCTCGAGCTCGCCGCGCTCGACCGGCGTCAGCCCGACGTAGACGGGTTTGTCCGACATCGTGCCGCGCGGCGAACGGCGCGGGCCTTGGGGAGTAGTCATGGTCGGTATACTTTGTCGAGATAGTCTTGCGTTACGGTAAGGCCAGTGTAATGAGCAAAAAACAGCGCGTCAATTGTTAATGGGTAATTTATGACACAAATCGGGAGTCGCTTGCGGGACGAGCGCTTGCGCATCGGGCTCAGCCAGGATGAGTTTGCGACCGTGGGCGGTGTCGCGAGGCGCTCGCAGTCGGCGTACGAGTCGGATGAGCGCTCTCCCGACGCGTCCTATCTGCTGGCCGTTCGCGAGATCGGTGTCGATATCGGCTACGTGCTGACCGGCGAACGGTCCGCCGCAGGCGAACCGGCGTCGGAGGCCGGCGGCCGCGACGCGGACGAAGCCGACGTGCTGGCGATGTACCGGCAGCTCAACGACGCCGGCAAGGCATCGCTGCACGCGTTTCTCGCCAGCTGCATCAGCACGGGCGCGATGGTGCAGGCGGCGCCGGCGCGGCGCGCGAAGCGCCTGCCGGAGAATCGCCGTGCGGCACTCGATCAGCGCACGGCGGAAAACGTCGAGCGGGCGATGGCCGAGGTCGAACGGCTGAAGTCCGAGCGCGCGGCGAAGCAACCGAAGAAATAAGCGGCCGCGCGGCCCGGCGCACGCGCTGCCGCGCATGCCGGCGGCGTGCTGCTCGCGGCCACACGCGGCCCGATCCGCGCCACGGCGCATGCGGCGGCGCGGGCGGCTCATCCCCTTTCCCTTTCCCCGATACCACGGCGGTGCGCTGAGCGCGCCGCGCAAGCGCATCGGATAAAATCGGACGAATCACTGTATATCCATACAGTATTGGTTTAGCATTCTGAAAGCCGGTGAGCTGGCGGCGGGGCGTTCCGAGGCGACCCGTCGTGTCAGGCGGCCCCCGGTGGATGACTGAGTTTGCGGAGACCGGAAAAATGGACACCAACAGGAAGCACGACATCGGGACGATCGGCGCGTCGGCGCGCGCCGACCATCGCGCGGACCCGCGCGGATCGACGATGGGCCCGCCGCGATATCGTCCGGACCTGACCGACGACGAACGGGCCGACGCGCACGCAAAGATCGACAGCGCGATGCTGTCGGTCGGGCAGGTGCTCGAGGCCGCGCTGCAGGCGATGGCCAATCTGCGCGATGCGCGGGCCACGTTGCAGCAATGCGACGACGCGCGGGACACGCGCATCACGCTCGGCGGGCGCCAGCAATCGAGCTGAAGCGCCGCCACGCCTCCCCGCCGGCCGGCATTCGCTCCGGCCGCTGCATCGAATCCGAGCCGCGCACCCCGCGCATTGCGTCGCCCCGCCCACCGAGATCCTGAGTTCGCCACCGCGATCGCCGGCACGCGATCGCGTGCCGGGCATTGCGGCCCTGGGCGTTACTTCACCCGTCAGCGCTTGCCGGTTCGACCCGACTGCTTCGGCGCATCGCGTACCTCGAGCTCGAGCGCGGTCGTGAACCCGCCGTCGCCGATCGTATGCGTCGCCTTCTTCACGAGCCACGGCGTCTCGTCGATCTCCGGCTTGAACCCCGTCACGGTGACGGGCATTTCGGGAAACAGTTCGGGCCGGCCCAGTGCGAGCGTGTAGCTCAGCGTCGACTGGCCGCGCTGCGTGCGCGCATAGTCGGCTTGCGCGGCCGCCCGGGCCTCGGCTTCCGTCGCGTAATCCTCGGGCAGCACCTTGACGTTCTTGCCTTTTGCGTCGCCGACGACCACCGACAGCCGCCGCGCGCTGCCGTTCGAGTGATAGTGCGCGCGCACCGACGTGTAATCGTCGCGCTGCGCGATGTGGTAGCGATGCTGGTCGCCGCTCGCGCGGGTGATGGCCAGCACGTCCAGCGGCTGGCCGCTGACGGTCTTGCCGCTGCCGATCGGCATGAACAGCAGGCGCTTGTCCTTCACGGTCATCACCGCGTCGTAGCGCCTGGCGAGGCGCGTCAGGAACGACATATCGGATTCCTGCGTCTGGTCGACATGGTCGATCCGCGTCGCGGCGAGCGTGGCGTCGACGGCGGCCGTGAGCCCGTGGCGCGTCGCGATGGTGCGCACGATCGCGCCGATCGTCTGCCGGTGCCAGCTTTTCTCGCGGCGCTCGTGCATGCCCTTCGTCATCGATGCCGAGCGCGCGCGGATCGTGATGACGTCCGGTGCGCCGCCGTGCTCGACTTCGTCGACCGTGAACGCGCCCTTGTCGACGAGCGGCTCGCCGACCCAGCCGATCGACAGCTTGATGCTCGCGCCGCGCTTCGGAATCGCGAACGTGCCGCGCGCGTCGTCGAGCACCAGGTCGAGCATGTCGGCCTCGTCCGCGCGCGATTCCGACAGCGACAGGCTGATGAGGTTGGGCGCGATCAGGCGCGACAGGTCGCGGCCGTCGAGCGTGATCCGATAGTCGGCCTGGGGCTGCACGCGGCCCGCGCGGGCCTGCGCATCGCCCGGCTTGCGTTCCAGCGTGCTCATTGCTCGTCCGCTCCGCTTTCGTCGTCCTGCTGCGGCTCGGCCAGCACGCCGTCGTCCACGCGCTTGAGCGTCAGCGTGAACGCGATCTTGCGCGCGATGCCTTCCTTCGTGTGATACGTGGCCGTCTCGTTGAGGCTGTCGATCACGTACGCGCCGTACACGTTGCCGTTCCCGTCGACGAGCACGTAGGCGTCGCCGGCGTCGCCCATCCGGGCGAGCGCCTCGATCGACGCGATCTCGCCGATGCCGTTGTCGGGGGCGACGATGCCGGACAGGGTGATCGTGTCGTCGCCGGCGCCGGTGAACTGGCTCGCATCGCGCACGCCGATGCGCGAGCTGGTGCGGTGCTTCCAGTTGCGCTGGCGCTGGAGCTCCTGGTACGGCGTGGTCGCCAGGCTGAAAACGAACTGGTCGAGCGACATCATCATGGGCGGGTTTCCTTCAACGAACGATCAATCGGACAGGCGCGAGCCGGCGCGCGACGCTTTCGCGCGTTCGGCGCGTTCGAGCTCGGCGCGCACCATGCGGGCGATCTCGGCCGCGTCGGCGCCGGGCGGCGGTGCGATGTTGATGGTGACGGGGCCGCTCGCGGGCGCGGCGCTGGCGGCAGCGGCGGCCGGCGCCGTGAGCGGTGCGCGGTAGTCGAGCGACAGGTTGTAGCGCTCGAGCGGGGCGGCGGCGGCGATCGCGGGGCTCGCGGCGAACGCGGGCGGGCCGACCAGCGCGGCGGTGGTCGTGAGGGCGGCGGCGGTGCGGGCCATGAGCGACGGGGCGCCGGCCGTGGCGTCGTCGGGCGTGGTCGAAGCCTTTATGCCGAGTTTTTCCTTGGCCCAGTCGCGCATCGAACTGCCGAGGCCGCCGACCGTCTCCTTCACCGCGACGAAGCGGCTCTTGATGCCGTCGACGAGCCCCGACACCAGGCTGGCGCCGATTTCCTGGAAGCGCGTGCCGATGTCGCCGAACCAGTCGCCGATGCCGCCGATCGCGGTCTTCACCCACTCGACGGTGGCGTCCCATTTCGCGGTGATCCAGTCGCCGGCCGCGCCGAACGCGCCCTTGATGGTTTCCCACAGCGCGATGAACTTCGGGCCGAGCGTGTCCCAGTTCTGCCAGACGTAGATGGCGGCCGCTGCAATCAGGCTGATCACGGCGATCACCGGATTCGCCAGCGCGAGCCGGCCGAGCACCATGAACGCCTGCCCGACGAGCCTGAAGGCGCTGACCATCGACGTCGCGAAGCGGAGCACGTTCACCGTCCCGAGCACGTTGCCGAAGACGCTCGCCAGCGTGCCCACGACCGTGAGTACGCCACCCAGCCCGGCGAAAGTCGTGGCGAGGATGCGGGTGGCCGTGCCGTGTTCGCGCACGAACTTCACGATTTTCCCGAGCACGGTGGCCGTGACGTCCAGCGCCGCGTTGTACATCGGCGTGATCTTCTCGCCGATCTCGAGCTTCAGGTCGCGCAACTGCGCGAGGACGACGAGCTCGCGGCCCGCGGTCGAATCCGCGGCTTTCGCCCGCATGCCGGTGACGCCGTCGGCGGCGGCACTCTGCCGCTCGGTGTCGTGGATCTGCTCGCGCTGGTCGTACATCGTGGTGAGCAGGTTCCCCGCGGCCTTGTCGGGAAACAGTTTCGCCAGTTCGGCCTTGACCTTGTCGGGGCTCGTGATGCCCTTGGCGGCGAGCTTCGGCAGCAGCACCTTTTCGAGCCATTCGAACGGCGACGCCTGCAGCATGTCGCTGCCCGCCAGTGCGCCCGGCTTGAGCCCGGCGATCGCACCGTTCTTCCGGTGCGTGAGCCCTTTCGGATCGACGAGGCCGAGCGCCGCCAGCCGTTGCGCGGCGAGTGCGGACGCCTTGCCCTCGAGCGCGCTGCCGGACAGCGCGGCCAGGCCTGCGCCGGCCGACTTGCCGCCCAGCTTCTCGATGAGCGGCTGCATCTGGTAATAGAACGCGTCGGTGCGCAATTTCTTGGCCGCGTTGCCACCCGATTCGGCGAAGTTGTTCCACTCGTCGCCGCTGACCTTGCCGCCGGTCGCCGTCTGCATCTTCTGCACGATGTTCGCTTCGGCGCCGAACGCCGCTTCGCTCTTCGTGCCGCCGCGCAGGTCGATCACCTTCAGCATGCTCATGAACTGGTCGACGTTCTTCTTCGCATCTTCCTTGCCGTACAGCGCCTCGTTCGCGAATTTCATCGAGGACAGCAACGGCAGCGCGACCCGCGCATGCTGTTCGTCGCCGCCTAACTCGGTCAGCGATTCGCGCATCAGCGCCAGGTTGTCGATGGTCGACAGCCCCGGCGCCTGCTGCGCGCGCGCGAACTTCACCGCGTCGGCCGACGCACCCGCGGCGCGCATGCGCAGCGTTTCGCTTTCGGCCTGCTTCGCGGCGTCGAGCGGATCGGACAGCATGCCGAGCATGTTCTTGCCGACGCCCTTGACCGTCTCGCCGCGCTTCGCCCACTTCTCGCCGACGCCGCGCAGCGCGTCGATCCTGGCGCGCCGGGCGTCGGCTTGCTGCTGGCGCCGGGTGTCGTACCCGCGCACCCCCGCGTCGATCATCGATGCACGCGACGCCATCGTCGCGCGGAGGTTGCGCTCGTCCCGCGACAGGTTGCGCGTGTCGATGCCCGCGCCGGCGAGCTGGGTACGCATGGCTTGTACGCGGCCGGCCTGGTAGTGGTGCGCGGACGCCAGGTTCTCGGCCGCGCGTTGCGCCTTGTTGAAGTCGCTGATCATCTGTTGCGACGGCGAGCGGGTCGCGCGCAGCGACTGGGCGAGCGTGTCGACGCGTGCGCGTGCCGCCGAGAGCTCCGATGCCGTATTGGCGAGGCCCTTGCGCATCTCGCGAAACTCGCCGATGCGCTTCTGCGTCTTCGCCATGTCATCCAGCTCGCGGCGGGTCGCCCGCAGCGAATCGGCCAGCCCCTTGTTGCCGGTCAGCATCATTTGCAGGGGCTTCGTCATGTTGTCGACCATGTCGAACATGACGCGCAGTTTCGTGGTGTTGTCCATCGTCGATCGTTTCGCTCATTGGGCGCCGGCGCGTACTCGGGCGCGCTCGCGCCAGTCCATCAGCTCGGCCAGGCTGAAGGCATCCATCACGGGCGGTGTCCAGCCGAACACCGTCGCGATGTCCGCCATCGGGTCTTCTACGCGGTCTGGGAGGCCAGTCGGGATTTCACGGCCTTCGGCATCAAAAAACCGGCGAAGATGCCTCCCAGCTGCACGAGGTCGGCGGGGTCGATGTTGGCGACGTCGGCTTCGGTCAGCATCGGCGAGCTGATGCGCGGCAGCACTTTCGACAGCGCGACGACGTCGAGGCTGACGAGGTCGGACAGCGACACGCCGCGCAGTTCGCCCGATTTCGGCTTGCGCAGCGTGATCGACGTGATCGTCTGGTTGCCGCGCACGAGCGGCGTGTCGAGCGTGTGGGTGGCCGGATCGTCCTGGTCGGGCGCGGCGACGGCGGTGACGGCGGACGCATCGGCCTGCGAGTCGTTCGCGGCCGGGTCGGGTTGCATCGGATTCATGGTGGTCCTGTCGGTGATCAAGCGGGGGGAAGGGCGAGGAAGGGCCCGGCCGGCGTAACCGGCCGGCCGGGCGGCGGATTACAGGCCGATCGCGTTGCGCAGCGCCGCGAACAGGTCGTTGCCGTTGACCTTCTCGATCATGTTGACGAAGTCGATCTCGATCACGTCCTGGCCGTTCACGGACAGCTTGTAGTAGCTGGCGACGGTCGTGACCTTGAACGCGGTGTCTTCCTTCGACTTCGCGGTGCCCGGGTCGATTTCGCTGTGGCGGCCGCGGATCACGATCTCGATCGCGTCGACGTTGGTCGAATCCTCGGACTGGTAGCCGCCGGCGAAGCGCAGCAGCACGCCGTCGTGCTTCGTGATCGCGTATTGGCCGAGCACGGAGCGCATGAAGCCGCCGCAGGTCCATTCGAGCTGGATCCCTTCCTGCCCGAAGTCGACCTTGATCGGGCCGCTCATGCCGCCGCCCTGGTAGTCCTCCATCTTGCGCGTGAGCTTCGGCAGCGTGACTTCGACAACCTGGCCGACGAAGTTCTCGCCGTTCTGGAACAGGTTGAATCCCTTGAGTTTGCGAGGCATACCCATCGTGTTTGACTCCTGGTGAGGCCGGTCGTTACGCGCTGACGCGCGCGGCGAAATCGGCGAGGTAACGGTCGGTGATGCGCTGGCGCAGCATCAGGTTTTCGAGCGGCGGAACCGGCGTGTATTCGTAGTCGAGATACGCCTTGCCGGACTTCAGCACGTCGGTCGTGTTCGGCTCCGGGTCGTACCAGGCCGAGCCGCCGATCAGGTAGCCCTGCGAGATCCATTCGCGGAACTTGGCGTTGATCGTTTCGATGATGTCGCGCGGCAGCGACGGGTTGAGCGGGCCGTCGATGATGGCCATCTGCGCTTCGGCGATCGAATCGGCGATGACCTGCGCGGTGCGCGTGTAGTTCTCGAACGCGAACAGCGGATCGTCCGAGCACGTGCGCGAACCCCAGAAGCGGAAGCCGTTGCGGTTCACGAGCGTCGTCACGTCCTGCTCGTTGAGGAAGCCCGCGTCCGTCGCCGGATCCTGCAGGTCCCACGACACGTCGGCGCTGATGCCGGTGACGCCGTTCACGCCGACGTTCGACAGCGTCTTGTGCCAGCCCGTGTCGTTGTCGATCTTCGCGCGCAGGCCGGCCGCATACGCGGTGGCCGGCACGACGACCGTCTTGCTGGTCGTGTCGTCCCACGCGAGGAAGTCCGGCCAGACGACCATCAGTTCGCGCTGGCTGAACTGCTTGCGATAGGCGACGGCTTCTTCCTTCGTCTTGCAGCCGTTGGCCGACACGTACGCGAACGCGCGCAGCGACTGCGCGATCGACGCGAGCGCCGCGGCGACGGGTTGCGTGTCGAGGCCCGGCGTCGCGAGGATGTGCGGCTTCACGCCGAAGCGCGCTTGCGCGCCGAGCAGCGCCTTCATGCCGGTGTACTTGCCGTCGGCGGTGACGGTGCCGATCACGTTGGTCGCCGTCTCGGCGGCGTCCTTGCCTTCCGCGACGCGCACGACGATCGTGACGGGCTTGGTCTGCCGGCCGATCGCGTCGAGCGTGCGGCGCAGCGTGCCCTTGGTGCCGGCCTTGCCGAGCGCGGCGACGACGTTGGTCAGCAGGACGGGCGTGTCGAGCGGGAAGGCGGTGGCATCGGCGTCGGACGCGGTGCAGACGATGCCGACGACGGCCGTCGACACGGTGCGGATCGGGCGCGAGCCCTCGTTGATTTCGATGACGCGTACGCCGTGGTGGTAATCCTGCGGCATGGTGTGTGGCTCCTGTGTGTGCAGATCAGATGAAAGAGAACGGGAGAAATCCCGTGCGGATCAGGCCGCGGGGTCCGCGACCGGAGCTGCAGGTGCGCTGGGTTCGTCGGGCTTCGGCTCGGGCTTCGGTTCCGGTTGAGGCTCCGGCTCCGGCTTGGAAGGCGGCGGCGGTACGTACGGCGCCGGCGTGGTCGGCCACGTCACCGCATCGGGGAACGTGTCGGCCTGGACGACCGAAACGAGTGCCATCTGGTAGGCCGACCAGGCCTTGAAGTAATAGACGCCTTCGTCGTCGAGCAGACCCGCGGCGTAGGCATCGGCCTTGCCGGCGTTCGCCTTGCGTGCGGCTTCGAGTCGTCGCTCGAACTCGGCCATCGCGGCGTCGCGTTTTTCGCGCTCGAGCAGTGCAGCCGGGATCGCCCACGCGCCGTTGATCCACGCATGGCGCGGCGACGGTTGCGGTTCGGTCGTGAGGCCGAGTTCGTCGGGCGTCTTGCCGGCAGTCGCGATTTCGACCGGTTCGCCCGTGTCGGTGCGATAGCAGAGGCGGCCGCGGAAGTCCGGCAGCAGCGTCCACGCGTTGTCGCGATAGAACGGCCAGGTCGTCGGCGTGCGCGCCGGCGGCTCGTCGAACGTCGCCCATGACGGCACGAGCCAGCGTTCGGGGTTGCGCGGATCGGCGTCGGGCTGGCCGCTGCTCAGGTATTCGCCGGTCGACTGGTGGTAGTGGTGGATCAGCATGTTTCGGGGTCCAGGTTAATAAGCGCGGATCAACGCGAGCAGCGCGACGTTGCGCGAACGCGATTCGTTGGCGCCGTCGAGGTTGACGGTGATGGCGTGGCTGTGACTGCCTGCGGCACCGATACCGACGTTGTGGCCGTGCGTGCCGGCGCCTTCGGTATTGAATTCATGGTTGTGACCGCCGGCGCCGGACGTGAATGCCCACGGGTTGTCGTTGTCGACGCCGCCGTTCGAGCCCTGGTGAGCGCCGGAATGCGTACCGAACGGAGCGACACCCACTTCCGTGTAGGGTGCGACGTGCTGGTGATCGCCTACGCTGCCGGTCCAGCCGTGGTGGCCGTGCCAGCCCTGTGAGTCGGTCCACGCGGAGTGCGCGTGGTCGCCGACTGCGGCCGCGCTCGCGCCATGGCCGTGCGAGCGGTTCGCGCTGTCCTGCCACGAGCCGAGGATGCGGTTGGTGTCGACACCGCGGGCGTCGTCCCAGCACCGGATGAATTCACCGCGCAGCTCAGGCAGGCGGAACGTCGTCGAGCCGTCGCCCAACGAGAAACAACCCCATCGCTGGTTGTGCCATTCATCGTCCGAGACGAGCGTGCCACTGGCTTGCGCATAGGCCCAAAGAGCGGGGTAGTCGGCACGATTGACGAGCACGCCGTTCGCTTTCAGGAACCCGGCGCGCGGCAGCGTGCGCGGCTCGAATACGATCTGGCCGACCGTCGCCGTCGAGAGGGCGGCCAGCACCCATTCAGTCGTGGCGAGCGCCTTCGAACGATCGCCCGGGGCGGGTGTCGGGCCCTGCACGGGTGTCTGGAAGGTCGTTCCGCCCGGTGTGAACGCAACCTGCGGGATCGAGTTGCACGTCACGCCGAACGAGCCGTCGTTGATGTGGTACAGGCCGGTGTCCGGCGCACCGTCGTTGACGAACGTGAGCGACGGTGCTTGCGCGCTGCCTTCCGCCAGGAAAATCCGCTTGCCCGGATCGAACCAGATGTCGCCCGACATCGTGCCGCCGGTCCTACGGTCGAGCGGGGTAAGGTTCGCGGTGTGCCACACCACGTTGCCGTTGATGCGGAACGTGTGGTCGTCCAGGATGTACTGGAATGAGTCGGCTTTACCCCACCAGCCGACTGAATGAGCATTGGCGTAGAAATGGCCATCGACGGGACCGAGCCGGATGTGTCCTTCATCCGTACTCCTTCCGATTGCGAGATCGCCGCCGATGTTTGTCAAGGCACCGCTGTCACTGATGCGGACGATCCCGTCGGATAGCGACCAGGCAAACGGGCGGAAATCATTCCACTGACCTTCCGCATTGCCCTTGTTCGTCGACAGCAGATACACGTTCGTGCCGTCATTGCGCAGGAAAGCTCCGTAGCCGTTGGAGATCGCGCGGAAATGGGAACCCGTGGCGTCCATTTCACGCGCGGTCAATCCACCCGCGAACGTTGCGCTCCCGCCGACCTGGATCGCGTTACGGCCGTCGTCGCCGATGTCGCCGACGGTCAGGCGCTTCGCGACCGAAAACGTCTGCGTGCCGCGGTCCACACGAAACGCGGAGAACTGCGTAACGCCGTCGTCCGCGAACGCGTTCAATCCGAAGTTGTTGCCGCCGTTGCCCCCCGTTGCCGTGCCGTCGCGCTTGAACAGCGACCAGCGGATCTTGCCGCCGTCGGTAAAGAACAGCGTCGAGAAATTGCCGGCCCCGCCATCGATCGATACGGCCTTCGAATAGCTCGTGCCTTCGGCAACGGCATCACCGCCGACGCGCAGTCGCGAGTTCCCGTCGTCGTTCCTGACGTCGCCGACGAGCACGCGGCCACCGTAGGCGATGCGCAGGGCGCGCGCCTGGTTCGCGTCGGTTTCGTTGTCGTTGACCGCACGGTTGAGCCAGAGGTCGACGTATTCGCGCCCCCAGGCGCCATTGTCGAAACCCGAGCGCAACGTTGCGACAATGCGTGATCCGGTGTCGGTGTTGGTACCGCTGAACGTGCCATGCAGACGCACGCGGCTTTCCCGTCCGTTCTTGCCGGTCGGCGGACGCACCGTGACATGCGCCGTATCCGGACCCGCATCGAATTCAGTCACGACCGGCCCGGTGAACTTCGCCCCGGTCAACGCCGCATATCGCGACGCCGCGGTTTTCGGCGTCACGGCGCGCGCATCGTCCGCACCCGCGTTCACTTCCGCCTGCGTCGCCAGCTCGACCACGCCCTGCCGCTCCGTGGTCGCCGGCGGGTTGAGGAACGACGCGTCGCCGAACACGAGTTTCGTCGCGTCGATCGTCGCGAACTGCAGGTCGGACGACAGCAGCAGTATCGCGGCCGGCGACTTCTCCATGATCGGCGTCGCCTGGCCATAGCTGGCCAGCAGCACGCCGTTCTCGAGATAGAGGCCGAACCCGTACAGCGAGTACTGGTCCGCGGTGTCGTCCTTCAGCGTCGTATGAATCGTGTCCGGCGCGACGTTGGCGCCGCCGAAGGACTTGATCCGCTTCAGCTCGTTCGGCAGCTTCGTGAGCCCCTTGTCGGCGACGAACGGCGCGTTCGCCAGGCCGATTTCCACGACCTGGTGGGCGTTCGTGCCGCCGTTGCCGGCGGCGACGAGCGCGGCACGGCCGGCGTCGGTGATGATGATCTGGGTTGCCATGTGCGATCAGTAGTCGGTGAGGTTCAGGCGGCGATAGGCCGCCACGCGCGCGGCGGCGCCGACCGGTTGTCGGCCCCGCATCTCGAAGCCCTGCGTGAACGTGTAGTGCGCCCGTACCGGCTTGGTCCGGTCGATTTCCGCGAGGATGTCGGCGACGTATTCGGCGGTCGGCGGCTGGCCTTCCTGGCCGCTGACCGTCATCACGAGGTCGAACGTGCCGGGTTGGCCCGGCGGGCGCTGCTCGAACCATTCACGCAGGACGATGTTTCCGCCGAAGGCCGCGACGACTTCGCGCACCGCGGCGGCGGTGCCCTTGCGGCGGGCGATCGGAATCGCCTGGCCGGCCCGGGCGCGCTTCACGTACTCGGGCCAGTAGTCCTTCCACGCATCGACGCCGAGGTGCCACGCGAGCCACGGCAGCAGGTCGGACCGGATCGCGTCCGGATTCATCAGCGTCGCGAGCGGCGTCGGCACGTCGTCGATGCGCGCGTTCGTCGCGGCGAGCCGGCGTTCGAGCCGCGTCGCGTTCGGCGGGAGGACGTCATTCATTGCTGTACACCCCGCCGTCGATCAGCTCGATTCCGGTGCAATACGGCGCCTGCTGCTTGGTCGCCGGCAGGCCGGCGGACGGGCTTTCGAGGATCACCTTCTGCACGCCGGCCGCGCGGGCGGCCGCGTAGATCCCGTCGAGCGTGACCTCCATCCCGAGGCGGTGCATGGATTCGGTGTATTTCTTCATCGCGCGGTTGGCTTCCGCGAGCGCCACCGCGCGATCCGGGCCGGCGAAGAACACGAGCCGCGCACGCACCTGGTAGCGCAGGATTTCCGCGCCGCGCACCGTGACCTTGTCGGTCAGCGGCCGCACGTCGTCGGCCTGCAGCGCGGCCGCCACCGCGGCGATCAGCGCCGGGTCCGCCGTGCCGTCGCCATCGCGCGCCAGCACCGAGACGAGGACTTCGCACGGCGCCGGGCTGACGGCCGACGCGTCGAGCACGCGGCCGTCCGCGTTGCGTGCGTGCGAAACGTACGCGCCTTCGGGGCCGGCGACGGACAGGCTCTGCGGCGCGAGCTGCGTGCGGGCGCGCAGGTCGGTATCGCTTTCCATGACCGCCGCGACGTTGTGTTCCGGATCGGCGGGCGTGATCGTCAGGCGCCGGACGCCGAACAGCGCGGCGAGATGATCGAGGTCCGTGCCGACCGCGTAGGCGAGCATCACGGCGCGCGCGGCGTCGTTCACGCGCTGCCGCAGCACGATCTCGCGGTACGCGTTCTCCTGCAGCAGCTTCACGACCGGCTCCGATTCGAGCGCGAGCGTCGCGGCGATCTCGGCCTGCTCGTCGGCCGGGTAGAGCGACACGAAGCGTGCCTTGCGCGCGGCAAGCAGGGTTTCGTAGTCGATCGTTTCGACGACGTCGGGTGACGGCAGCTGCGAGAGGTCGATCGGCGTCACGCTCATGTGGGGCTCCCGTTCGTCATCGGCACGCGGGTCGATACGGCCGTGCCGTTCTCGCCGGTCCAGCCTTCGATGTCGAGATAGACCGACCCGGCGGCCGCATTCGCGTCATCGGCGGCGAGCACGACGCGGGTGAGCGTCAGGCGCGGCTCCCAGCGCATGAGCGCCGTCGCGACGGCCGCGTATAGCCGGGTGCGCACGGTGCCGTTGCCGGGTGCGTCGATCAGGTCGGGCAGCTCGGAGCCGAACGTGCGGCGTTTCACGCACGACGCGAGCGGCGTCGTCACGATCCTGCCGATCGACTGGTAGAAGTGGTCCAGGCCCGAGATCGAGCGGCCGGTGTTCGCGTTCATGCCTTTCATTGCGGTGCGCTCACGAGTTGTCCATCGCCCTGTTCGCGATGCGTGTGATGCGGGAGGCTGATGCCCTGGGATGTCACTTCGCGGGTGAAGGTGGCCGCGCCGTCGATCTGCATCGTGGCGCCGCCGCCGGCGCCGCCGGTGCCGGTCATGCCCGATTCGAATGCGAACGGGCCCTTGACCGTCAGCGCGCCGGTGCAGGTCGTCTGCGGCGCGTCGAACGTGATGCGCTCGGCCTTCACCGTGGCGTCGCGGGTCTGCACGACGACCGAGCCCGGCGCGACGATGCGCACGGTCGCGCCGGCGGGCAGCTCGGCCGTGAGCGCATGCGCGGCGTGGTCGTACGTGATGCTCGCGCCATCGGGGTAGACGCGTGCGTGGGTGTCCGGGCTCGAGGCAGGGGCCGGCGCGGCGTTCGAATAAACGCCGCGCAGCGCGACGCCCTGCGCCGGATCGCCCATCGGGCAGAGCAGTACGACCTGTTCGCCCGGTGTCGGCGGCAGCCAGTCGCGCGTGCCGCCGGCGGTGCCGGCGACCCACGGAATCCAGTTGGTCTGCAGGCCGCTGCCGTCGGAGTCGGCGTCGCCGACCGAGACGCGGCACAACGCGGCCGCATGGTCGACCGCGAGGATCGTTCCCTTGCGCACCGCGTTGCGTGCCTGCCGTTGAATTTCATTTGCGTCCATGCAGCCATGGTGACGGTCGGGCAGCCACGGCGCGAGCGATGGCCTGTGTCGTCGCGACGAGGACAGCGCGCACCGGATGCCGGCACGAACGCGCGCGTCGAGAATCGCATCACCGGTTGAAATGAGGATGGCGTCGTGCGCCCCGGCGATGGAGTGGCGAGGCTGGAGTGCGTGAGCGGGGCGACGTCGCGGTGGCGACTCGGCGGAGGTGCGACGGGTTGCGTGGCGACGAAATGCAGAGGGGTGTTGTGCGGCGGGACACGAGGATGGGGCGCGCATGGAGGGGTTGCCACGGGCGATGACGTCGACGCGGCGCGCGTCGCCGATGCTGGTCGATTCGAGGGCGATGCACGAGCGGGCGATCGGCGTTGCGATCGCGACATGCGAGTTCGCCACGGCGCGCGAAACGAAGAGGGCGAGACGAGATGTCCGGTAGCGACGCGCAGCCGTTGCGGCGGTGAACGCGGCGGAACACTGCGCACGCACGGTGCACGGTGTTCGTTCGATAGCACGCGGCGTCGATGCCACACGCAGGAAGACGGGCGGCCGCCCACCGGGCTTACCGGGTGAATGAACGCTGCAGAACACCGTGCACGCACGGTGCACGGTGTTCGTTCGATAGCACGCGGCATCGATGCCGCGTGCAGGAAGACGAGCTGCCGGCCGCCGGGCTTACCTGATCTGCGGCAGCGCGACCCAGGTGAGCGTATTGGCCGGATCGACCCGCGTGTCGTCGACGTGGGTGATCACGTGCCGGCCGTCCGGCCCGGTTGCGACGTTGACGCTTTCCGTCAGCGCCAGCCGGATCGACAGGTCGACTGCCGCCGGGTCGCGAACGCCGAGCTCGAAGGTGATGCCGCTCGTGCGCGCGGCGGGATTCGTCACGAGATCCGGCTGGTTCTTGCGGGCCCATTCGACGACCGCGACGAACACGGGATCCGTGTCGCCGGAGAAATTCGTCGCGAGCACGTGGGCCGTGTACCGGTATTCGAACGACGGCGTCAGCGTGCCGGTGGTCGCAATCGATCCTTGCTCGACGAGCACGGTCAGCGCGCCCGGTTCGGTTCCGAGTGACGGGATGGCGGCGACGAGCGCCCGCCGCAGGCTGTCTGGCTTAATCATGCGGATGCGCTCCGTGGCGGGTTGCGGGTGTGCCGGCCTGGCAGGCCGCGATCATGTCGACTTGCGCCGCGCAGGTCGCCCAGGCCGCCTTCGCGAGCGTGAGCGCGGCATCGAGCTCACCGTTGGTGCGGGGCGCGAGCATCGGCAGCGTGCAGGGGCTCACCGCCTGGCACGTATTCGACGTAAGCGTCGGCGCCGGTGAGAGCGGGATTGGCTTGCAGGCGGACAACGTCGTCAGGCAGACGAGTGCCAGCCCAGGCGCGAAGCGCGGCGTTTTCATCGGTCAATCTCCGGTTTTCAAGTCGGGTGGCGTCGAGCTTCGATGCGATCGCGGCCTGCGAACGGTCGAGCCGGGCCTGCTGTCGGGCGCGCTCGGCGGTGTCCTGCCGCATGCGCGCGATGACGTCGTCGCGCCCGGCGAGCGCCTGTCGTGTCTCGACGAGTTGCTGCCGTGCGGCGCCCAGGTCGGCGCGCAGCGCATGCACGCCCAGCGCCGCGGCGGCGCACGCGGCAAGCGCGGCGACGCAGGCGGCGAATTTCGCGGCGAGCCCGTTCATGCGGCGGACGGGGCGCCGGTCGATGCGGATCCGCCCGGCGTCGACGCGGCCGGTTGCGATGTATAGCGGTCATAGGCGCGCGCGAGTTTCACGTCGTAGAGGTTCGCCGCGTAGTCGGGGCCGTTGTACGCGCGTGCGAATGCGGCCCACTGGCGATCGCAGAGCGCGCGGCGCAGTGCGTCGTCGGCCGCGATGTAACGGACGAAGGCGTCGAGATGCCGGGCTTCGCCGCTTTCCATGCACGCGACGAATTCGTCGATGCCGGCATAGCCGAGGCGCGCCCAGTGATAGCCCATCACCTGGAACGCGCCCCAGCTCGCGGATTCCCACGCGGCGCCGGCATCGATCGACTCGGCCGTCGCGAGGCGCGCGTATTCCGCGGCGCCGCCGCGATAGCCGCCGCGCGTGCGCGACACGATGTCCGGCTGGCGCGCCGCGAACGGTGCGGGATCGATGCCGCGTGCCTGCAGCCGCTTCCAGAACACGTGGCGTTCGAACAGGATCACGGGCCGGCCGTCGGGCAGGAACCCGGCGCCGCGCGACTCGACTTCGTTGACCGCGCGAATGCACGCGAGCGGCACGTCGAGCGTGCGTGCGGCGCATTCGAGATCGGCGAGCGCGAGGTGGGTCGGATCGCGCCGGCCGGTGGCCAGCGCGGCGCAGGTCTTCGGGCCGGCGATGCCGTCGTCGACGAGGCCGGTGTTCCGTTGCAGTGCGATCACGGCGGCTTCGGTCGCCGCGTCGTAGAGGTGCGTGACCTGCACCGGATAGCCGGCGCGGATCAGCCGGCGTTGCAGCAGGCCGACGTCGTCGCCGTGGTCGCCGAGGCGGCGGGTCTTCATGATTCATTCACTCCTGAGCAGGCGGGCGACGTTGCCGCGCGTGCCGCAGACGGACATCGCCAGCAGGACGGCGGTAGCCGCTTCGAAGAAGCCGACGGAGCCGGCATGCAGCAGCAATTCGATCGATGCACCGCCGGCGACCGCCACGACGATCCACGCGAACCAGGACGCGCGATGCCGGTGCCGCGCGCCGTTGCGCCGGTAGGTGAGCACGCGCACGAGCACGGCGACGTGGGCGCAGAGCGCGATCAGCACGAGCGGGAGCGGCATGTCATCCCCCCTTGCGGAACAGCGCGAGCAGGTCCAGCGTCTTGACCCGTTCGATGAGTTGCAGCGTGACGGCGATGACGAGCGCGGCCGCGAAGAACGCGGCGACGCCCGTCGAGTGGATCGGCGTGGCGCCGACGATTTCCGGCGCGGCGAGATAGCCCATCACGAGCGAGATCAGCAGGTACGCGGCGCGCCGTGCGACGCCGATTTCCTTCGACGTGACGACCACGAGCGCGGCGCCCGTGAACGCGCCGATCAGCGCGTTGCCGTCGATGCCGGGCGCGAGCCCGGCGACGCCGATCGCGGCGGACAGCATCGCGGCGGTAGTGAGGTTCGGTTCGGCCATGCAGGCGATTCCAGGGTCAGTCAAACAGTTGCAGCAACGGCCGCGCGCGCGTGGCGGTGTCGAGCGGCGGCAGATGGACGGGCGTGCCGGCCGGCAGCACGACGCCGAGCCCGGCGAGCCCGGTGTTGGCTTCGAGCACGGTTTCGACGGTGCCGTCCGTGCGGCCGTAGTGGCGCCAGCACAGCGCGTCGACGGTGTCGCCCTGCAGGGTGCGCACGATCATGGCCGGCGCTCCCGATGCGGGAACGCAACGCAGTCGCCGACCGGCGCGTGGTGGAGGCTTGTCGATGTCGTGCTGCTTGCCATGGCGAGGTCCCGGGCGGTGACGCAGTGGAGAGGGTTCCCATGGTCGAGCTTCGCCGGGCGGCGTTCAACGACACGCATGCGTGGCCTGTGCGGAGACGCAGCGCGGCGCGTGTCGCGACGGGCATCGGGCCTTACGCTTTCCGTGCGGGTGCTCGATCGGCGCTTGATGGGCACGTCACGGGCGGGTGCGGCGTGCGCCGTGCAGCCGGATTGCAGCTGGCGTGGGCCGGGGCGGCCTTGATTGACCTTGTGCAGCCTTGGTTTTGCGCGGTGCGACGCGTGGCGGGCCCTTGCCGGGCAAGGGCGGGGGGAGCGTAGGTAAAACTCCGAAGGCAGGGGTTGCTGATGCACGGCGTGCGCCTGCCGCCGCACCGTCATGCGAGAATCCCCGCAACGACCACTCCAAGCGACGATCGCGGCGGCCGTCCGCGCATCGCGCCGACTCCCGATGGCTGCCATCCTGTCTACCTCGACCGCAGTCGATGCCCGCGCGCTGACCGATGCGCAGCAGGCACTGCTCGCGCGTCTGCACGCCTATTCCCCCGACGATCCGACCGCGCCGCTGCCGTACAGCCGGCGCCTTGCCGAAGCCGAAGGCTGGTCGCATGCGCATGCGCTGGCCGTGATCGACGAATACAAGCGCTTCGCGTTCCTCGCGCAGGCGGCCGGCCATCCGGTCACGCCGTCGGTCGCGGTCGACGCCGCGTGGCATTTCCACCTGCAGTACACGCTCGAATACTGGGACGTCTTCTGCGCCGGCGTGCTGCGCGCGCGGCTGCATCACATGCCTGGTACGGGCGCGCCGGACGAAGCCGCCGTGTACGCGCAGCGCTACCGCGACACGCTCGACAGCTACCGCAGGCTATTCGGTTGCGAGCCGCCCGAAGCGATCTGGCCGCGCCCCGTGACCGAGCCGGACGTGCCCACCGACGCCCCGGTGCAGCGCGCAGCACCGCGCGACGGCCCGTCGAGCGAGCCCGCCGCGCGCCCGCGACGCGGGCGGCGCTTCCCGAAGTTCGCGTGGCCGACGGCGGCGATCAGCATCGCGGCGACCTGCGCGAGCGCGAGCGATTTCAATGTGCTGGACTTCTCGGGGCCGGACTTTCTCGGGTTGTTCTACGTGCCGCTCTGCGTCGCCGCGCTGCTGCTGATCGCCGGCCTGCAGTGGATCGAATACCGCCACCGGGTGTGGGGAACGCGCGCCCCCGAATCGTCGCCCGACCTGAGCGCGGAGGAAGCAGCGTATCTCGCGGGCGGCGGTGCGCGGATGGCGCAGGTCGCGATGCTGTCGCTCGCGCATGCCGGTGCGATCGAGCTGCGGATGAGCAAGGGCCACGACGCGCGGGTGCGGATCGACGATCCGCGACACGCAGGCGCGTATGGCGCCGACTGGGAATGGCTGAGGCGGCAGCCCGGCGGCGAGACGAGCTGCCACGCGTTTCGTCAGCGTCTCGCGTGGCGCGAAGCCGACTGCGCCGCCGCGTTGCAGCGCAAAGGCTGGCTCTGGGCGCCGGGCGAGATGCGGGCGACGCGGATGGCCGCGCGCGCGATCCTGCTGCTCGTGTTCGGCGCGGGCGCGGCGAAGCTCGCGGTCGGCCTGAGCCGCGGCCGGCCCGTGCTGCTGCTGATGATTGTCATGGCGGCGTTCATGGTCGCGTACCACTTCATGGTCGAACGCCTGCCCGGCGTCGGGCGCGGCGGCATGACCCGCGGCGGCGAGGCGGCGCTCGACGCGCACCGCGAGCAACGCCGGGGCGACCGCGCGACGCCGGACGGGCTCTTGTGGACGGCCGCGCTGTTCGGCGCCGGCGCGCTCGCCGGCACCGTGTGGGCCGCGCATTCGAACGTGCTGATGGCGCCGCCGCCCGTTGCCGTGCAAACCGGCGGGTCGAGCGGTTCGTTCGACTCGGGCGCCGGAGACAGCAGCAGTTCCAGTTCGTGCAGTTCGTCGAGCTCATGCAGCTCGAGCAGTTGCGGCGGCTGTTCGAGCACCTGAGCACAGCGCGCGCTGCCGGGATAGCGCGCCGGGCCGCCAGCGTCAGGCAGGCGGCACGGCGCGCGCCGACTTACGCGATCGCGGCATCGGCGGGCGTGCGTGCCTGCGCGGCACGCCCGTCGCCCGCCTCGACGATCAGCGTCCAGTCGAACGCCGGCAGTGCGCAGAGCTGCTCGACGGTGGCCATGTACTCGTGCACGGGCGCGTGCAGGTAGCGCACCTTGTCGGTCCATTCGGGCAGCGGCGCCTGCGACGTGGTCACCACGACCGCCAGCAGATCCTGCTCCGGCCGCCGTGCGATGTCCTGCAGGCTCAGTCGGACCTGGTCGAGGTCGCCCTCGGCGTCCAGGATCAGCGCGCCGGGGATCGGCGCATCCGGGCAGCCGGGCGGGTTGCCGATCGCGCCTTTGTCGATGCACTGCTGATACACACGGCGATAGCGCGGCAGCGCCTGCTGCAGCGCGTGATGCTTGCGGACCTTCGCCTGCGCCGTGCGCGCGAGCCCGCGGCGCAGCGCCGGGTGCGCGATCAGCCGCTCGAGCGCGTCGACCCAGGCCTGCGGCGCATCCGGGACCAGCAGGCCGTCGCAGCCGTCGTGCAGCGCGAAGCGATAGGCGGGCCGGTCGCTGGCGATCGAGGCGATGCCGGCCGCCGCGTATTCCTGCCACTGGATCGTGCTCGTGCCGGCGTTGTAGTCGTGGTCGGCGAGCGGCAGCAGCGCGATGTCCCAGCGCCGTTCCGGCAGGCGTCGTGCGTGCGCGTCGTAGTCGTGAAGCTCGGGCTCGCACCCGGCGGCCGGATGGCCGGCCCAGCCCGGCGGGACGTCCGCGCCGACGAAACTCACCCTGACCTTGCCGGGATGGCGCGCGCAGATCGCTTGCAGCGCCGCGTCGACGAGCGCGAAGTTGTCGGCGCGCAGCGACGCGCCGGCGATGCCGATCGTCACGCAGTCGTCGTCGCGCGCCGTCACGGGGCGGTAGAACCGGTCGAAGTCCACGCTGTCGGGCAGCACGTGAACGCGCGGGTGCGACAGCCGGTAGCGGCTGGCGATGAACGGCGTGGATACGATCACGGCGTCCGCGTTGCGCAGCACGAGCTCGATCCCCGCGCGGGCCACCCCGCCTTGCGCGGCGAGCGGATGCGTGGACGGCAGGTCGGTCAGCAGGTCGTCGGTCTCGTAGATCACCGGCTTTTCATGCTTGAAGATCGTGTACAGGTCGTTGCCCGTCAGCATGCCGGGCGCCAGCCGGTGCAGCAGGATGGCGTCGGCCGTGGCCAGCACGCTGCTGTCGATCTGGCCGTCCCGGAAGCCCGGGACGAGTTCCCATTCATCGTTCAGCAGACCGAACGGCAGCGTGAGGCGAATGCGCGACGACGCGCATGCGTCCGGATCGATCGAATACACGATCAGGCGCTTGCGGTGCGGTGCGGCGTCCGCAGTCGCGGCGACGGGCGCCAGCGTCCGGTTCTCCGCCAGCAGCCGCGCGTACAGCGCACCGTGGCGGGCGGCGTTGCGGCCGATGTCGTGCTGCGCGCGGATCGCATCCTGCGCGGCCGCGGCGAGCTGCGCGCGGGTGTGCGGATGCTCGATCAGGTGCGCGATCGCGTCGACCCACGCGTCGGCGGTGTCGGCGACGAGCCAGCCCGTGCTGCCGTGGACAACCGGGCCGCCTTGCGCCGGCGTGGCGACGAGCACCGTGGCCGCGCCGGCCGCCGAGCATTCGAGCCATGCGCGCGGCGGCGCATCGTCGCGCAACGTGGCCGGCGCCGCGACCAGCGCGATGTCGAGGTCCGCGCGCTTCAGCGCGTCGGCGTAGCGGTCGTAAGGGGCAGGCTCCGCGATCAGCGTGACGTCCGGTTCGCGGTCCCAGCCGGCCGGCAGCGCCGCGCCGACGAACGACACCCGGAGCTTCCCCGGAAACCGGCGGCGGAGCTCGGCCAGCGCGTGGCGGACCTGCTCGAGACGCACGCCGTCGAGGCCGGTGCCGGAAACCGCGAGGTTCACGTGGTCGCGCACGCCGGGCGCCGCCCGGTGCAGACGCTCGAGATCGACGCCGGTCGGCAGCGCGTGGACCGAGGCGTTGACATGACGGTACTCCCGCACCAGCGCTTCCGACGGCACGACGAGCGCATGCGCGCGCTGCACGGCGCTGCGGATGCCTGCCTTGCGGCGCGCGTTGTCGGCCGCGCCGGGGGCGTCGGCGAGCAGCGTGTCGAGCGGCACGTCGATGTCGAGGACGACCGGCTTGCCGAGCGAGAACAGGTGTTCCAGCGTGGCGGCGGACAGCAGGCCCGGCGTGTCGCCCTGCAGCACGATCAGGTCCGCGCGCTGCAGCGCGTCGGGATCGATGCCGGCTGGCGTGACAGGGAACGTCAGCGCCCATTCGCGGTCCAGCCGCGCGAACGGCTGCGCGAAGCGCAGGCTGGTGCGCGCGTGGTCGGCGGGTTCGGCGGTGACGACCGCGATGCAAGAGCGCGGCGCGGACTGTCCCTGGGCGGCGGCGCCCGTCGCGACGGCCTGCGCATCCAGCTGGTCCGCGTGGGCCTGGGTCCGCTCGACGAAGTTCCGTAACTGCTGCCAGAACGTCTCCTCTTCCTTCAGGTAGACGCTGCGCGCTTCGTGAACGGTGGCCTTCGCGTGGGCGATCGCGTGTTCGTCGAGCCCCCACGCGATGCCCTTGCCGTCCATCACCCACCGGAACGGCTCCGGCAGCGACGCGTCATTCATGATGCACACGACCGGGCAGCCGCACAGCAGCGCTTCGAACACGGCGGTGGACCATTCGTACATGTACACGCACTCGACCTGTCGGAACAGCGCCGCGAGTTCGTGCGCCGAACGTTCCGGCACGCGGGTCGAGATTTCGATCGACTCGGCGGTGACCGGATGCAGCGTGCCGCCGCGCCGCAGGTGGCGATTGATGAAGACGGCCGTGCCGTTGCGGCGGGCGTCGTCGACCCCGTCGCTGTTGAAGATGCGCGTGTCGACCAGCGGCATGCGCAGCAGGTCCGCCTTCCATTCCTCAGGCACCAGCGACGGCCCGAACGTGAAGACGAGGTCGTCCGGCTGCAAGGTGATCGGTTCGCCGTTGATGCGGCCGGGCTCGGCCAGCAGATAGCGCACGACGCAGCGCGCGTTGAACGGATTGCCGGTGACGACGTCCGGGTAGACGACGATCGGGCTGCGGTTCGCGCGGGCGTGCGCCTGCGCGATGTCGTTGGTCAGCGGCGGCGTGCGCAGGTCAGGATGCACGACCGCCGTGCAGACGTACGCTTCGTGGCCGAGCAGGTTCAGCGCGTGGCACAGGTAGTGCATCGCGCGGATCCCGCCGGAGGTTTGCCGGAAATTCGGCGCGAGTATGTAGTACGGGTGGTCGAGTCGCGTAAAGATGCGCGAACCGCCGTGCGCCAAGCCGGGTGTGGGAGTCGTCATCGTTATCGGGTGCGGTAGAAATCGAAGACCACGTCGAGGATGCGATCCTGTTCGGCTTCGGTCATGTCGTGGTACAGCGGCAGCCGGACGAGCCGGTCGGCGACGAGGTCCGTCACCGCCATGCCGGACCCGCAGCGCCCGTAGCGCTGGCCGGCCGGCGAACTGTGCAACGGCACGTAGTGGAACACCGCGTTCACGCCCACCGCGCGGATCTGCTGCAGCAGTGCGGTGCGTTCGGCGAGGTCGCGTGCGAGGAAATAGAACATGTGGCCGTTGCCGCGCTCGGCGAGCGAAATCGCGGGCAGCTCGATCAGCCCGTCCGCGTGCAGCGGCTGCAGCGCGTCCTGGTAGCGCTGCACGGTCGCGCGCCGCTGCGCGGTGATCACGTCCGCGTGCTCGAACTGCGCGTACAGGAACGCCGCGATCAGCTCGCCCGGCAGGAACGACGAGCCGACGTCGACCCAGGTGTACTTGTCCACCTGCCCGCGGAAGAACTGACTGCGGTTGGTGCCCTTCTCGCGGATGATCTCCGCGCGCTCGACGAGGCGCGGGTCGTTGACCAGCAGCGCGCCGCCTTCGCCCGAGATCACGTTCTTGGTCTCGTGGAAGCTGAGGCACGCGAGGTGGCCGAGGCTGCCGAGCGGCTTGCCGTTCCACGTCGACTGCAGCGCCTGGGCGGCGTCCTCGATCACCCACAGGTCGTGGTCCGCCGCGAGCTGCCCGATCACGTCCATGTCGCAGGCGACGCCCGCGTAGTGCACCGGCACGATCGCGCGCGTGCGCCGGGTGATCGCGGCGGCGATCTGCGTCTCGTCGAGATTCAGCGTGTCGCGGCGGATGTCGACGAACACCGGCGTCGCGCCGCGCAGCACGAACGCGTTGGCGGTCGACACGAACGTGTAGGACGGCATGATCACTTCGTCGCCGGGCTGCACGTCGGCGAGGATCGCGGCCATCTCGAGCGCGGCCGTGCACGAGTGCGTGAGCAGCGCGCGCTGGCAGCCGATGCGCGCTTCCAGCCAGCGGTGGCAGAGCTTCGTGAACGCCTGGTCGCCGGCGAGGCCGCCCTGCTCGACCGCCTTCGCGATGTAGTAGAGCTCCTTGCCGACCACGAACGGGCGGCCGAACGGAATGCAGTCGAGGTTGGGTGGGCCGAACATGGTCAGGCTCCTCGTAAAGTGACGGGCGATCGGCGGCGCGGGCGCGGCGCCGTTCAGGTGTCCTGCCGGACGGCGCCGCGCGAGCGCGCAGGGCCGTCGTCGTGCAGGCTTGCGTGACGGGATGCGTTCATCGGCACATGTCACGCGCCCCGATAGAGCGCGTACTCGCGAGCGTCGGGGCCGCAGTTGAACAGCACGTCGAGCACGGTGACGCCATGCACGAAGTCGCCCCACTGCTGCGGGTACTCGGGATAGGCCGGGTAGTCGAACCAGCGCACCGCGATGTTCGCGTCCGCGAACAGGTTCTCGTCCAGGTAGCAGCGGGCGGACGGGCCCGACAGGTACTCGGTCGCGCCCGCCTGCATGCATAGGTTCAGCAGCTTCTCGGTGCGGTCGCCGTTCAGCGTGTAGTCCGACGACGACGAGATGCGCGTGTCGATTCCCAGCTGCTGGTTGATCCACATCAGCAGCGTGCGGTTCAGCTCGCTGAGCGTGTCGTAGCGGCGGCCGAGATAGAGCGCTTCGAGCGCGTCCGCATAGCCCGCGAAGTGCGGCGCGCGCGCGTAGTTCTGCTGCAGCCGCTTCCAGTGCTGCGGCGCCCAGTCGTCGCCGTCGATCTCGGTTTCGCGAATCGTCTGGAGATACTTGCCCTTCACCTTCACCGGCACGCTCAGCCATTGCACGCCCTGCGGCGTCTTGATCTGGTTGCGGTTGCGCCAGTCGCGACGGGTGTACTGCGCGTCGTCGTACAGGATGAATTCGTCGCTGGCGGCGATCAGGTCGAAATAGCCCTTCCACGGGATGTAGTTCGACTGGACGATCGCCACCCGCTTCGCAACCGCTTCCATGGGCGTGCCGCTCATGCCGGGATGTGGCCGTACCGGTACATGTCGACCAGCTCGGGCGGAATGCCCCAGTCGGTCGCGCCGATCCGGTCGTGCAGCGCTTCGAGGTCCGTGCGCATCGAGCGCTGCAACTGCTCGACCATGCGGTTCCTCGCCGGCTCGAAGTCGTGCTGGTACGCCGCGTTGAGCTGGTGGCGCACGGTCTTCGCGATCGCGGCCTCGCGCGACATGTTGCGGATCAGCGGCCGCTCGGGCGCAAGCTCCGCGTAACGCGGGTCGATCGGCTCGCCGCGCATCGCGGCGACGAGGTCGCGGCACAGCACCGGCGACAGGTGGAAGCCGTCCCGCTTGGTGCCGCCGAGGATCCACAGGTCCCGCACGCTGGTTTCGCCGAACAGCGGATACAGGTCGGACGTCATGGGCCGCCAGCCGACGTTCACGTTGACGAGGTTCGCGCGGTAGAACTTGCTGTTGATCTGGTCCATTGCCGCTTTCAGCAGCGAGTACGCGCTGCCGACGTGGCCGTGGTCGATCGGCACCGGGCTGATGTAGTTGCTGGCGCCGATCAGCGTGCGGTCCGGCCCGTACGGCGCCGAATAGACGCCGCATGCGAGGCCGCGGTTGGTGGTGCGGATGCAGTGCGTGTGCACGTTTTCCGCGCTCTGCAGCTCGATTGACATGCCGATGCCGTAGAACAGCCGCTGTACCGGCAGCTCGGGCGCGCTCGCGCGCAGCAGCTGGCCGAGGTTCGCGCCGTTGCACAGGACGAAGCGGTCCGCGTCGAGCGTGCTGCCGTCGGAGAGCCGCGCCGCGACGACGCGCCCGCCGGCGATATCGAGCCGCTCGACCTGGGCGTCGACGAGCGTCGTGTTGCCCGTCTGCGCGACGGATGCCGTCAGCGCGTCGAGAAACTGCTTCGGATTGACCCAGCCCTCACGCTTCAGGTAGAGCGCGTTCAACGCGCGATAGCGCGGGTCGGGGTGATAGTTCGGGATGCTTGACGGATCGACCGCCTCGCAGGGTTCCTCGAATTCGCGGCAGAAGCGCTTCACGGCCGCGAAGTTCTCGTCGTCGAGCGCGTCGGTCGCCGCGTTGTTGAGCACGTACGTGCCGAACCCGTGGGCGACCTCGCGCGCCGGCGTGCAGATCTCGGCAAATACGCCCGGCCAGGCCGCGGTCGCCGCGCGGCTCAGCTCGAACTTGAAGCGGTCGAGCGGCGTGCCGAGCGAGTCGCCTTCGAGTTCGGTGAATGAGTTGAGCATCGCCGCCGCCGCGCGCGTCGCCGAGCCCGGGCGCAGTGCCGGGCCGACGATCACGAGTTCGACAGTCGGGTCCGCGCGTTGCCATGCCCGGGCCGTCATCAGCCCGAGAATGCCGTTGCCGAGGATCGCGATCTTCATTAGCGCCCCTGTCCGCCTTCGGGGAACGTCATGTAGCAGAGCGACGGATACGCCTGCGTCCGGTGAATCTGGTGGGGGTACTTGCCGAGCACCTTGTGCAGGTAGTGCATGCCTTCCGCGGGGGCCTGATGGCCGCGCATCAGCTGCCACACCGCGACCACGCCGCCCGGCACCAGGCGCTGGAGCACCGCTTCGAACGCCTGCTCCGTCGGGCCCGGCACGTTCAGGTCGAACCATGCCAGCGCGATCGTCTCGCCCGGGTGCGCTTCGTCGAACGCCGCCAGCGTGTCGCGGCAGTCGCCTTCCCACACGCGGTGCTTGCCGTTCACGTGGCCCATCGCGTTGTTGCGCTCGTGCAGCGACAGCAGCTTGCGCAGCAGGTCCGCGTAGCCGCTCGCCACCGAATAGGTGCCGTCGGAGAACAGCTTGCGGTCGCGCGAGTCGTCCTCGGAGAAGCCTGCGTAGCCGGTGAACGTATCGAACGCGTGAATGCGGCGCTGGAAGTTCAGCGGCTCGAGGATCGCGCGGAAGTTCTCGCACAGCACCGCGGTCTGCCCGCGCCATGTGCCGAGATCGAGGATCGAGCCCGGCAGCGGCACGATCTTCTGATACACCTCGAAGGTCGCCAGGAACCGCGCGAGCAGCGAACCGCGCACGAACAGGCCGAGCGAGCGTTCCAGTTCCTCGGGGGTCGCGGGATACGCGTGCAGCAGGTCGAACAGTTCGCGGCGCGCGGCGAGCTGGTCGTCGTTCGAGTTGGTGATGATGGATGACTCGTGCATACAAAAGGCTCCAGGGACTATGAGTGATACCGAACGAAGTGCCGTGGCGGACCGGGGTCGCGTGCGCGGCCGGCATCCGGTGCGGCAACCGGGCCCGCACGCGTCGCGGCTGTCCGCACGGTGCAATCCGGTCATCTTTCGGAATCGAGTCTAGCGAGCGGCGCCAGGATCGAATGTCGGATTAGCGGGTGGTTTCACCCCGCATTTCGATGGATGCGCGGGTGTCCGGCGCGCATTCAGGGCGCCCGCGGGTGCGGCTTGCAGTCGCGGGAATAACGACCAATTCCGGCACCTGCTCGCCCAATTGGAACGCGGCGTGCGCGAGGAGAATTCGGACACGTCGGAGACCGTCGGTGCGTGCGTCCGCGGGCGCAGGCGTGCGCCGGCGCAGGGGTGCCGGCCGCGATTCGAATCCCGTATTGGCTACCAGGACGACTTAAGCATCATGATGCCCACTTCCCCCGCCGCCGCCACGATCGAACAGGCGCTGGCGCACCATCAGGCCGACCGGCTGGAAGCGGCCGAGACGCTGTACCGGCAGATCCTCGACACCGATCCCCGGCACGCGGACGCGCTTCACCTCCTCGGCCTGATCGGTCATCAGTACGGGCGCTATCGGGAGGCATCCGACCTGATCATGGCGGCGATCGAGGTCAGGCCGGACGCGATGTACTACTACAACCTCGGCAACGTGATGCAGGCGGACAACCGTCACGCCGCCGCCGCCGAGTGCTTCCGTCTCGCCATCGAGCTGCGACCCGACTACGTCGATGCGTACAACAACCTCGGCAACGCGCTGCGGCTCGCCGGCGACGCCCGCGCGGCCGTCGATGCGTTCTGCCAGGCCATCGCGCTGAAGCCGGACAACGGCCAGGCCTACAACAACCTTGCAAATGCGCTGTTCGACCTGAACGAGATTCCGGCCGCGCTCGAGGCTTACCGGCACGCGGTCGCGCTGCGCCCCGAACTGCCGGAGCCGCGCAGCAACCTGCTGTTCGCGAGCCACTGCAGCGAAGCGTTCGATCAGGACGCCTATCTCGCCGAGGCCGCGCGCTACGACGAAGTCGTCACGCGCGGCGCGACGCCGTGGACGGACTGGCTCGTCGACCTGACCGCCCGCGCCGGGCGGCCGCTCAAGGTCGGCATCGTCTCGGGCGACCTGAAGGCGCATCCGGTCGGCTATTTCATCGAGAGCATGCTGAAGCATCTCGACCCGAACCGGATCGAGATGCATGCATACCCGACGCGCGACGTCGAGGACGACGTGACCGCCCGCCTCAAGCCGGCCTTCGCGACGTGGACCTGCATTGCCGGCCTGAGCGACGAAGCGGCGGCCGCGCGTGTCCGCGCGGACCGCATCGACGTGCTGCTCGACGCGGCGGGCCACACGGTCTACAACCGCCTGCCGCTGTTCGCGTGGAAGCCGGCGCCGCTGCAGGCGAGCTGGCCCGGTTATTTCGCGAGCACCGGCGTGCGCGCGATCGACTACGTGATCGGCGACCGTCACGTGCTGCCGCCCGCCGAGGCCGCGCATTTCACCGAGCGGCCGTGGCATCTGCCGGACAGCTATCTGTGCTTCACGCCGCCGGCCGAGCCTGTCGACGTCGGCGCGCTGCCGATGCTTGCGAACGGCCATCCGACCTTCGGCTATTTCGGCAAGCTCGCGAAGATCACCGATCGCGTCGTCGCGGTCTGGTCGCGCGTGCTGCAATCGGTCGCGGGCGCGAAGCTGTTCGTGAAGGCGGAGCATCTCGACGATCCGCGCGAGCAGCAGGCGCTTGCCGCGCGCTTCGCGGCGCACGGCATCGACGCGCAGCGTCTGATCCTCGAAGGCCGCTCGCCGCGCGCCGAATACCTGGCCGCGTACCGGCGCGTCGACCTGATGCTGAGCCCGTTCCCGTATCCGGGCGGCACGACGACCGCCGAAGCGCTGTGGATGGGCGTGCCCGTACTGTGCCGGCGCGGCGAGCGCTTCCTGTCGCACATCGCCGAGAGCCTGCTGCATTCGGCGCGGTTGCCCGAGTGGATCGCGGACGACGACGACGCTTATGTCGCGAAGGCCGTCGCGCAGGTCGGCCAGCCCGCCGAGCTGGCGGCGCTGCGCACGACGCTGCGCGCGCAGGTGCTCGTGTCGCCGCTGTGCGACGCGCCCCGCTTCGCGCGCCACTTCGAGGACGCGCTGCACGGCATGTGGGCGCAGCACGTCGAAGCCGCGCCGGGCGCGTCCGTGTGAGGCCGCTCGCGACGTGACGGGCGTGGGCATTTCCACGCCGGCGGCACGCGGAACATGGCGCCCCACGCGCAGAACACCGCGCCGGCCGACGTGATCGTCATTCCGGCCGGTGGCGCGTGCGCGACACCGTCGTCGGGATGGCACGCGATGGGATGGCGGCATCGGCCGTGACGATCGGGCACGGCCGCCGGCTGATCGACTTCGGACGTGAACCTCATCCCTATTGAGCAGAGCAGACGAGATGGACGGAACAGGACAGGCATTGCAGGCGGCGCTCGCGCATCATGAGGCGGGGCGTCTTGCCGAAGCGAAGACGCTGTACGACGCGATCCTCACCGCGCAGCCGGGCCAGCCGGACGCGCTGCATTTTCTCGGGCTGCTGGCGTGCCAGCTCAAGCAGTACGACGCGGGCATCGCGCTGATGGAGCAATCGCTCGTCGCGCGGCCGGACGCGTCGTACTTCAACAACCTCGGCAACATGCTGCGCGAAAACGGCCGGCTCGACGACGCGATCGCGCACTACCGTCGCGCGGTGACGCTGCGGCCGGACTATCCCGAGGCGCACAACAACCTCGGCAATGCATTGCGCGACGCGCGCGAGCCGGCGGCTGCGATGGAGAGCTGCGCGCGCGCGATCGAGCTGCGGCCCGATTACGCGCAGGCGTACAACAACCTCGGCAACGCGCTGCAGGATCTGGGCGACCTCGACGGCGCCGCCACGCATTACGGCCGCGCGATCGAGCTGGACCCGTCGATGGCGATGGCCCACGCGAACCTGAGCGCCGTGCGTCACAAGCAGCTGCGCTGCGCGGAAGCGCTCGCGCATGCGCAGGACGCGATCCGGCTCGCGCCGACCCTCGCCGAAGCGCACAACCACGCGGGCAACGCGTATCACGGACTGGACCGGCTCGACGCGGCGCAGGCCAGCCATCGCACGGCCGTCACGCTGAATCCGGCGGACGCCGGCGCGTGCCACAACCTGTCCGTCGTGCTGCTGAAGCTGCAGCGGCTCGACGAGGCGCTCATCTATTGCCGGCAGGCGTTGCAGGCCGGCCCGCCGGCCGTGTTGATGCACGTCAATCTCGGCGACATCCTGCGCGCGCAGGGCAACGTCGATGCCGCGGTCCACGCGTATCGCGACGCGCTTGCGCTGGTGCGCGACGACGCCGACGACGTCGCGGCGACCGTGCTGAACCGGCTGCTGTTCAGCGCGGCGGCGTCCGCCTGCGTGAACCCCGCCGACTACCTGGCCGACGCGCGGCGCTACGGCCGGCACCTGGCCGCGCGTTCGACGCGGTATGCGTACGATCCGCGCGAGCGGGCCGCGCGCGCGCAGGGGCGGCCACTGCGGGTCGGCTTCGTGTCCGGCGACCTGCGCCTGCATCCGGTCGGCATCTTCCTGGAAAGCGTGCTTGCGCACCTCGGACGCACGCGCATCGACCTGCGCGTGTACGTGACCACGGACGAGGAGGACGCGATCACCGCGAAACTGAAGCCGCACGCGAGCAGCTGGCGCTCGATCGCCGCGCTGGGCCCGGAGGCGGCCGCGCGGATGATTCACGACGACGAAATCGACGTCCTCGTCGACCTCGCGGGCCATACGCAGTCGAGCGGGTTGGCCGTGTTCGGCTGGAAACCCGCGCCGGTACAGGCGAGCTGGCTCGGCTTTTTCGCGTCGACCGGCTGCGACGCGATCGACTACTTCATCGGCGACCGCTACACGCTGCCGGACGCCGAAGCGCATCACTTCGTCGAGCAGCCGTGGCGGCTGCCGGACAGCTTCCTGTGCTTCACGCCGCCGGCCTGCGACGTCGAGGTCGGCCCGCTGCCGATGGCGGCGCGCGGCCATCCGACGTTCGGCTGCTTCGGCCAGCTCGTGAAGATCGGCGACGACGTCGTGCGCGCATGGTCGCGCATCCTGCACACGCTGCCGGACGCGCGGCTGCTGCTCAAGGCGCACGAACTCGGCCGCGAGGGCGTGCGCGACGCGACCGCCGCGCGCTTCGCACGGCATGGCATCGGCGCGGGCCGGCTGATCCTCGAGGGCGGTTCGCCGCGCGCGGAATACTTCGGCGCCTATCACCGCATCGACGTCGCGCTGAGCCCGTTCCCGTACCCGGGCGGCACGACCACCGCGGAAGCGCTGTGGATGGGCGTGCCGGTGCTCGGCATGAAGGGCGGCCGCTTTGTCACGCACATCTGCGAAAGCGTGCTGCACGCGGCGGGCATGGGCGAATGGGTCGCTGACGGCGAGGCTGCCTACGTCGCGAAGGCGATCGAGGCGGTGCGCGACCGCGAGCGGCTCGCGACGCTGCGCGCGGGGCTGCGCGCGCAGCTGCTCGCGTCGCCGCTGTGCGACGCGCGCCGGTTCGCCGCGCATCTCGAAGCGGCGTTCATCGGCATGTGGCAACGCTATACGAACTCGGAACACGAAGCATGAACGATATTCACGACACGCTGCAGTCCGCGCTGGCGCATCACCAGGCGGGGCGTCTCGCCGAAGCGAAGACGCTGTACGACGCGATCCTCACCGCGCAGCCGGGCCAGCCGGATGCGCTGCATTTTCTCGGTCTGCTGGCGTGCCAGCTGAAGCAGTACGACGCGGGCATCGCGTTGATGGAGCAATCGCTCGTCGCGCGGCCGGACGCGTCGTACTTCAACAACCTGGGCAACATGCTGCGCGAAAGCGGCCGGCTCGACGACGCGATCGCGCACTACCGTCGCGCGGTGGGGCTGCGGCCGGACTATCCGGAGGCGCACAACAACCTCGGCAACGCGTTGCGCGACGCGCGCGAGCCGGCGGCTGCGATGCAGAGCTGCGCGCGCGCGATCGAGCTGCGGCCCGGCTATGCGCAGGCGTACAACAACCTCGGCAACGCGCTGCAGGATCTGGGCGAGCACGAGGCGGCGGCGGCGAGCTACGCCAAGGCGGTCGCGCACCAGCCGCAATACGCGGATGCGTACTGCAATCTCGGCAACGCGCTGAAGGCGCAGGAGAAATTCGACGATGCCGCGGAGGCCTATCGTCGCGCCATCGCGCTGCAACCGGGCTTCCGTGTCGCGCACCAGGGGCTGAGCGAGACGCTGCGCGCGGCAGGTGATCTGCGGGGTGCGGTCGACCATGCGCGCGAGGGGCTCGATCCGGGCGACGCGGACGCGCACTGCGTACTGGCCAGGCTGCTGCAGCGCATGAGCGAGTTCGGCAAGGCGGTCGAACTGCTCGAGCGGGCGATCGCGATCGATCCCGCGCATGCGCGGGCGTGGGCCTGGCTCGGCGACCTGCGCAACCAGCAGGGCGAATACGGGCAGGCTGTGCAGGCGTGCCGGCATGCGATCGAGCTCGATCCCGAACTGGCCGATGCATACAATTTCCTCGGCTACGCGTATCACAACCTCAACCGGTTGGCTGCGGCGGAGTTGAGCTACCGGCACGCGATCGACCTGAACCCCGACGATGCCGACGCCCATCAGAACCTCGCCGCCGCGCTGTTGCGGCTCGAGAAGCTCGACGAGGCGATGAAGCATACGGAGATCGCGCGGGAACTCGGCATCGATCCGCTGAAGCTCCAGATGACGCTCGGCGACATCCTGTGGGCGAAAGGCGATCTCGCCGGCGCGCTGGACGCATTCCGCGCGGCAATCCGGTTCGACCTGCATCGCGCGTACTCGCGGATGCTGTTCAACATGTCGAGTTCGCCCGCGTTCGAGCCGCAGGAGTGGGTCGCTGAAGCGCGCCGCTACGGCGAACATCTCGAGCGCGATGCGCTTCCGTTCGAGCACGACCCCGCGCAGCGCGTCGCGCAGGCACAGGGGCGGCCGCTACGCGTCGGCTTCGTGTCGGGCGACCTGCGCCAGCACCCGGTCGGCATTTTTCTGGAAAGCGTGCTGGCGCGGATCGACCGGTCGCGCATCGAGCCACATGCGTATGTGACGTTCATCGGCGAGGACGACGTGACCGCGCGGCTCAAGCCGAACTTCGCGAGCTGGAAGAAGGTGGTCAGCCTGGGCCGCGAGGAGGCCGCGAAACTGATTCGCGACGACGGCATCGACATCCTGATCGACATGGCAGGCCATACCGACTGGAGCGGTCTGCCGATCTTCGGACACAAGCCCGCGCCGGTGCAGGCGAGCTGGCTCGGTTTCTTCGCGACCACCGGTTGCCGCGCGATCGACTATTTCATCGGCGACGCGCATACGCTTCCGGCCGACGAGGCGCAGCACTTCACCGAGCGGCCGTGGCGGCTGCCGGACAGCTACCTGTGCTTCACGCCGCCGCCGTACGATGTCGCGGTCGGCCCGCTGCCGATGGCGGCGCATGGCGGCGTCACGTTCGGCTGTTTCGGCAAGCTGGTCAAGATCAGCGACGAGGTCGTCGCGCTGTGGTCGCGCATCCTGCACGCGCTGCCGGACGCGCGCCTGCTGCTGAAGGCCCATGAGCTCGGCGCCGGCGACGTGAACCAGGCGACGCTCGACCGCTTCGCGCGGCACGGCATCGGCGCGGATCGGCTGATTCTCGAAGGCGGTTCGCCGCGTGCGGAGTACTTCGCCGCGTATCACCGCATCGACATCGCGCTGAGCCCATTCCCGTACCCGGGCGGCACGACCACGGCCGAAGCGCTGTGGATGGGCGTGCCGGTGCTCGGGATGAAGGGCGGCCGGTTCGTCACGCACATTTGCGAGAGCCTGCTGCACGCGGCGGGAATGGGCGAATGGATCGCGGAAGACGAGGCGGCGTACCTCGCGAAGGCCGTCGCGTTCGCGCGCGACCGTGACGGGCTGGCGACGCTGCGTGCGACGCTGCGCGAGCGCGCGCTCGCGTCGCCGCTGTGCGACGCGTCGCGCTTCGCGCGCAACCTGGAGGACGCGCTGCACGGCATGTGGGTCTGCTACGCGTCCGGCGAGACGGCGACCCCGGACGCATGACGAGCGGGGCGCGCCTCGGCGGGAAGCCGCGCTCGCGCACCGTCGGGCCGGCCGCCCGAGATGATCGGCGCGGCCGTCGAGCGGGCGACGCGGGCATGGCCGGCGCGATCCGGCTCGCTCACCCGCCCGCCGGCGAAAAAAAAGCCGCAGTGAAGCGGCTCGATGGTACGGCGACAACGGTCCGCTCGACTGGCGGCGTCTTTTAATTCGACCTGCGCGGCGGGCGAGACGCCCGGCCGGTCACAGCAAGCCGGCCATCTGGTACTGGCTCGCGGCCTTGATCCGCTCCTGGGACTGCGCAAATTCCGCAGCCAGGCGGTCACGGTCCGTCTGCGCATGCTCGGTGATCGACGCGTCGATCGCCATGATCTGCCGCACCTGGTCCAGCCCGTCCGGGGTCTGCTCGCCGGACAGGTTCATCAGCAGCGGCGAGCGTTCGTCGACGAGGGCCGCGACGCGCACCCAGTCGCGTGCGTCGGCCGCCGACTGCATGGCACGGGTCAGGTCCAAGGCGCGGGACAGGGTGTCGTTCGTCATGGTTCGGCTCCGAAGGGGGGGCTGCCAAGGCTTACTTGTTGTTGGCCAACGCGCCGGAGCTGTTCTGGCCGCCGAACAGCTGGGTCAGGTAGCGGGTGTTGTTCGCCATCTGCGCCATCAGCGTGTTCAGCGCGGTGAACTGCGCGGTGTATTGCGTGGTCAGCTGGTTCGAGTAGGTCTGCAGTTGCGTGGCCTGACTCTGCACGCTCGTCAGATCGGCATTGATCGCGGTGGTGCGCTGGTCGATCAGGCCGGACGTCTGCGTGTACGAGGTGATGTTCGCATTGAGCGCCTGGGCGATGCCGTTCGTCTGGTTGAAGATCGCCGCCACCGCGGAGCTGTTCGACTTGAGCGCGGTGGTCAGTGCGGCGGTGTCGACCGACATCGCGCCGGTCGAGTCCACGTTGATGCCGATGCTGCCGAGCGCATAGGTCGTGCCGCCCGTCGTGACGCCGCTGCTGAGCGTCGTCGCGAGCGTGCTCCTGATCGTGTTCATCATTGCGTCGCCGAGCAGCGGGCCGGCGGTCTTCGCCGTCGCGTCGTAGCTCGACAGCGATTTCGCGGTGTTCACGAAGTTGGTATACGCGGTCGCGAAATTGTTGATCGCGGTCGTCGCCGCGGCGGTGTCCTGCGACAGCGTGACGGTTTGCGTCGTGCCGACGGCGGCCTGCGACAGCGCCAGCGTGACGCCCGTCAGCGCGCCCGACACGTTGTTCGACGCGCTCGACACCGGCGTGCCGTCGATCGTCAGCTTCGCGTCGGCCGCCGGCGTGACCGTCGTGTACCCCGACGTCAGCTTCGAGTTGACGCCCGTGCCCGTGATCGAGATCGTGTTGGCCGCGCCGGTGGCGTTCGACTGCATCACGAGATGCTGGCCGTCCGAACCGGTGATGACCGACGCGGTGACGCCGGCATTGCCGGACGCGGAGTTGATCGACGACGCGATGTCGGACAGCGACGCGCCGGCCGCCACGTTGACGTTGAATGCGGGATTGCTGCCGAACGTGATGCTCAGCGAGCCGGCCGAGATCGTGTCCGCCGACGTCACGCCGGCCGACGACAGCTTGTTGGCGGTCGCGAGCTGCGTGACATTGACCGAATACGAACCGGCCACCGCGCCGCTGCCGCTCGTGACCGTCGTCGCGATGCCGCTGCCGCTCGCCGTCGCGGCCAGGCTGCTGAGCGTGGTGCCGTTCGAGAGGCCGGTGAGCGCGGTCTGCAGCGCGGACAGCGCACCCTTCAGCTGGCCGATCGCGGACAGCTGCGTATTGTCGTTCGTCTGGCGGGTCTGCAGGGTCTGCAATTGCCCGGCCGTCTTCGCGTTCACCAGCGTCGTGACGAGCGTATTGACGTCGAGCGACGAATTGGTCGCGCCGCTGATGATCGACTGTCCGGCCTGCGACAGGAGGGTGGTGATGTCCGTGCTGCTGACGGGGGTCGTGGTGGCCATGCCGTTGCTCCGGTCGTCCGCGCAATCAACGTGCGCGATGCGGCGGGGCGCCGCGGTTCAATGCAAAGAGGGAGGCGTGCCTCCCTGGAAAATTCTGATCCGGGCGGTGTCGGCGGCGTCGCGATGCATCGCATGGCGACGCCGCCGGGCCCGGAGGCGGGCGGGCGCGTGGCCCGCCGCGGGTGCTGCTCGATTAGCCGAGGAGCTTCAGGACTTGCTGCGGCAGCGAGTTCGCTTGCGCCAGAACCGAGATACCAGCTTGTTGCAGCACTTGCGCCTTGCTCAGGTTCGCCGTTTCCGTCGCGAAGTCCGCGTCGGTGATCTGCGAGCGAGCGGCGGTCATGTTGGTTGCCTGGGTTTGCGTCGTCGAGATCGCAGCCTGGAACGTGTTCTGTGCTGCGCCCAGCGTTGCCTGGAACGTGTTGACTTGCTTCAGTGCCGCGTCGATCGCCGTGATCGCCGATTGCGCGCCCGACTGCGTGGCGACGCTCAGGGTGTTCACGCTCATGCCCGTGCTGTTCCAGTTCGCCGTGCCGAAGTCGACGGTAACGACCTGGTTCGCTGCTGCGCCGATCTGGAACGTGACGCTGCCGGTGCCGCCCAGGATGGTCTGGCTGTTGAACGTCGTTTGCGATGCGACACGGTCGATTTCGCCGAGACGCGTCGTCACTTCAGCTTGCAGGTTCGCGCGAGCGCTCGAATCCAGCGAGCCGTCGCCAGCTTGTTGCGCCAGCGTACGGATACGCTGCAGGTTGTCGACCGTCGATTGCAGCGCGCCGTTGGCGGTCTGGATCATCGAGATGCCGTTGTTCGCGTTTGCAACACCTTGCGTCAGCGCATTGATTGCCGCCGTTTGCGACGTCGAGATCGCCAGGCCTGCTGCATCGTCAGCAGCGGTGTTGATGCGCTTGCCCGACGACAGGCGGTTGATTGCTTGCGACAGTGCGCTTTGCGAGCCCGACAGATTCGTCTGCGTCGTCAGCGAAAGGATGTTGGTGTTGATGTTCAGCATTTGCTTCCTCGTTTTGGAAAATGGCTGGGATACAGACAGGTTCTGATTTCGGCGTTGCGCTTTATCGCGACTGGCGCTGCCCCGCCTTTCCTGGTTGACGGCGGCACCCGGCGAAAACTTTAGAGGGATGTTTGGGGAAATTCGGGACGGAAGGAGGGTTGTCGGTCGAAAGGCACGCCCGGCTTGGCCGGCCGGGCCGCCGGCAGGCGCGGCACCCGGCCCCGTTCGACGGGGCGAGCGGCCGCGCCACGCGGAGCGACGAACCGGGGGATGCAAAAGGGTAGTTTTGTCTGTGATTCTCTGCTATGATGGCGGGCTGAATTGAGATTTCTGTCAAGCCTCTGCCGTTTTCGGCATGTCTGCTGGCAGTCAAACGCGGCGCTGCACGCGGTTGTGAAGCGTACTCGCGGTGCTTTCCGCCTCTCTTTTCCGGCCTCCGAGGCCGTATTTCCGCTCGTTTCGCCTGTTTGTGGGGACGCTCGGATGGCCGGTGCGTGGCGCTTGGCCGCTACGTTTTTGACCGTTTAAGCAATTTAGGAACGACATGACGACGATTCTTCTGAAAGAAAACGAGCCGTTCGAAGTGGCGATTCGCCGCTTTCGCCGTGCTATCGAAAAAAATGGCCTGATCGCTGAACTGCGCGAACGCCAGTCCTACGAAAAGCCGACCGCAGTCCGCAAGCGCAAGAAGGCAGCAGCCGTCAAGCGCCTGCACAAGCGCCTGCGCAGCCAGATGCTGCCGAAGAAGCTCCACTAAGAGCGTCTTACGGTTCGCCGCGAAACGGCGGAGCGTGCTTCGAAAGAAGCCGCTCCGCCGTTTTGCTTTTGGGGGCCGGGAAAATCCCGAGGCCGTGGCGCGGCGGCCGTGCCGGCTAATGGCTGACGGCCGGCGGTTTGCGGCCGCCGGCCCGCCGTTCAGAAGTCGATCTTCGCGCTCAGGCTCACCGTGCGCGGGTCGCCCGGCTTCACGTAGTCCGCGTACTGGTATTCCCAGTAACGGCGGTTCAGCACGTTGTCGATCGACGCGCGCAGCGTCACGTCGTGGCGGCCTACCCGCGTCAGGTAGCGCGCGCCCGCATTGACGACGAGAAAGCCCGGCGCGTCGAGGCCGCCGGCCGCGCGCAGCGGCGTCGCGCCGGTGAATTTCGCGTCGACGCCGAGCGTCAGCCCCGGCACGCCCGGCACCGCGTAGCCGAGGTCGCCGGCGAGCACGAAACGTGGCGCGCCCGCGACACGGTTGCCGTTGTTGCCGATCCCGTTCGCATACCACGCGTCGAGCAGCATCGCGTCGACGCCTGCGTTCCAGCGTGCGCCGAATTTCGCACGGGCACCGAACTCGATCCCCTGGATGATCGATTCGCCGTCCTGCACGTAGACGTTCGCGGCGTTCGCATATTCGGCGCTGCGCTCGATGCGGAACAGCGCGGCCGTCGCGCTCCAGCGCGCGTGCTCGCTCTTGATCCCCAGCTCGTATTGCTTGCTGCGCAGCGGCTTGAGCACCTGGCCGGCGTTCGCGTAGACGTCGTTCACGCGGCTGCCGGGCTCGAGCGATTCGGCGTAGCTCACGTAAGCGGTCGTGGTCGGCGCGAGCTTGAACATCACCGCGAACGTCGGCGTGACCACGCCGTTCTGGCGGTAGCCGGGATCCTCGGCGCCGCTCGCCTGGAACGAGCGCTGCTCGTAATTCATGTAGCGCACGCCGGCGAGCACCGACCACCGCTCGGTGAGCTGCACGGTGTCGCTCGCGAACAGCGATTTCTGCACGATCTCGCTCGTGCGGTACTGGATGAAGCCGTGCGGGCTGTCGTAGCGGTATGGGTTCGGCGCATACAGGTTGCCGGCGCCGAGCGGCACGAACACGCTGTTTGCCGAATAGTCGTTCGCCTGCTTCTGCCATGACGCGCCGAGCACGATCTGGTGGCTGAACGGGCCCATGCGCACCTTGCCCTCGACCATCGCGCGCCACTGGCTGAAGCGGTGATCCTCCATCCCGACGTAGCGGCTGTCGGTGTAGTTGCCGGCCGCGTCCTGCAGGTACAGCGTGCTTTCGTTGCGGCGGCGCGTCGCCTTGCTGTAGCTGTACGCGACGTCGAGCTGCCAGTCGGGCGCGAGCTGGTATTGCAGCCCGGCCGTGTAGAGCTGCAGGTTCGTGTTCAGGTACTGGTCCTTGCCGCCGAGGTTCGTCGTGCCGCCGCTGATCGTCGCGGGCAGCGCGCCGCCCGGGTAGCTGCCGGTGAAGATCGACGGCGTCTGGCCCGTCGTGCGGCGGTCCTGGTACAGCGCGCCGAAGGTCACCGACAGGTCCCGCGTCAGGTTCGCCTGCAGCGCGAGCGAGACGCTGTCGCGGCGGATGTTGCCGTCGTTGTACGTCTTGCCTTCCTCGTGCGTCGCGTTCAGCCGCGCGCCGAATAGGCCGTTCGGCCCGAAGCGCTGGCCGATATCGACGTGCTCGGTCCACACGTTGGTGCTCCGGTAGCCGACGTCGACGCTGCGTACCGGTTCGACGCCAGGCTGCTTCGTTACGTAGTTGACGACACCGCCGGGCGTCACGAAGCCGTACAGGAACCCGCCGAGCCCTTTCAGCAGCTCGACGCGGTCGAGCTGTTCGTACGGCATCGTGATCCCGTACGTGACGAACGGCAGCCCGTCGATCTTGTAGCCGTTCTGCCAGTCGAGCTGCATGCCGCGCACGGTCATGTAGCTGGCCCATGCGCTGTACGCACCGCTGTTGTCGGACACCGAGGCGTCGTTCGCGAACACGTCGCCGAGCTTGTACGGCTGGCGTGCCTCGAGCTCCTCCGACGTGACGATCGTCGTCGAGAACGGCGTGTCGAGCTGGCGGCGCGTGCCGAGCGCACCGGTGGAGAGCGTGTCGGTCAGGTGCTGCGGCGAGTCATGCGCAGCGGTGACGTTGATGGCCGGCAACGCCGTGGCGCCGCCGGGCGAATCGTCCGCGTGCGCGAGCGACGCGGCAAGGCAGGCAAGGGCGGCGGCCACGCGACGTGGGCGGACGGGAGGACGGGCGAGGCTGACGGTCATGGCGGGTAAGTAAAAATGCAAGTAAGAATCATTCGCATTGCGATAAAATGTTGCGCATCGTATCAAAACCCGTCGAACGCGCAACAATTCCATGCCGCGTGCAAGGGCATCCGGCCTCGCCAGCGGCGGCCGGCCGGCTCGTGCGCGGCGCCTGACCGCAAATGACCTGCATCCCGTTGAACCGGGGCCGCTCGTGCCGGCCCGCTTTCCTTTCCCAGGGCGCGCGATGAACGCGTTTCTGCGGCCGTTTCTCGTCCGCCTGCATCGCTGGTTCGGCCTCGCGATCGCGCTGTTCCTGTTCGTCGCGGGCCTTACCGGCGCGCTGATCGCGTGGGATCACGAACTCGACGCGGCACTGAACCCGGACTTCTACACCGCCCGCAGCGATGCGGCGCCGCTTGATCCGCTCGCGCTCGCGACGCGCATCGAGGCTGCCGACCCGCGCGTGCAGGTGACCTATCTGCCGCTCGCGATCGAGCCGGGCCACACGCTGCAGGCGGGCGTGATGCCGCGCACCGACCCGGCAACGGGCCAGCCGTACGCGCTCGGCTTCAGCCAGATCGCCGTCGATCCCGCGACGGGCGCGGTGCAGGCCCGCCGCGAATGGGGCGCGCTGTCGGTGGCGCGGCTCGGCCTGATGCCGTTCATCTACCGGCTGCACTATTCGCTGTTCCTGCCCATGTACGGCGGGATCAACTTCGGGTTCTGGGTGATGGGCGTCGTCGGCATCGTGTGGGCGATCGACTGCCTGATCGCGCTCGTGCTCGCGTTTCCGAACCCGAAGAGCTGGCGCAAGTCGTTTGCGTTCCGCGTGCGCCGCGGCGGCTATCCGCTGGTGTTCGACTTGCACCGCTCGGGCGGCGTGTGGGTGTGGGGGCTGCTGCTGGTCGTCGCGGTCACGTCGATCTCGATGAATCTCGCCTTGCCCGTCGTGCGGCCGCTGGTATCGCTGGTGTCGCCGCTGGCCGAGACGCCGTACACGAATCCCGAACACTTCCCGCCCGCCGCACCGGGCAGCACGATCCTGCCGCGCGAGCGAATCGTCGAGATCGCGCGCGCGGCCGGGCGCGACGCGGATTTCGCCGCGCCGCCCGGCGCGCTGTTGTTCGCACCGGCGATGAATGCCTATGCGGTCGGGTTCTTCACGCCCGGCAACGATCACGGCGACGTCGGGCTCGGCAATGCGTGGCTCTATTGGGATGCGGTGACCGGCAGGCCCGTCGCCGCCCAGGTGCCGGGCCGCGGTTCGGCAGGCGACCTGTTCATGCAGGCGCAGTTTCCGCTGCACTCGGGGCGGATCGCCGGCGTCGCGGGGCGTGCGGCGGTGAGCGCGCTCGGCATCGTGATCGCGATGCTGAGCGTGACGGGCATCTGCATCTGGGTGAAGAAGCGCAGCGCCCGTGTGCGGGCCGCGCGCAGCATGCGGGCGGTTGCGCCGGCGTCGTCGCGCGCCGCAAGGTGAGGTGTGGCGCGCCGCGCAGCGCCGCGCTTCGTGAGCGGTGAGCGGGCGGCGTAACCCGCGCTGGGCCGCGGGGGCCGGCGGGCGGCCGGCCGCTGCCCGCGCCGTCGGCCCGCTTCGTGCCGTCAGCCCGCCTTGCGCCGGCGTGCGGGCGATTTGCCGCCGAGCGCCGCGCATTGCGCGTGGCACGGGCAGCCAACTTCGTGATCGTTGACCATGCCGGTGGCCTGCATCAGCGCATAGCAGATCGTCGAGCCGACGAACTTGCAGCCATACGCCTTCAGCGCCTTGCTGAGCGCGTCGGACTGTTCGGTCGACGCGGGCGCGTCGCGGTACGACTGCCATGCGTTCTGGACCGGCGTATCGCCGACGAACGACCACAGGAACGCGGCGAGCGACCCGTGCTCTTCGCGGATGCGCTGCACGGCGCGCGCGTTGGTGACCGCCGATTCGACCTTCGCGCGGTTGCGCACGATGCCGGGATTCTCCAGCAGCTTCTCGATGCGTTTCGGCGTGAAGCGCGCGACGGCATCGACGTCGAAATCCGCAAAGGCTTCGCGATAGCCCGCGCGCTTGTTCAGGATCGTCGACCACGACAGTCCGGCCTGCGCGCCTTCCAGGATCAGCATTTCGAACAGGTGGCGATCGTCGTGCGACGGCACGCCCCACTCGGTATCGTGATAGTGCGCATCCGCTTCCGTCTTCACCCAGTTGCACCGCTGCGACATCGTCTGCCTCGCTTTTCGTATCGATTCGATCGCGTCAGCATAGCGGAAGCCCTTTTCACGGAACAGCCGGCCGAACGGCAGATGGGCGCGCGGCGCCGATCCGGTTAAGCTTGGCGCCTGTTCGAATCAGCGGGATGAAGGCATGGCGGCATTACTTTTTGCGATCGGCATCGACGGCGGCGGCACGGGCACGCGCGCGGTGCTGGCCGACCGGCACGGGCGCGAGCTCGCGCAGGGGCGCGGCGGCCCGTCGGGGCTCGGGCTCGGCATCGAGCGCGCGTGGGCGTCGATCGGCGCAGCCTGCGCGGATGCGTTCACCCAGGCCGGTCATGCATTCGACTGGTCGCAGTGCGCGCTCGGCTGCGGGCTCGCGGGCGTCAACAATGCGGCGTGGCTGGCCGCGTTCCGCGCGCAGGCGCCGCTCGGCGCGCTCGCGGTCGAGAGCGACGCGTATACGACCGTCGTCGGCGCGCACGGCGGCGCGCCGGGGCTGATCGTCGCGCTCGGCACCGGCAGCATCGCCGCCGCGCTCGATGCGGCCGGCGCGTGCCGGATCGCCGGCGGCTTCGGCTTCCCGTCCGGCGACGAGGCGAGCGGCGCATGGCTCGGCGTGCGCGCGCTCGCCTATGCGCAGCAGGCGCTCGACGGCCGCGTGCCGCGCGATGCGTTCGCCAGCGCACTGCTCGCGGAAACGGGCGCGCAGGATCGCGACGCGCTCGTCCAGTGGTCGTGCGATGCGAACCAGACGATCTACGCGCGGCTTGCGCCGATCGTGTTCGCGCACCGTTCGCATCCGGTCGCCGGCGCGCTGATCGCGCAGGCGGGCGACGAGATCGGCAAGATGATCGACGCGCTCGATCCGCAGCAGGCGCTGCCGGTCGCGCTGTGCGGCGGATTGGCGGACGCCCTCGCACCGGCCGTGCCGGCGCGCCACGCCGGGCGGCTGCGCGCGCCGCTCGACGATTCCGCGCACGGCGCGCTGCGGCTCGCGCTGCAGGCGCTGCGGGCGGCGGAAGGGCGCTGACGGCGTGTCGAGCCGGAGGAAAGCGCATCGCAACCGCGCCGCGGGCGGCAATCGGCCGGGAACCGTCCGGCGGGCAACCGGGCCCGACGTTAGAATGGCCGTTCCGCAGAGCCCTGAGCGCCATTCTTCCGTCCCATGTACAAAGTCATCGCCACCGATCTCGACGGTACCCTGCTGAACAGCGACCACCAGCTCGATCCGTACACGATCGACACCGTCCGCCGGCTCGACCGCGACGGCCTGCAGTTCGTGATCGCCACCGGGCGCCATTACGCGGACGTCGCCGGCATTCGCGACGTGCTCGGCATCCGGCCGTACCTGATCACGTCGAACGGCGCGCGCGTGCATGCGCCGGACGACACGACGATCCACGCGCAGGACATCGATCCGGCAATCGTCCGCGGCCTCGTGCAGCCCGAGGTCGTCGGCGCGCACGGCCGCGTGATCGTCAACCTGTTCACCGACCAGGGCTGGCTGATCGACCGCGATGCGCCGCACCTGCTCGAATTCCACCAGGATTCGGGCTTCCGCTACGACGTGATCGACATGCCCGCGCATGACGGCGCGGATATCGCGAAGGTGCTGTACATCGGCGATCCGGCCGATCTGGCGGTCGTCGCCGAGCAGATGCGCGTGCGCTTCGGCGATGCGCTGTACGTCACGTACTCGCTGCCCGACTGCCTCGAGGTGATGACCGCGAACGTGTCGAAGGGCCGCGCGTTGCGCTCGGTGCTCGCACGGCTCGGCGTCGACACCGGCCACTGCATCGCGTTCGGCGACAACATGAACGATATCGACCTGCTCGAAACCGCCGGCCACGCGTTCATGATGAACAACGCGAATCCCGACCTGGTCGCGCGGCTCCCGCACATCCCGCGGATCGGCAACAACTTCGATGCGGGCGTCGCCCGCCACCTGCGCACGCTGTTCTCGCTCGAAGACAACGTCGCCGCCTCCTGAGCGTCCCGCCGGGGGCGGAAATGAAAAACGGGCGCCAGTGGCGCCCGTCGAAATGACTTGCCTCGATCTTCTTCGACAGCGTGAGGCTCGCTGCTCTGCTCGCTTGACCCCGTAGTGTTTTATTCGCTTGTGCGAGCCGATGCCGGCAGCAGGTCGACGGCGTCGTCACGCCCCGCGACCAGCGGATAGATGATCCCGGCGAGTACCGCGCCGATGATCGGTGCCACCCAGAACAGCCAGAGCTGACCGATCGCATCGCCGCCCACGAACAGCGCGGGGCCGGTCGAGCGGGCCGGGTTCACCGACGTGTTGGTGACCGGAATCGAGATCAGGTGGATCAGCGTCAGGCACAGGCCGATCGCGATCGGCGCAAAGCCGGCCGGCACGCCGCGCTTGTCGGTGGCGCCCAGGATCACGAACAGGAAGAAGCCCGTCATCACGACTTCGCAAATGAACGCCGAACTGAGTGCGTAGTGGCCGGGCGAGCGCTCGCCGAAGCCGTTCGTCGCGAAGCCGCTGCCGACGACGTCGAAGCCCGGTTTGCCGGTCGCGATCAGGTACAGCACGAATGCACCAAGCGTCGCGCCGACCACCTGCGCGACGATGTACGGCACGAGATCCCGTGCGGGGAAGCGGCCGGCGACCGTCAGGCCGACGCTCACCGCCGGATTCAGGTGGCAGCCCGAAATGTGGCCAATTGCGAATGCCATCGTCAGCACGGTCAGGCCGAAGGCAAGTGCGACGCCGGCAAAGCCGATGCCGAGGCCCGGAAAGGCGGCGGCCAGCACGGCGCTTCCGCACCCGCCGAGCACCAGCCAGAACGTGCCGAATACCTCTGCAGCGAGACGCTGAGAAAGATTCATGTAAGGACCTCGTTCAAGTGGATTGAAGACAACCGGACGACGCGACGGATTTAAACCGTCACCCGGAATTGGTCTGGATTATAGGAAATGAATCGGGTCGGGGAGGGTCAACGATTGTTAAATTTGAATAGCTGACGAATGCCTTTTATTAGAATAAGTCCGCATTCTCGATATAGCCGAATCGGTTAAAGATGGCAGCATTAATTTCGAAGGGCAGGGCGGCAGTGCGGATGGCGTAACGGATGTTGGTGTCCCGGCCGGATTCGCCGGGGCCGCATCATCGAAAAGGGGAGTCAAAAAATGTCTCAATACGCGAAGCTCAAGGCGCAGATCGCCGATCTGCAGGCCCAGGCGGACGATGTGCGCCGCCAGGAAGTGGCGGCGGTGATTGCGGAAGTCCAGCAAAAGATTGCCGAATATGGGCTGACTGCCCAGGATCTGGGCTTCGCGGAGCGAGCGAAGCGCGGGCGTCCGCCGAAGAAGGCGCCGCTGCCCCCGAAATACCGCGATCCGAAGTCGGGCGCGACCTGGAGCGGGCGCGGCAAGCCGCCGAATTGGATCGTCGGTAAAAACCGCGATCGTTTCCTCATCGAATGACCGAAAGCCCAAACAAAAGAGCCGCATCGAGATGCGGCTCTTTTGTTATCCGCGCCAATTTGGGCGCGGATTGGATTACGGCATATTTCCTTGCGGCATTCCGTGTCAGGCGCCGGCGACCCGGCGCAATGCCGGTTGACGGGCTCCCGTGCAAAGCGATTCGTAAGTTTCGACATATCGCTGCGCCATGGCCTTCGAGCTGAAGCGCGTATCGAAACGTTCGCGGATGGCGGTGCGCGACAGGCTGTCGATCCGGTGCAGCGCGCCGACCGCGCCCTGCACGTCCTCGACGATGAAGCCGGTCACGCCGTCCTCGATCACTTCGGGCACCGAGCCGCGGTTGAACGCGACGACCGGCGTGCCGCAGGCCATCGCCTCGATCATCACCAGGCCGAACGGCTCCGGCCAGTCGATCGGGAACAGCAGCGCCTTCGCACCGGACAGGAACGCGGGCTTCTGCGCCTCGTTGATCTCGCCGATGAATTCGACGTGCGCCTGGTCGAGCAGCGGCTCGATCACTTCCTTGAAGTAGTCGGCGTCGGCCTTGTCGACCTTCGCGGCGATCTTCAGCGGCAGCCCGCTTTGCGCGGCGATCCGGATCGCGGTGTCGACGCGCTTTTCCGGGCAGATCCGGCCGAGGAACGCGAGGTATTCGGGCTTCACGCCCGGCTGCGGCGTGAGCAGCGTGTCGGGCAGCCCGTGATACACGGTGCCGGCCCACGCGGCCTGCGGCAGCGGCTTGCGCTGGTTGTTCGAGATCGACACGACCGGCGCGTCCGGGAACGCGTCGAACACGGGCTGCAGTTCCGGCAGGTCGAGGCGGCCGTGCAGCGTCGTCACGTACGGCGTGTCGAGGCGCGACATCAGCGGGAACGGCAGGTAGTCGAGGTGGAAGTGCAGCACGTCGAATTCGTGCGCGACCCGGGCGACCTTTTCGAGGAGCCGCATATGGGGCGCCATCGAATCGCGGATCGACGGGTCGAGTCGCAGTGCGCGCGGCCAGGCCGCCTCGAGTCGGGCCGACGTGACGGAGTCGCCGCTGGCGAACAGGGTCACATCGTGGCCGAGATCGACGAGCGCCTCGGTGAGGTAGGACACGACACGCTCGGTGCCGCCGTAGAGTTTCGGCGGAACGGCTTCGTAAAGCGGCGCGATCTGGGCAATTCGCATGGAGGTTCTCCTGTTTCGACCCGGGGGCGCGGGGCGCCGATGCGGATCCCGTGCAAGGTTGCGGAACTCGCCGGCGTACGCGGTTGGCGGTACGTGGCCGTGCCCTGGGCGGGGTGCGCGGGGCGCCGGACGACGAGCTGCGGGGCGGGCCGGCACGGCTCGCGCCGCCGCCCATTGGAGTCCATTATCGATATCGCCCTGAGGGGTTCGAGTGTTTTTTCAAACACTTAAGGCTTGTTACACGATGAAATACGCGAAAACCCCGATAAAAAGGGTGTGGAAACAGAAACGGAGATAGACGCAACTATTGTTGCGTCTTCGTGAAAAAGCACTATAATTTTTACCGATCCGATTGCCGGCAGCCTTGCCGGCAAGCCTTCCAGGACTGCACGGAGGCCATCGGACACATCACAGCCGAATTCGCGCTGCCAGCCGTTTCCCCGATTGAGCCTTTCAATTCGCTTTGTCGGAAAAATTCCTACACGGTTTACAGACAAATCCTGCGCGGCATACGCCACTTCGCTGATACCGGCGCACATGCCGTTTGGCCAAAATTCGCCCTGTAAGACTATAAACGAGCCGACTGAGCGCCAAGAGCGCCCTGATCGAGCAAACGTTTTCATAACACGAATGGCCAAAGCAAAGCTCTTTAACGGGGGAATCATGAGCGCTACCAGCGAAATGCTCAGTGAGATCAAAGAGGTCAACCTGTCGTACCTCCTCCTCGCGCAACGCCTGCTGCGGGAAGACAAAGCGATGGGCATGTTCCGCATGGGCATTTCCCAGGAACTCGCCGACGTGCTCGCCAACCTCACGCTCGCACAGACCGTGAAGCTGGCCGCGTCGAACCAGATGCTGTGCCGCTTCCGCTTCGATGATCACGCGCTGCTGTCGTCGCTCGCCGACAAGGGCCGCAGCGATGTCGTCGCGCACGCCCACTCGGCCATCCTGATGGCCGGGCAGCAGGTCGAAGGCGTCCGCTGATCCATCCCGCCTTGCGTGTGTCCCGGCGTGCCGCGCCGGTGGGCAGCGTATTGGCCATCCATCCGAATAACGTCAAGCGGACGGTTATCACCATGGCAAGCAAAAGCGTCGTGATCGAGGTGAAGGAAATCACCCTCGCCATCGAACTGATCGAACTGGGCGCCCGGCTGCAGCTGCTGGAAGCGGAGACGAGCCTGTCGCGGGACCGTCTGATCAAGCTGTACAAGGAACTGAAGGGCGTGTCGCCACCGAAGGGGATGCTGCCGTTCTCGACCGACTGGTTCATGACGTGGCAGCCGAACATCCACTCGTCGCTGTTCTACAACATCTACCGGTTCATGCAGGATCACGGCCGCTGCGAGCCGATCCAGTCGATCGTGAAGGCGTACCGGCTCTATCAGGAGCACGTGAACCTGTCCGGCGACGAGGCCGCGCTGAGCCTCACGCGCGCGTGGACGCTCGTGCGCTTCTTCGATTCGGGGATGCTGCAAATGACCCCGTGCACGCGCTGTGGCGGCCACTTCGTCGCGCATGCGCATGATCCGCATCAAGGTTTCGTCTGCGGCCTCTGCCAGCCGCCGTCGCGCGCGGGCAAGACCCGCAAGGCCGCCGCCGCGCGCGCCGAACTGGCCGCTGCCGCGGCCTGAGCAGCGCCGGGCGGGGCGTTCAGGCCGCGCCGGGTGGCGCGAATCGTCTGCGAATTGCTGGTAAACACCGTCGGGCCGCCGCCTGGCCGCCCGCGAAAGTTTTCCTGCCGACTGCCGTAAACCTGTTTAACGGCGGTCTCCCCGCCGGTCATTCGTGAGGGACAGGCAGTGCTGATTATCGTGGGAACACTCGTGACGCTGTTGTCCGTCTTCGGCGGTTATGCGCTGGCAGGCGGGCATCTGGGCGCCTTGATCCAGCCGGTCGAGATCCTGATGATCGTGGGTGCCGGTGTCGGCGCGTTCATCCTCGGCAACGGCGGCAAGACCATCAAGGCCACGCTGCGCGTGCTGCCGACGCTCTTCAAGGGCTCGAAATACACGAAGGATGTCTACATGGAGCTGATGGCGCTTCTTTACGTGCTGCTCGCGAAGGCACGCAAGGAAGGCACGCTCACGCTCGAGGCCGACATCGACGATCCGGAAAAGAGCCCGATCTTCACGCAATACCCGAAGATCCTCGCCGATCATCACATCGTCGAATTCCTGACCGACTACCTGCGCCTGATGGTGGGCGGCAACATGAACGCGTTCGAGATCGAGAGCCTGATGGACGAGGAGATCGAGACGCACCACGCGGAAGGCGAAGGCCCCGCGCATGCGCTGATGCGTGTCGGCGACGCGATGCCGGCATTCGGTATCGTCGCGGCCGTGATGGGCGTCGTGCACACGATGGCGTCGGCCGACAAGCCGCCCGCGGTGCTCGGCGCGATGATCGCGCAGGCGCTGGTCGGCACGTTCCTCGGGATCCTGCTGTCGTACGGGCTGATCGGGCCGCTCGCGAGCCTCGCGGAGCAGCGCGTCGCCGAGTCGACCAAGATGTTCCAGTGCATCAAGGTGACGATCCTCGCGACGCTGAACGGCTATGCGCCGGCGATCGCGGTCGAGTTCGGCCGCAAGGTGCTGTTCTCGACCGAGCGCCCGTCGTTCTCCGAACTCGAAGAACATGTGCGCCGCGTGAAGGCAAAGTGACGCGGAGCGCCCAATGAGCAAGAGCAAGGATCGCGCAATCGTCGTCAAGCGGGTGGCCCCGGCGAAGAAGGGCCACCACGGCGGCGCCTGGAAGCTCGCGTACGCGGACTTCATGACCGCGATGATGGCGTTCTTCCTGCTGATGTGGCTGCTGAGCTCGGTCACGCCGGTGCAGCTGAAGGGGATCGCCGAATACTTCAACACGCCGCTGAAGGCCGCGCTGTTCGGCAGCGGCGACCGCAGCTCGCAGGATTCCAGCATCATCAACGGCGGCGGCCGCGACCTGTCGAGCGTCGACGCCGGCACGCTGCGCCGCACCGACGGCACCACGCAGCTCGCCGAACGTCTCGCGAAGATGGGCGACGAGCATTCCCGCTCGCAGGCGCAGAACGCACAGGCCGCGCAGGACCGCCTCGAGCAGGCGCGCCTGCACGACCTGCAGATCAAGCTGATGGCCGCGATCGAGGCCAACCCGACGCTGCGCCAGTTCAAGCAGCAGATCCGCATCGATTCCACGCTGATGGGGCTGCGCATCGAGATCGTCGATTCGCAGAAGCGGCCGATGTTCGCGATGTCGAGCGACCACGTCGAGCCGTACATGCGCGACATCCTGCGCGAGATCGGCAAGACGCTGAACGACGTGCCGAACCGGATCATCGTCCAGGGCCACACCGACGCCGTGCCGTACGCGGGCGGCGAGGGCGGCTACAGCAACTGGGAGCTGTCGGCCGACCGCGCGAACGCGTCGCGCCGCGAGCTGATCGCCGGCGGCATGGGCGAGGCGAAAGTGCTGCGCGTGCTCGGCCTCGCGTCGACCCAGAACCTGAACAAGGCCGATCCGCTCGATCCGGAAAACCGCCGGATCAGCGTGATCGTGCTGAACCGCAAATCCGAAGAGGCGCTGATGCGCGACGATGCGACGACCACGACGCTGTCGGCCGATGCGGCCGGCTCGCAGCAGCTCGCGCAGCAGCTGGCTCCGGCGCCGGCCGTGCGCCCGGCGCTCGCGGCGTCCGCCGTCGCCGTGCCGAAACCCTGACGTTTACGAGATTCCGAGACAGACATGATCCGAACCATTCTCGCCATCGACGACTCCGCGACCATGCGTGCGCTGCTGCAGGCAACGCTGATGCAGGCCGGCTACGACGTGACGGTGGCGCCGGACGGCGAGGCCGGCTTCGACCTGGCGGCCACCGTGCCGTACGACCTGGTGTTGACCGACCAGAACATGCCGCGCAAGAGCGGGCTGGAAGTGATCGCCGCGCTGCGCAAGCTGACCGCCTATACGGAAACGCCGATCCTCGTGCTGACGACCGAAGGCAGCGACGCGTTCAAGGACGCCGCACGCGACGCGGGCGCGACCGGCTGGATCGAGAAGCCGATCGACCCCGCCGTGCTGGTCGACCTGGTCGCGACGCTGTCCGAGCCGGCCGCCTCCTGACATTCACGCGACGCATTCAACCCGGGACCGGGCATGACTCTCGACATCACTCAGTTCTACCAGACATTTTTCGACGAAGCGGACGAGCTGCTCGCGCAGATGGAGCAGCTGCTGCTGAACCTCGACGTCGGCTCGCCCGACCCCGAGGATCTGGCCGCGATCTTCCGCGCCGCGCATTCGATCAAGGGCGGCGCGGCGACGTTCGGCTTTTCCGCGCTGACCGACACCACGCACATCCTCGAATCGCTGCTCGACCGCGCGCGCAACCATGAGCTGACGCTGACCAAGGAAATGGTCGACGCGTTCCTGGAGACGAAGGACGTGCTGTCCGACCAGCTCGTCGACTACCGCGCGAGCGCCGAACCGGACGCGGCCGCCGCCGCGACGATCTGCGCGAAGCTCGAACGGCTGAAGGCCGAGAGCGGCGCGGCCGCGCCGGCTGCCGCCGCCGCTGCGCCCGTGGCGCCGGTCGCGGCCGTCGCCGCCCCGGCCGCGCCGGCCGTGGAACCGGCCGCCGGCGACGATCGCGCGCCCGACCACGTGATCGAGCAGGCCGTCGCGGCCGCGCATCCTGCGGGCGACGCAGGCGAAGGCGGCCCGCACCTGAAGATCACGCTCGTGGGCGTCGACGCGAAGGATCGCGAACTGCTCACCGAAGAACTCGGCAACCTCGGCCGGATCGTCGGCCGCGAGGAAGCGGGCGCGGACCTGACGCTGTGGGTCGAATCGGACGTGCCGTCCGACGACATCGTCGCCGTGTGCTGCTTCGTGATCGACGAAAGCCAGATCCGCGTCGGGCACGGCACGGCACCGGCCGCCCCGGCTGCCGCGCAGGACGCCGCAGCGCCGGCCGCGGAACCGGCCGCCGCCGCGCAACCGGCGCGCGCCGAGGTATTCGCGCCGCAGGCCGCGGCACCGCAACCGGCGGCATCGGCGCCGGCCGCACC
>NZ_JAIZQO010000012.1:0-249761 GCF_020419725.1 Burkholderia sp. AU38729 | reverse complement strand
CCGCCGCCCGTGCCCGCGCCGCCGGCTCCGCCGTTGCCCGCCGCGGCCGTCGCCGCGCCGCCGGTGCCGCCCGCGGCCGCACCACTGCCGCCGGTACCCGAGCCCGATCCGCCCGAAGCCGTCGACGTGCCTGCCGACCCTGCGCCGCCCGTGCCGCTACCCGAACCGCTGCCGGTGCCCGTGCCCGTACCGGTGCCGCTGCCGGCCGATGCCGACGCGCTTCCGCTGCCATGATTCTTGGCCCATGCGGAACCGGCATCGGCCGTGCCGGTGCCGCCGCCCCAGCCGGTGCCGGCGCCCGTGCCGGAGCCGCCTACGCCGACCGAAGCCGCGATGGCGCCGCCGCCCTTGCCGGAGCCATAGCCGCCGCTCGCCGTGGCCTTGCCGCCGGCCCCGCCGCTGGCGTCGGGCGAACCGCCGGTTCCGCCGCCACCGCCGTTGCCGGTGCCGGCCGTCGCGCTGCCGTTGCTGGCGTTGCCTGCCGTGGCGCTGCCGTTATGCGCGCTGCCGCCTTTCCCGCCGCCGCCGCCCGCACCGCCGCCGCCGCCGTTACCGCCCGCGCCGCCGTAGCCGTAGCCATTGCCGCCCTTGCCACCGCTTCCGCCGGCCGCGCTGCCCGAATTGGTCGCGTTGTTGCCAATGCCCCAGACCTGGACATTGCTCACGTACCCGTCGAGTTTGCTGATCGCGACGATCTTGGTGCTGTTGTAGGAATCCTGATAGACGCTCGCGCCAGGCGAGACTTCATTTGCATTGGACCCGGTGGTGCTGGTCTGGCTTGAGCTGACCGAATTGCTGAGCGTGTTCGATCCGTCATCCGCTTTCTGGCTGCACGTCGAACTGGCATTGCTGCTGCATGGATTCGCCATCGCGTAGCCGCTGCATCCCAGGGCGAGAAGCGCAGCGGACGCCAATAAAGTCTTACGCATGAAATCCTCCTGAAGTAACGAGGAACGGCTTGGCCGACCGCACCAATCCGGACGACATCACGCATCAGCGATGCCACGCCGCCAGGCGGCCCGAATACAAACAGACCGTGGGATTTTTCACGCGACATGGCCAGCCCCGCGCGACTTCGGCACGCCACGCGTGTTTCAACGCTGAAACGTGCGGAGCCGCACGATACCGCGGCGTCCGCGACGCGCAGATGCCTTTCCCGTTTGCATTCAAGGGCTTGCCGATCAGGCCGGCGCGGGCACGGCAAATGCGCCATGTTTCATTTTTGAGATTGCCGTTGGGGCCGCATTCGGGTTGGCCTGTCGTGCCGGATATTCGATCTCGATCGCAAACCCACGCCCCGGCAAGGACGCGCGCGAATTCATTCCGCCGAGGCGTTAAAAACCCCGATAAAGCGCCATTCAGAAATGTTTCGAATGTGATAGGTCGCTTTTTCTTCGGCGCCGGTCAGCGGCGAGCGCCGGCACGCGCGGATCGGGTGATCGATTGGCATGAGGATTCCGGCCGGCGGACGCGAAGGAATGGCGATGCACGTCCCGCTGCGGTGCAGCACACGGAACCCAACGGCCTGGGCGAACTGCGTCGCGTCGTCAGACGCAGTGGCATCGCCGCGATTACCGGACGCGACATCGAGCGCGCGCCGTACGATGCGTACCTGCCCGACACGCTGGCTCGCCTCATGACCGACGCCGGGCGTCGGCTGCCGTCCATCGCAACGGCGTACCGTCGCATCCGCTCGCTTGCGTGCTCGGCACGAAGTAGCGGCCGCGGGTCGGCAGGCCGCTTCACGTTTCACAGGGACGTCCCGGTCGCAAGCGCATGCGCGTCCGGCCGAATTACCTCATACACGGCGTGCAGCCACCACGCAACCGTCTGCGGAAATGAAGCGTCTCGGTCGATGAACGGCACGTCGACCCATCCGCCCGTCGCCTTGCCCATCGCTTCCCGCCCGTCGTCGATTGTTGCCGGTCGAACAACATGATGTGTGCGCTCGCGGTGCTTCCGCCTTTCATCCCCCTGACTACAATCCTTCTCACGCCCGGTTGAAAGGCGAGCGAAGCGAAACGCGCGAAATTCGTGGTCGTGCTCGTGAACCGCACCCTGCAGTGCGACTTACCCCACTTGATGAATAGGACTATTGATGATGAGCGAAACCACCCGCAATGTTCAGCCGGTTATCTCCGACCTCGGCAAGCCAGGTTCCGGCGAACTCGTGCCGTCCCGCTACGCCGTCCGCGTGGGTGACGTCGACGTCGTGCTGATCAGCGACGGCATTCTGCCGCTACCGACCTCCACCATGTCCACCAACGTGAGCGAAGCGGACCGCAATGCCTGGTTCGACGGCCGTTTCCTGCAACGCGACATGTTCGACTGGGCGCTGAACATCGCGCTCGTGCGCAGCGGCGAACGCCTGATCCTGATCGACTCCGGCGTGGGCGACGGCTTCGAGTACTTCACGCGCGCCGGGAAGTCGGTGATGCGTCTGGAATCGGCCGGCATCGATTTGTCCGCGCTCACCGATATCGTGATTACCCATATGCACATGGATCACGTCGGCGGGCTGAACGTCGACGGCGTCAAGGCCAAGCTGCGGCCGGACGTGCGCATTCACGTATCGGCCGCGGAAGTGGCGTTCTGGAAAAATCCCGACTTCAGCAAGACGGTGATGCCCGAAACGGTGCCGCCGGCCCTGCGCAAGGCAGCCGAGAAATTCGTGACGCTCTACGGCGAAAACATCGTCCAGTTCGACCAGACCGTGGAAGTCGCCGCAGGCGTGTCGGCGCGCGTGACGGGCGGGCACACGCCCGGGCACTGCGTCGTGGACATCGCATCGAACGGCGAGAAGCTGACGTTCGCGGGCGATGCGATCTTCGAAGTCAACTTCGATCATCCCGAGTGGCAAAACGGCTTCGAGCACGATCCTGAAACGGCTGCCGCCGTGCGTATCGCGCTGTTCAATGAAGCCGCCGAGACCGGCGCGCTGCTGGCCGCCGCGCACGTCGCGTTTCCGTCCATCGGTCATATCGCCAGGAACGGCGACGGATTCCGGTTCGTGCCGGTTCTGTGGGACTACTGATCACGGATCGGCGCTCGACGATCACGACGCAACCGCCGCGTGTCCACGAGACTCGCGGCGGTTTTTCGTGGACGATAAAGTGTCGTCGCCGTGGCGCCGAAAAAAGGCACGCTGCCCGTCGCGGCGTGCCGTTCTTCATGCTCCCGTCAATTCACGCTCGTGCGCTTCTCCACGAACCGCCGGACATAATCATCCGCCGGCCGCGACAGGATATCGTCCGGCGTCCCGACCTGCACGAGCGTGCCGTCGCGCAAAATCGCGATCCGGTCGCCGATACGCAACGCTTCGTCCAGATCGTGCGTGATGAACACGATCGTCTTCGCAAGCGTCGCCTGCAGCTCGAGCAGCTGATCCTGCATCTCGGTACGAATCAGCGGATCGAGCGCGGAAAACGCCTCGTCCATCAGCAGCACGTCGGTATCGGCCGCCAGCGCACGAGCGAGCCCGACACGCTGCCGCATCCCGCCCGACAGCTCGTCCGGGTAATGATCGCCATAGCCGTCGAGCCCGACCTTCGTCAGCCAGTTGCGCGCGGCCTCGGCCGCATCGTGCCGCTTCTCGCCGCGCGTGCGCAGCGCATACGCGGCGTTGTCGAGCACGGTCTGGTGCGGCAGCAGCCCGAAGTTCTGGAACACCATGCTGACCTTGAAGCGGCGCAGCTCGCGCAGCCCGTGCGCGTCGAGCTTGATCACGTCGCGGCCGTCGATCACGATCTCGCCGGCCGTCGGCTCGATCAACCGGTTGAAGTGCCGCACGAGCGTCGATTTCCCGGAACCCGACAACCCCATGATCACGAAGATCTCGCCCGACTCGATGCCGAGGCTCACGTCGTTGAGCCCGACGTTGCAGCCCGTTTCGGCCAGCACGTCGGCCTTGCGCTTGCCCGAGCGCAACAGGTCGAGCACGCGCGCATGCGCGGCCTGCGGCCCGAACAGCTTGTACACGTGTTTGACGTCGATGGTCGCCATGTCTGTCTCCGTTCCTATGCCCGCGACGACTGCGTCGCCTGATTCGAATCGACGCCCGCCGACTGCGCCTTGCGCGGCAGCCGGTACGGCACCCGCGACGCGCCCTTCTGCCGGCGCTGCTGCGCGAGCCGCCGCCGGGCGCGGCGCTCCTGGCCGAAGCCCTGGCTGATCCGGTCGATCACGATCGCGAGAATCACGATCGCGAGCCCCGCCTGCGTACCCTTGCCGACGTCGAGCGTCTGGATGCCCGCGAGCACGTCCTCGCCGAGCCCGCGCGAGCCGATCATCGACGCGATCACGACCATCGACAGCGCCATCATCGTCGTCTGGTTGATGCCGGCCATGATGCTCGGCCGCGCGAGCGGCAACTGCACGTTGACGAGCAGCTGCCAGCGCGTCGTGCCGAATGCGCGCGCGGCTTCCGTCACGTCCGGATCGACCTGGCGGATGCCGAGATCGGTCAGGCGGATCAGCGGCGGCAGCGCATAGATGATCGTCGCGAGGATCGCGGGCACCTTGCCGAGGCCGAACAGCATCAGCACCGGGATCAGGTACACGAAGCTCGGCAGCGTCTGCATCACGTCGAGCACCGGCAGCAGCATCCGCCGCAGCCACGCGCTGCGCGACGCGAGGATGCCGACCGGCACGCCGATCGCGACCGACAGCACCGTCGCGACGAGCATCAGCGCGAGCGTCTGCATCAGCTTGTCCCACAGGCCGAAGCAGCCGATCGCGTAAAGCAGCAGCATGAAGAGCGCGCCGAGGCCGATGCGGCGCGTCGCGTTCCACGCGATCGCGCCGACCACCAGCAGCACGAGCCACGGCGGCGCCACGCGCAGCGCGCCTTCGAGCGGCACGAGCAGGTAGCGCAGCACCAGCACGCTGAAGTGATGGAAGCCGTCGCCGTATTGCGCGACGAACGTCTCGAGCGCGCTGTTCACCCAGTCGGCGATCGACAGGTGCAGAAAGAAGCCGTTCATTTGATTCTCCGTCGCGCCGCGAAGGCGCGTGACGGCGGCGGCGGGCACGGGCCCGCCGCCGCGCGCAGGTTACGCGCCCTTCAGGCTGCCGGCGATCTTCTGCGCGACGTCGGCCGGCACCCACTGCTTCCACATGTCCTGGCGGGTCTTCAGGAACTGCGTGGCCATCGCCGCGCCGTCGATCTTCTTCGTGGTCATCTCGAGGATCGTCTGGTTCAGGAAGTCCATCGGGAAACGCACCTTGCCGAACACGCCGACGAGATCGGGGTTCGCATCGGCGAACGGCTTCGACACGCCGACCGTCAGCCGCGACACCATGTACGACGACGCGCACTGGTGCGTGCTGCTCTCGTCGCGCAACGTCTTCCAGCAGGCTTCGTTATAGGCCGGCATCTTCAGCGCGGTGAACTTGTATTTCGCCATCAGCGCGGCCGGGCCCCAGTAATAGAACACGATCGGCGCACCGCGCTGGTACGCGGACGCGATCGCCGCGTCGAGCGCCGCGCCGGTGCCCGGGTGGAAGTTCGTATACGACTGGTCGAGCTTCAGCACGCGCAAGAGGCGCGTGTTCACGCGCTCGCAGTCCCAGCCCGTCGGGCAGTTCAGGAAGCGGCCCTTGTCCGGCTCCTCCTCGTCGGCGAACACCTGCTTGTACTTCGGCAGATCGTCGACCGACACGAGCCCCGGCGCGACCGGCTTGATGTTGCGCGCCGGATCGCCCTTCACCACGTAGTCGGGCACGAACCAGCCTTCCGTCGTGCCGCCCGGCAGCGTGTCGCCGATCAGCTTCACGGCGCCCGACGAGACGGCCTTCGCGGTGATCTCGCTGCGGCCCGTCCACTGCTCGGCCCAGATCTGCAGGTCGTTGCGCGCGAGCGCCGTTTCGGTGGCGGCCGTGCTGCCCGGCACGACGTCCGTCTTGCAGCCGTAGCCCTTCTCCATGACCTGCCGCAGCACTTCGGTCGCGAACGACCCGCTTTCCCACGTGATGCCCGCGAAATGGACCGTCTTGCCGTCGGTGCACGCGCCGCCGGCCGCGTGGGCGACAGGCGCGGACAGGATCGCCGCGGCGGCGAGAAGGACCGTTTTCAGTCGTCGAATCTGCATGGTGGGTCGTCTCCAAATCGAATCTGTTGTTTGTGCGTCGCGGCATGCGCGGCGACCGGCGAAGCGTGAACGTATCCACGTCCGGTCAGCCTGCATGTTTCCGCCGCCAATTTGTTTAGGGAAACGAGTAATTCCGATCATTGCAATCGGCGGCGTCAATCGATCTTCCGGCACCCCTGCCAGGCCCGCCGGACGGGCCTCTCGGCCGATTCTCCGAGCCCGTGAAAGGCCCGGCGCGGGCCGCGCCGCCCCCGCGTTCGGCCGTTGCGCGGCCGGCATTGCAGCGCGGCACGCCGCGCCCCGTTTCGACTGTCGAAACGGGCGGTCGCGACCCCATTGGCGAACCCGATCCCATCCATCGAAATTACTCGCTTTCGGTTCCGTGCCGGCTTGGGAAGAATGCGCGGTGTCATCGGAGGAGACACGACCCGACGCTGCCGGTTGCCGCGCCGCCGCGCCATGCGCGACCCGGCGCCGCGCGCGCTGCATCGGGTCGCCCCGGATGACGGGGCGCGCCACGCCGGGCGCGCTCACGACAACCGATACCAGCTGGATATCACGGAGATCTCTCAATGAAAAAGACCCTGACGGCGCTCGCCGTAACGGCAACCTTCGCGGCCCCCGTGTTCGCGCAAAGCAGCGTCACGCTGTACGGCGTGATCGACGAAGGCCTGAACTACACGAACAACGTCGGCACCGGCCACGTCTACGAGATGGCGAGCGGCTACGCGCAGGGCAGCCGCTGGGGCCTGAAGGGCAGCGAGGATCTCGGCGGCGGCATGAAGGCGATCTTCCAGCTCGAGAACGGCTTCGACGTGAACAGCGGCCGGCTCAACCAGGGCGGCCGCATGTTCGGCCGCCAGGCGTACGTCGGCCTGAGCCAGGCGCAGTACGGCACGCTGACGTTCGGCCGCCAGTACGACTCCGTCGTCGACTATCTCGCGCCGACCACGGCCAACGGCAACTGGGGCGGCTACCTGCTCGCGCACCCGTTCGACAACGACAACACCGACAACTCGTTCCGCCTCGACAACACGGTGAAGTACGCGAGCCCGAACTTCGGCGGCTTCCAGTTCGGCGGCGCATACAGCTTCAGCAACAGCACGAGCTTCTCGGACAACCGCGCGTACAGCTTCGGCGCGCAGTACCAGAACAACGGCCTGCTGATCGGCGCCGCGTACCTGCAGGCGAACCATCCGGGCAACGGCTCGGCCGGCGCGATCACCGCGAACGACGCGAGCTACATCGCCGAGCGCATGCGCGTGTTCGGCGCGGGCATCAACTACACGTTCGGCCCGGCGACGGTCGGCTTCGCGTACACGAACTCGAACTACAAGAACCCGACCGGCAACGGCTACCTCGGCACGCCGGGCGCGATCATCGCCCCGGGCGCGACGGTCAGCGCGATCAAGTACCAGAACTTCGAGGTGAACGGTTCGTACCAGGTCACGCCGGCGTTCATGGTCGGCGCGCAGTACGTGCTGTCGCTCGAGAAGTACGACGCGTCGACCGGCAACGCGAAGCCGAAGATCCACTCGGCCGGGCTGATGGCCGACTACAACCTGTCGAAGCGCACCGACGTGTACGTGCAGGCCGCGTACCAGCACATCGCCGGCGACAAGACGAACTCGATCCTCGACAACGCGTTCATCCCCGGTACCGACGCGCCGTCGTCGACGTCGAACCAGGTGGCCGTGCGCGTCGCGCTGCGCCACAAGTTCTGATGTAACCCGGTTCTCCGTTCTTCACGCGACACCCGCGCGGGTCTGCCCGAGGTGTCTTTGCCCGCCCGCAAGCGCCAGCCTGCCGGCGGGTTTTTTCATGGTTCGTCGCCGGAATCCGGCGCGCGTGCGCGACATCGACTCCGTCGCCAAGCCGGACCCACGCGTTCGACGGCCTCACAAAAATCCACGACAATCGTCTCCAGCCTTTCATGTCCGTCGGTGCCGGTCTCGATCCGATGCCCGGCCGATACGTTCGCAGGGCTTGCGCACCCCATGCGGCAGCGCACCCCGCGCCGCGTTCGGATCGATCGCAGCCACGCCGCCTGCGGGATGGAAGACGTTCGCGCTTGCGCATTGCTCACAATAGTTTGCAATTCCACGTCAAGCCGGTCGATATGATCTGCCTGTCACCAGCGGGGCGGTATCGGCATCGGCAATCAGACGGCTACGCGCCGCAAAGAGCCCAAACGGCTCAACTCACACCACGCATCGGGGGCTACGGCAATGGACGGCAACGAAAATCAAAAAACGCACGGCGATGCCGGCTTCTGGCGACGCACCGCCGCCTTTTCGATCGATTCGATCGTTCTCGGCCTGATCGGGCTCGTGATCGCGATCGGGTTCTTCGATGCCCTTTCGACGCTTGGCGAATGGGGAAGGTTGATCGGATTCCTGATCGGTTCGATTTACTTCGGCTTGCTCGAGGGCGGAAGTCGACACCAATCGCTCGGCAAGCGGGTGATGCAGATCCGTGTTGCCGACAGCACCGCCCCTGACGGACCCGGTCCCGGGTACCTCCGCGCCTGGGCACGGTACGCGCTGATCGCCGTTCCGCTGATCCTCGGCGGCATCAGCTTCATCGACCTGCCCGCGCTTCACGAGCCGGGCACGGAATGGCTCGCCACCGCAAACGGCGCGATCGTATTCTTCTGGGGCCTGGCATTGCTGTACCTGTTCGTTTTCAACCGGCCGAGCCGCCAGTCCGTACAGGATCTGCTCACCGCCAGCAGGGTCGTGCGTGTCGCGGCCCCCGTCGAGGATGTCGCGCCGGTTGGCCGGAAGCACTGGGCGATCCTGGCCGTCCTTGGCCTGCTTCTGCTCGCCGGCAGTCGTTATGCGACAACGCGGCTGATCGATGACGATCGCATGGCCGATATCCGTCAGATCCAGCATGCGGCATCCACCGTTCCGGGCGTGATCCAGAGCGGTGTCTGGATCGGCAACACGCGCGTGGTCGGCCCCGCAGGCCAGCCACCGAAGGCGATCGCCACCATTACCGTGCTCACGAGCACGCCGGCGCTGATGAACAAGGCCGGGGCGACCGCTGTCGCGCACGCAGCGCTTGCGTCATCGGCCTGGCTGCGAAAGCAGGATCTCGTCAACGTGGTGAGCGTCCGCGCGGTCAATCTTGGCATTGCGACGTGGCGAACCCAGTTTTTCATGGGTCGCTCGCCTGCAGACTGGGCCGCGACCGCCGGCACCGGGTCGACGTGACGATGCGAGCCTGACCGCCTCTCACTCCGCTGCGCCATGCTCGTCCGCCGGACGAAAGCGAATGGGCGCACGGCGGACGCAACGATGCCGACGGCACCGCACGGGGCCAGTGATACCGGCGAGTGCAGGCCCATGTGGAACGCTCGTCGGGAGTCGCCACGTCGGATCGTGACGCCAGTTGAACACGATGGAACCCACGTCCACACAGACAACGGAGCACCCTGAATGAGTGACATCGGTATCGACCTGCCGATCTGGGTCGTCCCGGTTCTTTACGGCGCCATCTATTGGCCGGTGACGCTTTTTTTCGGATCGCTCTGCCTGTATGTCGGCGTGACGCGCCTGCGCGGCATCCGGCGTATTGCCTTCATCACCATCGCGCTCCCGCTCATCGCCGTTGCGTGCCTCGGGATCTATTACGCCATTGCCGAATATTGATCGGCGGCGCATTGCCCCGTGACTGCACGACATCCCCGGATATCCGGGTTCGATCGTGTCATCCCGTGTCATGAACCGCCTGCCGTCCCGTCAACCATGACAGGTCGACAGCCGGCCACCCGTCGATACACTGTGCGCCACCCCACCCGAAGGAGTGTCACTTGAAGCACTGGCGCCGCGCGCTGTTCACCTTCGCCGCCGGCCTCCTGGCCGCCGCGACTTCCGATGCCCGCCCGATCTGCACCGTCGTCGCCGATGCCGCCACCGGCCGGATGCTCGTGCAGCAAGGCGACTGCGCGACCCGCGTGACGCCGGCGTCGACGTTCAAGGTCGCCATCAGCCTGATGGGCTTCGATGCGGGCGTGTTGAAAGACGCACACACCCCGGCGCTCGACTTCCACGCCGGCTACCCCGACTGGGGCGGCGCACCGTGGCGCGAGCCGACCGACCCGGCGCGCTGGATGAAGCTGTCGATCTTCTGGTACTCGCAGCAGGTCACGCAGGCGCTCGGGCAGGCACGCTTCCAGCAGTACACGACCGCCTTCGGCTACGGCAACGAAGACGCGACCAGTCCGACGGGCGAACTGAACGGCGTGATGGGCGCATGGGTCAACGCGTCGCTGCGCATCTCGCCGCTCGAGCAGGTCGCCTTCATGCGCAAGATCGCGAACCGGACGCTGCCTGTCAGCGCGCACGCGTACGACATGACCGAGCGCATCACGCTGATCGACACGCAACCCGACGGCTGGATCGTGCATGGCAAGACGGGCACCGGGTCGCCGGGGCGCAAGTACGATGCGTCGCACGCGTACGGCTGGTTCGTCGGCTGGGCGGCCAAGGGGCCGCGCAAGGTCGCGTTCGCGTACCTGATCCAGGACGACGAGCGGCAGACGCCGAACGCCGGCCTGCGCGCACGCGATACGTTCCTGGCAACATTGCCGGCCCTCGCCGAACCGGGCAGGCCGCAATGAGCACCGGCCCGCGCAACGCGCGGATCGACCTGCTGCGCGGCGTGTCGATCGTGCTCGTCCTGCTGCACCACTTCAACATCCCCTACTCGCTGCGCGACACGTCGCTGGCACGCGTATTCGGTTGGGATGCCGTGCATGCGATCGCGCGCAACGGCAACTACGGCGTGACGATGTTCTTCGTGATCTCCGGCTATCTGATCACGTCGAATGCGCGCCGCCGCTGGGGCAGCCTCGGCGCGGTCGACGTGCGTGCGTTCTACGTGTCGCGTCTCGCGCGCATCGTCCCGTGCCTGCTCCTGCTGCTCGCGCTCGTCAACGGTCTCGCGGCGGCCGGCGTGCCGATCTTCCAGAATCATGCGCCGGAGGGCATCGCCGTGTCGTTCTGGCTCGTGAGCCTCGCGTCGCTGACGTTCTGGATGAACGTGCTGATCGGCGCATACGGGTGGGTCAACTACGCGCTCGGTGTGCTGTGGTCGCTGTCGGTCGAAGAGGTGTTCTATCTGTCGTTCCCGCTGCTGTGCATCGCGCTGCGCCGCGATGCACGGCTGGTCGCGTTCTGGGTGGTCATCGCCGCGATCGGACCCGTGTACCGCTTCACGCATGCCGGCGACGAAGGCGGGTTCCTCTATGCGTACTTCGCGTCGTTCGACGGGATCGCGATCGGCTGCTGCACCGCGTTGCTGGCCGAACGCGTGAACGGGCAGCGGCTGGCCGCGCCGTTCGTGCAATGGCCCGTCGCGGCGGCGATGGCCGCGCTCTATCTCGCCTGGCCGATTGCGGAAAGCCATGTCGCCGGCGTCACCGCGATGGCGCTCGGCACGGCCGTGCTGCTGATCGGTGCGCACGTCAGCGGCGAGCGCGTGCACGGCCGCCTGCTCGCGCCGCTGGGCCGCGCCGGCAAGCTGAGCTACGAGCTGTACCTGTTCCACCTGATCGTGCTCGGCGGGCTGCGCACGGTCTGGCCGCCGTCGGCCACGCACGGCGACACGAAGCTGCTGTTGCTGATTGCGTATCTGGTGTTGTCGGCGGCACTGAGCGCGGCGATCGCGCGCGGCTATGCGACACCGCTCGACCGTTTCATCAAGCGCGTCGCGTCGCGGCCTTCAACGCGCGTGCCGGACGGTGCGCGCTTCTAGCGTGTCATCGGCAATGGCTGCCGGCCAGCCGCAAAAAAATCGGCCAGGGCCCGGCCGCATCGCTTGACGATACCGGCTGGCCTGACCGCAAGCCCCGCGTACAGATGGTCGAATTCGCCGATCAGTCGAGATAATCCGCGTATTCCTTGCGCGTATAGCTGGCGAGCGTTTGCCACGGCAACGTCTCGCGCCGCGCGGCCGGCGCCGGTGTCAGCGTCAGCTTGCGCACGACGCGCCCGTCGGCGCTCCGGTATTCGACCGACAGCGGCGCCTGCAGCGTCTCGCTCCACAGGATCCGGTTCACGCCGCGCGCGCCGGGCGTGTCGACCGCCTGTTCGTACCAGCGGGTGCCGGGCGCGTCGCCGCGCTTCGCCGCCGCGAGCCGCTTCAACTGCGACGGCGGCGTGACGTAGTACGCGTTGTCCCACGAGCCGTCGAAGCCCGTGGTTTCGTACTCGGCCGGCGGCACGCTGACGACCGTCCGGTGCGCCGCGTCCACGTACTCGATGCGCGCCGTCTTGCCGTCGTACGTCACATGCCGCGCGGCTGCCTGGAAGTTGAAATGCTTGTGGCCCGCGTGGCCCGCGTGGGCGGCGGCCGGCTGCACGCCGGTGCGACCGCCCGCGTCGTGATCATGGTCGTGATCGTCGCCATGACCGCTGGCCGCCGCGACGGGCAGCACGCGTTCGACCCACACATGCCCGTCGCGCCGCACCATCCGTTCGCGATACATCGTCGTGCGCGTCACGCCATCGGCCGTCACCGTGCGGCTCTCGTGCAGCAGCACGGCGTCGAGATCGGCCGCTGCAAGGGCCGGCAGCGCAACCCACCCGCAAGCGAGCGCGCAGAGAAGCTGACGTTTCATCGGACGTTCCCGTTCCTCATGAAGTCAACGGATTCAGAAACCGAACGCCGAGCGCACGAGACCGAACACCTTCGTGTTGTCGATCGTGCCCTTGAACGCCTTCGCGTCCGCGCCGTCGGCGAACAGCATCACGTCGCCGCCGCCGTGCGTCTCCGAGCCCGCGCTGCCCATCCGCACGCCGACTTCCTGCAGATACGCTTCGTTCGTCGCGGTGGCCGAATCGACCGACGCGCGCACGTTCGGCCGGTTCGCGCCGTTGCCGAACACGAGCGTCGTGTAGGTGTTGCCGTCGGCGTCCTTGCTCGGCTGGCCGTCGCGATAGTTGCGGCTGATGTCGAGAATCGGGTTGCCGCGCTTCGAATAGCCGTTGATCGTCATCGTGTGGTCGTGGTCGGCCGTCACGACGATCAGCGTGTTCGACAGGTCGACCTTCGACAGCGCGACGCGGATCGCTTCGTCGAACGCCGCCGTGTCCTCCAGCGCGCGCTTCGCGTTGGTGCCGTGCAGCGCGTGATCGATCCGGCCGCCCTCGACCATCAGGAAATAGCCGTTCGAATTCTTAGACAGCACGTCGATCGCCTTCGACGTCATCTCGGCGAGGCTCGGCTGCGTCGGCCCTTCGCCCTTGCCCGCGACACGGTCGAGTTCGTACTCGAGATGGCTCGTCGAACTGAAGAGACCGACCAGCTTGCCGTTGCCGGCCTGCGCGAGCTGATCGCGGGTCGCGACGACCGTGTAGCCCTTCGCCTTCATCTCGTTGAGCAGGTTGCGCCCGTCCGCGCGGCCGCGCTTGTTCGCCACCGGATCGAACGGCGTCCAGTGGTTGCGGCCGCCGCCCATCAGCACGTCGACGCCGTCGCCGAGCGCCGCGTTGTAGCCCGCGCCGCCCGGCGCCGCCTGCGCGGCGATGTCGTACTGCGCATCGCGATGGCAGATGTGCGAATAGGTCGCGGCGGGCGTCGCGTGCGTGAGTTCGGTCGTCGTGATCGCACCCACCGCCTTGCCGCGCGCCTTCGCGAGCTCCAGCAGCGTCGCGACCGGCTGGCCGTTGCCCGGCGCGCAGTTGTTGACGGTCTTGTTGCCGTTGGCGTCGCTGCCCGGCGCGACCGCGCGCGTGTCGGACGACATCGACAGCACTTCGTTGTTCATCTTCACGCCGGTCATGTACGCGGCCATCGACGGTGCGCTGTCGGTCGTCTGCGCGTCGTTCGAGAAGGTCTTGACACGCGCGGTGCGGGCCAGCTTCTCCATCGTCAGTTGTCCCGACTCGCCGACCTTGTAGATCCGGCTCGCCGTCACCGTCGTCGGCCCCATGCCGTCGCCGAGAAAGAAAATCACGTTCTTCGCCTGGCCGGCGGCCTGCGCCGCGCCGCACGCGAAACCCGCGACGGCCAGCGCCGCCGCGATGCACTTGATGGTCGACATCCTGTATTCCCCTGTACCCGTATGGTCGGCGCTCACAGCTGCACCGCGTTGCGCACCAGCTCGAACACCTTGTTGTTCTCGATCACGCCGTGGAACGCATCCGCGCCGCGGCCGATCGCACCGAGGAACACATCGGTGCCGCCGTGCGTCTCGTTGCCCTTGTCCATGCGCACGACCGCCTCCTGGCGATAGTCGTCGGCGCCCGTCACCGCGTCGGTGAGCGCCGTGCCCGCGCGGCTGCCCTGCACGCGGTTCTCGCCGTTGCCGAAGCCGATGATCGTGTACGGCGCGCCGTCCGCATCCTTCGCGACCGCGCCCGTCTGGTAGCTGCGCAGCACGCCGAGCACGCCGGGCTTGCCCGCCTCGGTCTTGCCGGTGCGCGCCGCATAGCCGTTCAGCACCAGCGTGTGGTCGTGGTCGGCCGTCACGACGATCAGCGTGTTCTTCAGGTCGGGATCGGTCTTGCGCACCTTGTCGATCGTGGCCTTGATCGCGTTGTCGAACGCGACCGTATCCTGCAGCGCGCGCTTCGCATTGGTGTCGTGCAGCGCGTGGTCGATCCGGCCGCCTTCGACCATCAGGAAATAGCCGTTCGGGTTCTTCTGCAGCACGTCGAGCGCGCGCGTCGCCATGTCGGTGAGGCTCGGCTCCTTCGTCGCGCCGCGATCGAGGTCGTAGCTCAGGTGGCTCGACGCGAACAGGCCGACCAGCTTGCCGCCCTTCGTCGCATCCGCGGCCAGCAGGTCGTCGCGGTTTTGCGCGACCGCATAGCCCTTCGCCTTCAGCTCGTTGACCAGGTTGCGCCCGTCGGTACGCTTGCCGCCGCCGTCCTTCGGCACGAAGAATTGCGTGCCGCCGCCGAGCACGACGTCGACGCCGTCGCCCAGCGCGCCGTTGTAGCCCGCGCCGCCCGGCACGAGCTGCGCGGCGATGTCGTTCTCGGCGTCGCGATGGCACACGTGCGCATACGTCGCCGCCGGCGTGGCATGCGTGACGCGCGTGGTCGTCACGACACCGGTGGCCAGCCCCTGCGCCTTCGCGATCTCGAGCAGCGTCGTCGCCGATTTGCCGTTGTTCGCACCGCAGTTGCCGGTGAGGCTCGCGGTCGGCTCGATCGCCTTCGTGTCGGGCGACATCGAGATCACTTCGTTGTTGGTCTTGACGCCGGTCATGTACGCCGACATCGACGGCGCGCTGTCCGTCACCTGCGCATCGTTGGAATAGGTCTTCACGAACGCGGTTTCGGGCAGCGTATCGATCGTGAGCGCGCCGTCTTCACCGACCGCGTATATGCGTGCGGCCGTCAACGTCGTGATCCCCATGCCGTCGCCGAGGAAGAAGATCACGTTGCGCGCCGCCGCCTGCACGGGCGCGGGCGACGTGCTGCCGGTCGGGCCGTCGTCGCTGCCGCATCCGGCCAGTGCAAAGGCGCCCGCGCACAGCAGCGCCGCCAGTTTGATTCGATTCATGTTGCCGGTTCCCCCCGCCATTGATGCTTTCGAAATGAAAGGCGATGGTAGGAACCTGATGTGACGGCAATATGAATGAAAATTGGAAGGATCAGAAGGATTTATGAAAGGCTAGAGCGAGGCGCCACGATCGAGCGCCCCTTGGGAGGCGACGTCATTCCGCGTGTTCGGCGGTGAGGCTGCGCACGGTCACGATGCGCGCAGGCGGTATATTTGCCCACACGATCCGGCTGCCGCAGGCAACGAATGCCGAATCGCCGAGCGGATGACGGCCGGGCGGCCGCAGGTCGTACGTGAACTGGATCATCACGCCGTCGGCGGACAGCACGCGATGGCACTGGTCGATGATGGCCGTCACGTCCTGACGCGGCAGCGTGCGCAGCGGCAGGCACGACACGATCGCGTCGACGCGTGCATCGGTCGGTAGCAGCCGTTCGAGCTGCCGCGCGTCGCCCGACACGATCGTGATGCCCGGAAAGCGTCGCCGCAGATGCTGGACGAACGCCGGCGAACGCTCGACCACCACGAGCCGCCGCGGCGCGACACCGCGTTCGAGCAACGCCGCGGTAATCGCGCCGGTGCCGCCGCCGAGCTCGACGACCAGCCCGTCGCCGTCCGGCACCGCGTCGGCCATTTCGCGCGCCAGCTGCCGCGAACTCGGGCACAACGCGCCCACCGCGGCCGGACGGCCGACCCACTCGCGCACGAACAGTGCCGAGACACGCCACGCGTTCGGCCACATCATCGGCGGGCCTCCGGCGCTTGCGCGGCCAGCGGCGGCGTGCCGATGACCGCGCGGAACGGGGCTACGGCGACACGGGTTGGGTTCATGCGCATCCTCCTCCTAAGCGAATCGGTCCGTCGCTGTACACACGACGTGTCAATCGATTCTAGGAAACGCAAACTTAAGCTGACGTGAAGATTGACCCTGATTTGCCTGATCAATTCGTGCCGGATCAGCTGGCGCGCCCGGTCAGCGGTCCATGCGCTGCTGGAAGTGCGCCGGATAGCGCTCGCCGACGATCCCGATTTGCTGCAGTGCGGTCTCGATCGCGGCGAGATCGTCGGCGGTCGGCATGCCCGCTCGTTCAACGCGTCGAGCGCGTCAGGACGTCCGCGAACGGCAAGCCTTCGTCGTCCTCGTCGCGCCGCGAAACTTCGGCGAAGCCGAGCCGCGTGTGACGAACGCCCCCGCACGCTCATCGATGCGTTACGCCGCGCGCGCTGCCTGCAGCATCGCGCGCGGCACCGCATTACCGCAGGTTGGTTCTCGCCAGCTCGACGATCTCGTCGCCGCGCCCACTGAGGATCGCGCGCAGCATGAACAGGCTGAAGCCCTTCGCATGCGCGAGTTCGATCTTCGGCGGCATCGCGAGCTCATACTTCGACGTGACGACGTCGACGACCGCCGGCCCGTCATGCGCGAACGCCATGCGCAGCGCTTCTTCGACGTTTTCCGAATGCTCAACCCGCACGCTGAAGATGCCCGCGCCCTTCGCGATCGCCGCGAAGTCGGTCGGGCTCAGGTCGACGTTCGTGTCGAGATAGCCGGCCGCCTTCAGCTCCATCGACACGAAGCCGAGCAGGCTGTTGTTGTACACGACGATCTTGATCGGCAGCTTGAGCTGGCGCGCGGTCAGCAGATCGCCGAGCAGCATCGACAGCCCGCCGTCGCCCGACAACGACACCACCTGACGCCCCGGATGCGCGCCCTGCGCGCCGAGCGCCTGCGGCATCGCGTTCGCCATCGACCCGTGATTGAACGAGCCGTGCAGCTGCCGCTTGCCGTTCATCGTCAGGTAGCGCGCGGCCCACAGCGTCGGCGTGCCGACGTCGGCCGTGAAGATCGCGTCGTCCGCCGCGACTTCGTCGACGATCTTCGTCAGGTATTGCGGATGGATCGCCCGACCCGGCGGCTCGGCCACCGCGAGATCGTCGAGGCCCTTGCGCGCCGCCGCGTAGTGCTTCAGCGCATTCTCGAGGAAACGCCGCTGCGTCTTGCGCGTGAGGCGCGGCAGCAGCGCCGCGATCGTTTCCTTCACGGTGCCGACGAGGCCGAGCGCGAGCGGGGCGCGATGGCCGAGCTGCGAGCCCTTCCAGTCGATCTGCGCAATCTTCGCGTTCGACGGATAGAACGGCCGGTACGGGAAATCCGTGCCGAGCATCAGCAGCGTGTCGCACGATTCCATCGCGTGATAGCCCGAGCTGAAGCCGATCAGCCCGGTCATCCCGACGTCGAACGGGTTGTCCCATTCGACGAACTGCTTGCCGCGCAGCGCATGCACGACCGGCGCCCCGAGCGTGTCGGCCAGCGCGACCACCTCGTCGTGCGCGCCTTGCGTGCCGCTGCCGCACAGCAGCGTGACCGCGTCGGACGCGTTGAGCAGCGCCGCGAGCCGGTCGAGATCGGCATCGGCCGGCAGGATCGACGGCGGTGACGATTCGCTCCATGCGGGTGCTTCGTCGGGGCCGTCGCCCAGCGCGATGTCGCCCGGCAGCACGATCACCGCGACGCCCCGCTCGTCGATCGCGGTACGCATCGCGCGGGCGAGCACGCGCGGGAACTGCGACGCATTCGTCACGAGCTCCGCGAAGTGGCTGCATTCGCGAAACAGCTCCTGCGGATGGGTTTCCTGGAAATAGCCGAGGCCGATCTCGGTCGACGGAATGTGCGCGGCGATCGCGAGCACCGGCTGGTGATTGCGGTGGCAGTCGTAGAGCCCGTTGATCAGGTGCAGGTTGCCCGGGCCGCAACTGCCCGCGCACACCGCGAGCCGCCCGGTCGACGCGGCATCCGCGCCGGCCGCGAACGCGGCGCTTTCCTCGTGCCGCGTATGCATCCAGCGGATCGAGCCGATCTGGCTCAGGCTGAACGACAGGCCGTTCAGGCTGTCGCCCGTCACGCCCCAGATGCGCTCGACGCCCGCTGCCGCCAGCGTCTTCGCCAGGTATTCCGCCATCGTCTGTTTGGCCATGCTGTCCTCGCTCGTTGATGGGTCGTCACACGAATGAATCGGCTCAGGTGGCCGCCTTCGCCACCGAACGCGACGAGCATACGCGATCGCTTCGCGCGGCGTCGTGAAGGTGCAATGCGCTTGCGCGCGTTTCGTTCGGTCCCTTTCGGCGGTGTCGGGCGACTGTCGCCGTTTCGTCGGCAAATGGACGGGTTGACGGGCATGCCAGGCGCCAGTCCGGCGTGCATTCGTCGAACACGCGCACCTACAACGGCAGCGCATGCGTCGACAGAATCTCCTTGAGCACCATGAACGAGCGCACCTGCCGCACCCCCGGCAGGTACAGCAGTTGTTCGGCGTGCAGCCGGTTGAAGCTGTCGTTGTCGCGCGTGCGCACCAGCATGAAGTAGTCGAATTCGCCGGTCACGACGTGGCACTCGACGCACCCCGACACTTTCTGCGCGGCCTTCTCGAATGCGGCGAACGCTTCGGGCGTCGAGCGATCCAGCACGAAGCCGATCACGACCAGCATCCCCGCACCGAGCGGCTTCGGGTCGAGCAGCGCGACGATGCCGCGGATCAGCCCCATTTCCTTCAACCGCTCGACGCGCCGCAGGCACGCCGGCGCGCTCAGCTTCACCTTCGCCGCGAGGCTCACGTTGGAGATCGACGCGTCCTGCTGCAGCTGCCGCAGGATCGCGCGGTCGATGCGATCGAGCGCCGGTGCGGCGTCGGCGGGCGATGCGCCGCCTCGATCTAATTTCATTGCGTCATCCTCCTTCTCAACGAATCAAAATTGCTTATTACGTTCTCGTATCGTCGATAACGTAGGCCGCCGCAATTGATTTCGCAAGCTCATTTCTCGCGCTTCTGCCTATCATTTTTCTCGTCGGAACACGGCCTGCCGGCCGCAACCGAGCGAACCGATTACCCGCCCCGTCCACCGCTTTCCGGAGCCCGCCGATGAACCTGCAACGTTTCCCCCGTTATCCGCTGACGTTCGGCCCGACGCCGATCCAGCCGCTCAAGCGCCTGAGCGAGCACCTCGGCGGCAAGGTCGAGCTGTATGCGAAGCGCGAGGACTGCAACAGCGGCCTCGCGTTCGGCGGCAACAAGACGCGCAAGCTCGAATACCTCGTCCCCGACGCGCTCGCACAAGGCGCGGATACGCTCGTGTCGATCGGCGGCGTGCAGTCGAACCAGACCCGCCAGGTCGCGGCCGTCGCCGCGCATCTCGGGATGAAATGCGTGCTCGTGCAGGAACACTGGGTCAACTACGAAGATCCGGTGTACGACCGCGTCGGCAACATCCAGCTGTCGCGCATGATGGGCGCGGACGTGCGGCTCGTGTCCGACGGCTTCGACATCGGCATTCGCCGCAGCTGGGAAGAAGCGATGGAGAGCGTGCGGCAGGCGGGCGGCAAGCCCTACCCGATTCCGGCCGGTTGCTCCGAGCATCCGCTCGGCGGGCTCGGCTTCGTCGGTTTCGCGGAAGAAGTGCGTGCGCAGGAGGCGTTACTCGGCTTCAAGTTCGACTACATCGTCGTGTGCTCGGTCACGGGCAGCACGCAGGCGGGGATGGTCGTCGGCTTCGCGGCCGACGGTCGCGCCGACCGCGTGATCGGGATCGATGCGTCGGCCACGCCCGAGCGCACACACGAGCAGATCACGCGCATCGCGCGGCACACCGCCGAACTCGTCGATCTCGGCCGGCCGATCACTGAAGCGGACGTGGTGCTCGACACGCGCTACGCCGGCCCCGAATACGGGCTGCCGAACGACGGCACGCTCGACGCGATTCGCCTGTGTGCGCGGCTCGAAGGCATGCTGACCGATCCAGTCTACGAAGGGAAATCGATGCACGGGATGATCGACAAGGTACGGCTTGGCGAATTCGAACCGGGGTCGAAGGTGCTGTATGCGCATCTCGGCGGCGTGCCGGCGTTGAGCGCATATAGCGAGATTTTCCGGAACGGGTGACACCGTCGCGATGACCCGCCGGCACGACAGGCGATGCCTGTCCGCCGCCGGTCGGCAGCTTGCGAACCATCCGGCCCGCTCGCCGGACCACCAGGACGTGTGCGCACGCCGGTCGTCCTCATGCCGGACGCCGGCACCCGGTTTTCCCGCATCGGCACATTTCGATCAGAAAAATCCGACAAGACAGATCACTTATCCACGACCACTCGTACTTGTTCAATATTCAACCGTGAACGCGTTTCGTACCATCAGCCGGCCTCCTGATTAACCGGTTCGACCATCGACGTGCCGGGGCAGGTGTCCACACGCTCGAGGTCAGAAATTCGGTCCATTCGCTGTTTCTCCTGCCTGTCTGCCGGCCGCGATTCGGCTCGCCAGGCGATCCCCCCACCCGGCGGCAAACCGGCGGCCGCTCGCCGTGCCAGCGCCGTACCCGGCTCCGGCCCCCCACTTCGTTCCGTCCTGCGTTGTGCGTGCATGCTCGGCATCGCGCTGTCGCAATCCGGTCTCGCGCACGCACAAGTGCCGAATGCCGGGCAGTCGCTGCGCGACGTTGAAACCGTCCGTCCGGCGCTCCCTGCCCCCGCATCACCGGATATCGCGATGCCGCCGTCGGGCAACGCTGCCGCGCCGGCCGTGCCGTCGGATGCGGAAGCCGGCTCGCGCGTGTCCGTTCGCGCATTCCACATCGAAGGCAACCAGGTTCTCGACACCGCGCGGTTGCAGGCACTGCTCGCCGATCTCGTCGGCCGCGATCTCGGCTTCGACGAACTTCGTTCCGCGGCCGACCGGATCACCGTCGCGTACCGCGAACGCGGCTATGTATTCGCGCGCGCCTACCTGCCGCAACAGGATATCGAAGACGGCGTCGTGCGCATCGCGATCGTCGAGGGTCGCTACGGCAGGATCGAACTCCGCAACGACTCGCGCGTGCTCGACGGCGTGCTGCGCCAGCCACTCGGCACACTGCGGCCCGGCGACGTCGTGCGCGGCGCCGATCTCGAACGCAGCCTCACGCTGCTCGGCGAGCTGCCGGGCGTCACGGCCAGCGGCACGCTGCGCGCGGGCGAGACACCCGGCACCACCGACCTGATCGTCGATGCGGCGCGCGCACCGTTCGCCACCGGCTCGCTCGAACTCGACAACTACGGCGATCCGGTCACGGGCCGCTACCGCGCCACCGGGGCCGTCACCGTCAACTCGCCACTGCGGCTCGGCGATCAATTCTCGCTACGCGGCCTCACCAGCAATACGAACCAGCAGTACTACCGCGCGATGTACCAGGTGCCGGTCGGCCCCGCGTCCACACGGATCGGCGTCGCCTTTTCCGACATGGGCTACCGGCTCGGCAAGGAGATGCGCCCGCTCGGCTATCACGGCCGCGCGAGCGTGCGCAGCGCGTTCGTCACGCAGCCGCTGCTGCGCAGCCGGCGCGCGAGCGCCAGCGCGCAGGTCCTCTACGAGAACAAGCACCTGCGCGACGACTACGGCGTGTTCGACCTCGTCAGCGACAAGCGCGTCGACCTGTGGTCGTTTTCCGTCACCGGCAACAGCAATGACGACCGGTTCGGAGGCGGCCGCAACGCGTTCTCGGCCACGCTCGGCCTCGGCCGGATGAGCAGCAACGATCCGCTCGGCATGAACCGGTTCTCGCACACGCAAGGCAGTTTCGCGAAGCTCAACGTGAATGCGATGCGACTGCAGGCGCTCGGCTCGCGGCTGCAGTTCTACACGCAATTCAGCGCGCAGCTCGCGTCGCGCAATCTCGACTCGTCGGAAAAATTCAGCCTCGGCGGCCCGTACGGCGTGCGCGCCTACGCGCTCGGCGCGGGCAGCGGCGACCAGGGCTGGCAGGCCAGCGCCGAGCTGCGCTATCTCGCCACGCCGGGCTGGCAGGTCAGCACCTTCGTCGACACGGGCCGGATGCAGATCAACAAGCAGCCGTGGGTGCGCAACGAGCTCAACACGCTGCAACTGTCCGGCACGGGTGTCGGCGCGAGCTGGTACGGCGCCAACCGGCAGATCAGCATCACCGCCGCATGGCCGCTCGGCAACGCGGACCGCTCGCAGAGGGTCACGCGCGCGCCGAGTGTCTGGCTGCAGGCCGCGCAGTATTTCTAAGGAACCGAGCAACCGGGGCGGCCTCAAGTCGGCCGAACCGCACCGGCGGGCAGCCCCGCTGCCCGCATTCCGAAGGGGCGAATCCATCCGCTCCATCCGTTTCGCTTCGTCGCGCACACGCGCTGCGTCGTGCCGGCGAAGCGAACCAACCCTGAGGAAACAACAACGATGAACAAGACCTATGCATTGGTATGGAACGGCGCCCAGCGATGCTGGACCGCGGTCGGGGAAACCGCGCGCCGGCGCGGCAAGGCGAGCGGCGGCAAGCGCGCCGCCGTCACCGCCGTCTCGCTGCTCGGCTTCGCCGCGCTGCCCGCGTTCGCACTGCCCACCGGCGAGGCGATCACGTCCGGCAAGGCCGACATCCTGCGCACCGACGACGGCCGCACGATGAACATCAATCAGCAAACCGACAAGCTCGTCACGAACTGGCAGGACTTCAGCGTCGGCGGCGGCGAACGCGTCAACTTCCACCAGCCCACCGCGCAATCGATCGCGCTCAACCGCGTGATCGGCGGCAACGGCAGCCAGATCGACGGCCAGATCTCCGCCAACGGTCGCGTGTTCCTCGTCAACCCGAACGGCGTGCTATTCGGCTCGGGTGCACAGGTCAACGTCGGCGGCCTCGTCGCTTCCACGCAGAATCTGTCGGACGCCGACTTCCTCGCCGGCAACTACCGCTTCTCCGGTTCCTCGACGCAAGCCGTCACCAACGACGGCACGATCACCGCCGCCGACGGCGGTAGCGTCGCGCTGCTCGGCGCGCGCGTCGCCAACAACGGCACGATCCAGGCGAAACTCGGCAGCGTCGCGCTCGGTGCAGGCAACGCGTTCACGGTGAACTTCGACGGCAGCGGCCTGCTGAACCTGCAGGTCGACGGCGGCGCGGTCGATGCGCAGGCGTCCAACGGCGGCCTGCTGAAGGCCGACGGCGGCGCGGTGCTGATGACCGCCCGCGCGGCCGACAACCTGCTCGGCGCCGTGATCAACAACACCGGCACGATCGAGGCGCGCGGCCTCAGCACGCGCGGCGGCAAGATCACGCTCGACGGCGGCACCGTGAACGTCGGCGGCAAGCTCGACGCGAGCACGGCCGACGCCGGTACGCCGGCCGGCTCGATCACGACGCGCGGCGAACGCGTGAACGTCGCGAACGACGCGCAGGTCGATACGCGCGCCGGCAACACGGCCGGCACGTGGGCGATCGAAGCCGCCAACGCGGGCGTGAACGGGGCGAATGTCGACGGTCAGGCAATCGACGCGGACACGCTGTCGCGCAACCTCGGTACGACGAACGTCGCGCTCGCGAACACGAAGGGCGACCTGACGGTCGGCGGCCCGGTCGCGTGGACAAGCGACAACGCACTGACGCTCACGTCGCAGAAGGGCAACGTCGACCTGAATCAAACGCTGTCGGCCACCGGGGCGAACGCGAGCCTGTCCGTCAACGCCACAGACCGGATTCGCGTGAACGATGCGGTAAAGCTCTCGGGCCGCAACGCGCATCTCGAGCTGAATTCGACCAACGGCCACACGCTGGCGAACGACACCGGCGTCGTCACGCTGTCGGGCGACAACGCGTCGTACAGCTCGAATGGCGAAGGCTACAAGGTGCTGCATACGCTCGCCGACCTGCGCAACGTCGACGCGGACCTGAACGGCCGCTACGTGCTCGGCAACGGCATCGATGGCGCGAACGCCGGTTTCACCAGCATCGGCGGCAGCAACAACGCGTTCGCCGGCACGTTCGACGGCCTCGGCAACACCATCCGCCGCCTGACCATCAGCAATCCCCGCAGCGACGTGGTCGGACTGTTCGGGTGGAACTTTGGGACGATCGGCAACCTGAGACTCGACTCGCTCGCCGTCAGCAGCGTATCGACGTACTACAACGCGATGATCGGCGGGCTCGTCGGCGCCAACTTCATGGGCCGGATCCACGACGTCTCGGCCACGAACGTGAACGTCGTCCACAACGGCGCGGGCCTCGGCTGGGTCGGCGGCATCGTCGGCCGGAATGTCTCCGGCACGATCGACAACGCCCGCTTCAGCGGGAAGCTCGACGGCACCCGCGACACGATGAACATCGGCGGTATCGCCGGCAGCAGCGAAGGCGCGCGCGCGACGATCACGAATAGCCGCGCCGACGCCGACATCAAGATTGCCCGCGCCAAAGATCTTGCCCAGCACATCCAGAGTGCCGGCACGCTGGTCGGCCTGAACACCGGCACCATCGAGAATTCATCCGGCAGTGGCCGCATCGCAGCCGGCGACGGCATGAACGTCGGCGGGCTCGTCGGCCTGAACGACGACGGCACGCTGCGCAACGTGTCGGCGGCCGCAACCGTCACCGCTGGCAAGGGCAGCCATGTTGGCGGGCTCGTCGGCAAGGCCGTCGGCGGCACGATCGAGCATGCGTCGGCGAGCGGTACGGTCAACGCGACGCAAGCCGCGGCAGTCGGCGGCCTCGTCGGCCTCAACGAGCACGGCAGGATCGCCAACGCGTCGTCGTCCAACACCGTCCAGGCCGGCACGTCGGCCTACGCAGGCGGGCTCGTCGGCTTCAACTCAGGTGTCCTGTCGAAGGTCTCGGCAAGCGGTCAGGTCGTCGCGGACGGCCCGGGCTCCGTCGGCGGCCTCGTCGGCCGTCACACCGGCACGATCGAGAACGCGTCGGCCGACGTCGACGTCTCGGCAGGGCGGGATGCCAACGCAGGCGGCCTGGTCGGCACGAACGGCGGCGGCGTAATCCGCAACGCATCGGCCAAGGGCAGCGTCAAGGCCCTTCGTGCCAACGTCGGCGGCTTGGTCGGTGTCAACGAGAAAGGCGGGCTGATCGAGAGCGCCAACGCATCCGGCGTCATCGGCGGCGCTGGTTCGACTCTTGGCGGCCTCGTCGCGATCAATGACGGGGCAATCCGCTCGTCCGAGTCGCATACGACGCTCGATGCCAATGCATCGACCAACCCCGGCTTCCGCGGCGGGCTGGTCGGATTCAATAGCGGCTCGATCGAATCGAGTGCCACCTTCGGCCCCGCGAAGCAATTCAACACCGTCGGCTTCAACGTCGGCCTCATCGACGGCCAACGCCGCCCGGGCCAGATCAGGTAAGTCACACCGGCCAGCGTCGGCTTCCCGCACGGCGCTACCGGTACGAGCAGCCGCATCGCGACCGTGCGATGCGGCTGCCGGGGAGCAGGCAAAGCCCGCTCCCACCAGATTCGCTTCGCCCCATGTCTCGCCGCCTCGCCGCTTTGAACCCCGGCGCAGGCGGCCGACTCGTCCCGCCCCCCGTCGCGGATTCCGCGTCGGGTCCGGGAACATTTCCCGCTGAAGATCAGCGCAACCCTGAGGAAACAACAAAGATGAACAAGACCTATGCATTGGTATGGAACGGCGCCCAGCGATGCTGGACCGCGGTCGGGGAAACCGCGCGCCGCCGCGGCAAGGCGAGCGGCGGCAAGCGCGCTGCCGTCACCGCCGTCTCGCTGCTCGGCTTCGCCGCGCTGCCCGCGTTCGCACTGCCCACCGGCGAGGCGATCACGTCCGGCAAGGCCGACATCCTGCGCACCGACGACGGCCGCACGATGAACATCAATCAGCAAACCGACAAGCTCGTCACGAACTGGCAGGACTTCAGCGTCGGCGGCGGCGAACGCGTCAACTTCCACCAGCCCACCGCGCAATCGATCGCGCTCAACCGCGTGATCGGCGGCAACGGCAGCCAGATCGACGGCCAGATCAGCGCCAACGGCCGCGTGTTCCTCGTGAACCCGAACGGCGTGCTGTTCGGCTCGGGTGCACAGGTCAACGTCGGCGGCCTCGTCGCTTCCACGCAGAACCTGTCGGATGCCGATTTCCTCGCCGGCAACTACCGCTTCTCCGGTTCCTCGACGCAAGCCGTCACCAACGACGGCACGATCACCGCGGCCGACGGCGGCAGCGTCGCGCTGCTCGGCGCGCGCGTCGCCAACAACGGCACGATCCAGGCGAAACTCGGCAGCGTCGCGCTCGGCGCCGGCAACGCGTTCACGGTGAACTTCGACGGCAGCGGCCTGCTGAACCTGCAGGTCGACGGCGGCGCGGTCGATGCGCAGGCGTCCAACGGCGGCCTGCTGAAGGCCGACGGCGGCGCGGTGCTGATGACCGCCCGTGCGGCCGACAACCTGCTCGGCGCCGTGATCAACAACACCGGCACGATCGAGGCGCGCGGCCTCAGCACGCGCGGCGGCAAGATCACGCTCGACGGCGGCACCGTGAACGTCGGCGGCAAGCTCGACGCGAGCACGGCCGACGCCGGCGCAGCGGCCGGCTCGATCACGACGCGCGGCGAACGCGTGAACGTCGCGAACGACACGCAGGTCGATACGCGTGCAGGCGACACGGCCGGCACGTGGGCGATCGAAGCCGCCAACGCGGGCGTGAACGGGGCGAATGTCAACGGTCAGGCAATCGACGCGGACACGCTGTCGCGCAACCTCGGCACGACCAGCGTCGCGCTGACCAACACCCGCAACGATCTGACAGTGAGCGGCCCGGTCGCGTGGACGAGCGACAACGCACTGACGCTCACGTCGCAGAAGGGCAACGTCGACCTGAATCAAACGCTGTCGGCCACCGGCGCGAATGCGAGCCTGCTCGTCAACGCCGCGAACCGGATTCGCGTGAACGACGCGGTAAAGCTCACCGGCCACAACGCACATCTCGAGCTGAATTCGACCAACGGCCACACGCTGGCGAACGACACCGGCGTCGTCACGCTGTCGGGCGACAACGCGTCGTACAGCTCGAACGGCGAAGGCTACAAGGTACTGCACACGCTTGCCGACCTGCGCAACGTCGACGCGGACCTGAACGGCCGCTACGTGCTCGGCAACGGCATCGACGGCGCGAACGCCGGCTTCAACAGCATCGGCGGCGGCACGACGTTCGCCGGCACGTTCGACGGCCTCGGCAACACCGTCCGCCGCCTGACCATCAGCAATCCCGGCAACGACCGGGCCGGCCTGTTCGCGGCGAACAAGGGATCGATCGGCAACCTGACGCTCGATTCGCTCACCGTCAGCAGCACGTCGACGTCCCCCAACGCATTCATGGGCGGGCTGGTCGGCATCAACTACGGCGGCCGGATCCACGACGTCGCGGCCACGAACATGAGCGTCGTCCACAACGGCAAGGGCATCGGCATACTCGGCGGGATCGTCGGCAAGAATAACGACGGCACGATCGACAACGCCCGCTTCAGCGGGCGACTCGACGGCACCCGCGACACGTTCAGCATCGGCGGGATCACCGGCAGAAACGAAGGCGCACGCGCGACGATCAGGAACAGCCGCGCCGATGCCGACATCAAGATTGCCCGGTCCTACCGCCTCCCCACGTATGCGCAGAGCGCGGGCACGCTGGCCGGCCTGAACACCGGCACCATCGAGAATTCGTCCGGTAGCGGCCGCATCGCGGCCGGCGAAGGCATGCACGTCGGCGGGCTCGTCGGCCTGAACGACCGCGGCACGCTGCGCAAGGTGTCGGCGAACGTGGCCGTCTCGACGGGCAAGGACAGCCATGTGGGCGGGCTCGTCGGCAAGGCCCTCGGCGGCACGATCGAGAACGCCTCCGCCAACGGCACGGTCAACACGATGCATGCCGCGACAACCGGCGGCCTCGTCGGCCTGAACGAACGCGGCCGGATCGCCAACGCATCGTCCGACGTCAAGATCGATGCATTCGGCGGCGGCCCGGTGGGCGGCCTGGTCGGCCGCAACGACCGCGGCGCTATCGAGAACGCAAGCGCAACTGGCGACGTGCAAGCCTACGTGGCGGCGCCCGTGGGCGGGCTGGTCGGCAACAATACGGGCACGATCGAGAATGCGTCCGCCAGCGGCAACGTGATCGCCGGCACCCGCTCGGACGTGGGCGGGCTCGTCGGAACCAACACAGGCACGATCACGCGCGCATCGGCCAGCGGCAGCGTCACGGCCGGCAGGGAATCGAACGCGGGCGGGCTCGTCGGCCTGAACGACTTCAACGGCGTGATCCGTCAGTCGTCGTCGTCCGGCAGCGTCACCGCGGACCTTTCGTGGGTCGGCGGCTTGGTCGGCGCCAACGTCAACCTGATCGAAAACAGCCAGTCGACGGGTTCGATCGACGGCGTGAATTCGGATCTCGGTGGCCTGGTGGCGCTGAACATGGGCACCATCCGGTCGTCGGAGTCGAGCACCCGGATCGGCAGCCGTCCGTTGCCGGAACCGCTCCTCCGCGGCAGCCTGGTCGCGCTGAACTTCGGGAGCATCGAGTCGAGCACGGTGTCGGGTCCGTCGGCGGGCATGCAGATCGTCGGCGAAAACTGGGGTACGGTTGACGGCAAGACCGGCTGGTAATCGAGCAGTAATCGGTTGACCCCATCGGGCGGCGAGGTGGCCGGCAGGCCATCCTTGCCGCCCGTGTGCGTTTGGAGGTGGAAGGGTTCACCCCGTCTTCGTGCGTTTCATGGCATGCGAATCGATTGGTATTTCGGGATGTTCCGGAAGGGTCGAGGCTCCTCCGGCGGAACGATGCCTGCCCGGCACGGATGCACCGTGCCTCTGCCGAACCCGGCAAACCCGGAGCATCGTCAGTCGTGCAATCCCGTCACGGTACGAATGAAACGGGCGAATACGCGGCGATACCGCCATGGGGGCGCTACGCAGCCCGTGATCACCGCTTCGGAATAGGCATCCATCCGGCCGCAGTGGTGCGAGAGCTTGCCGGGATGGCACGTATCGTCTGGCATCGGGAAACGCGACGAAGCGCTGCGTCGCGAAACGCCAGCCGATATTGCGCGCTACGCCCGGATCACCGTGGCTGCTGCGCCCTTTACGCGTCCTCCGACCTGTACACCACTTCTTCGACCGCCGCAAACCCTCCCTTCTTCGCCAGCCGCCCTCAGCTCGTTGCGAATCGTTCGCGTCGACGACCCGACATTGCGCGTCTTTCTAAAGACAAGTCCGACTCTGTCAATCGCCCATTCGGACATGAATCCGGCTGATTCGTACACGTACTAATCCATTTCCACGGCAATTAGTAGGCGTTCTATTTAAATCAGGCCTCTGCTTCCCGAAAATTGACCCTGTCGAGTCGGCCGAAACGTTTCGCAAGCATTCGTCCTTCATCGCGCGAGGCTCGGATCGCACCGTTGCAGCGCATCCGGTCGACCGGCACCCCAGGCAGCGTCTCCTTCCCCGGTGGCATTTCCCATGCAGTGGAAACAGCGGCCGCGCTCCGCTACGGCCGAGCGTGCGGTTTCGCGTCGCGATCGGAACGACGGGCGTCCCTTTAAATCAGAACGGCAGCAGAAGGGTATATGGATATGTCATTCGAACCACGGCACGCGCACGCAGCGCGTACCGCAGGCGGCCTGATCGCGCGCATTGCTGACGTCGCCCTGATCTCGTCCGGCGCGCTGGCCGCCGCGCTCGTGTTGCCTGGCACGGACGTCGATCGGTCGTCCGAACTGGCCGCCGTCGCCTGCGCGGCAACCTTTGCGCTGATGCTGTTTCCCGCATTCCGCCTCTATCACGCGCCGGCCCATACCCCCAAGCACCGCACCGCGCTGCTGACCGCATTCGCGTGGCTGGCCGCGCAGGCCGGCGCGGCGCTCGTGATGCGGGTGCTCGCGCCGACCCTGGCCATTGCGCTGCCCTGGTACCTGCTCTGGACGGCGATGAGCGGCATCGCACTTGTCGCATCGCGCGTCGTCGCCGGCACGACGCTCGAACGGATCGGCCGCCCGCAGGAAAGCGAGCGCCTCGTCGCGATCGTCGGCACCGGCGCCCATCGCGACGCCGTCCTCGACCGCATCGCCGGTGCGCCGTCGGCCGGATTTCGTGCAGCCGCGATGTTCGACATCGCCAGCGCCAACCCGACGAGCCCCGACGGCATGCCGCGCTTTTGCGATCTCGATACGTTCGCCCGGCATGTCCGCACGCACGCGATTCCCGAAGTCTGGCTCGCGCTGCCGATCGGCGAGGCGCGCATCGTGATGGCCGTGCTCGACGCGTTCCGCGACGATCTCGTCAACATCCGCTTCATGCCCGACGTCAGCAAGCTCGCGATGTTCGACGGCGAGATGATCGACCTTGTCGGCGCACCGGCGATCAACCTGGTCGCGTCGCCGCTGTCGTCGCGCGCGCTGCTGCACAAGGCGATCTTCGATCGCGTGTTCGCGGCCACCGTCCTCGTCGGCCTGGCGCCGCTGCTGCTCGCGATCGCGGCGGCGGTCCGGCTGTCGTCGAGCGGCCCCGTGCTGTTCCGCCAGCAGCGCAAGGGCGCGGACGGCCAGGCGTTCACGATCTTCAAGTTCCGCACGATGCGGCTGCACGACGCGGGCAGCGAAGTGCACCAGGCGACGCGCGACGATCCGCGCATCACACGGGTCGGCGCGTTCCTGCGTCGCACGAGCCTCGACGAGCTGCCGCAGTTCCTCAACGTGCTGCGCGGCGAGATGTCGGTCGTCGGCCCGCGCCCGCACGCGCTCGAACACGACGACCTCTACCGGAAGATCGTCGACGGCTACATCCACCGCTACCGCGTCAAGCCCGGCATCACCGGATGGGCGCAGATCAACGGCCTGCGCGGCGAAACCGACCGCGTCGAAAAAATGCAGCGCCGCGTCGAAGCCGATCTTCATTACCTGCGCAACTGGTCGTTCGCCCTCGACATGCGCATCGTCCTGGCCACCGCCCTGCGCGGCTGGGCCCACCGCAACGCGTACTGATACGCACGCGGCACCGCCACCGCGCGTCGCCGCATCACGATAAGGATGACTGATGAAATCCGCCATGATCGAGCGGGCCGGAACCGCACGTCCCTACCGCGTGCGCACGCTGCTCGCCGCAGCGGTCAGCGTCGCGCTGTCGGCCTGCGCATTCGCGCCCGGCATGCAGATGAGCGCACCGCCCGCCACCACCGACGGCCAGTTTGCCGGACACGCGAACGCCAGCGCGAGTGCCATGCCGTTCCGGATCACGACGATCGACGCCAGCCTGATCCGCCAGCTCGACACGCAGGCCGCGCAGCAGCCGAACCTGCCGTCCGGCCCGCTGGCAGCCACGCCCGGCGCGTACCGCCTCGGCCCCGGCGACGTGCTGCAGATCACCGTCTGGGATCACCCCGAACTCGCTGCCGCGCAAGGCGCCGCGCAGCAGAACGCACCGCGCACGGCCGACCCGGTTGCCGGCTTCGTCGTCGATCCGCACGGCAACCTGGCGTTCCCGTTTGCCGGCAGCGTGCCGGTCGCGGGTCTGACGGCCGACGCCGCGCAGGCGCGCCTCGCCGCCGCGCTGTCGCGTGTCTATCGCAATCCGCAAGTGACGCTGCGCGTCGCGTCGTTCCGCTCGCAGCAGGTCTATATCGACGGCGAAGTCCGCACGCCGGGCGCACAGCCCGTCAACGACGTGCCGATGACGCTCTACGAAGCGCTCGGCCGCGCGGGCGGGCTCGGCACGGCCGCCGACCAGAGCCGCATGACGCTCGTGCGCGACGGCGTGTCCTATCCGCTCGACCTGACGCGCATGCTGCGCGACGGCCGCAATCCGGCCGACGTCGTACTGTCGGCCGGCGACCTGCTGCACGTACCAGCGCGCAGCGATTACGGCGTGTACGTGATGGGCGAAGTGAACAAGCCATCGCTCGCCGTGCCGCTGCGCGACGGCCGGCTGACGCTGTCCGACGCGCTGTCGCAGGCGGGCAGCGTGAACGCCAATACCGCCGACGCCGCGCAGATGTTCGTGATCCGCGGCTCGCAGACGGGCGACCCGCAGGTGTTCCACCTCGACGCGCGCTCGCCGGTGTCGATGGTGCTCGCGAACGAGTTCGCGCTGCAGCCGAAGGACATCGTCTACGTCGACGGCAACGGCCTGGTGCGCTTCAGCCGCGTGCTGAGCCTGCTGCTGCCCGGCGTCAACACCAGCGCCACCGCGGCGCTCGCCGTCAAATGAGCGCCATCGCCACGCTGCTCGTCGTGTGCGTCGGCAACGTCTGCCGCAGCCCGATGGCGCAGGCGCTGCTCCGCGCGCGCCTGCCCGGCGTCGACGTGCGGTCGGCCGGCATCGGCGCGCTCGACGGCCAGCCGGCCGACCCGCACGCCATCGACCTGATGCGCGAGCGCGGCCTCGACCTCGCCGCGCACCGCGCGCGCCAGGTGTCGTCGCGGCACGTCACGCGCGCCGACCTGATCCTGACGATGGACCTCGAGCAGAAGCGCTGGCTCGAGCGCCGCCACCCGTTCCTGTGCGGCCGCGTGTTCCGCCTCGGCGCCGCCGCGCATGGCTTCGACATCCCCGACCCCTATCTCGGCCCGCGCGCGTCGTTCGAACACAGCCTGCAGCTCATCGAGCGCGGTGTCGACGCGTGGTGCGCGCGCATCGCGCCGGCCGCTTCCTCCCCCACCCCGCTTTCCGGACCGAATCGATGACCTCACCCGTTTCCCGCGAACGATCGCACGATCGCGGCGCCGAACTCGACCTCGCCGGCGTCGTCGACGTGCTCGCCGCCCAGCGCTGGCTGATCGCGCTCGCTACCGCCGCCTGCGTCGGCGCCGGCACGCTGTACGCGTTCCTCGCCCCGCCGCAATACCAGGCTGACATCCTGCTCCAGGTCGAGGACAGCGGCGACACGTCCGCTGCAAAGAGCATGCTCGGCGACGTGTCGTCGCTGTTCGACATCAAGTCGAGCGCCGCGGCCGAAGCGCAGATTCTCGCGTCGCGGCTCGTCGTCACGCGCGCCGTCGACGAGCTGCGCAGCTACATCGTCGCGCAGCCGAAGCGTTTTCCGCTGGTCGGCGATTTCGTGTCGCGCTTCAACACCGGTCTCGCGCACCCCGGCCTCCTCGGTTTCGGCGGCTATGCATGGGGCGAGGAAGCGATCGTGGCCGCCCGCTTCGACGTCCCCCGGGCACTCGAAGGCGAGCGCTTCGAACTGACGCGGCTCGACGGCCAGCGCTACCGGCTGACCGGATCCGCGCTGCCGTCGGCCGTCACCGGCCACATCGGGCGCCTGGAAATGTTCCCGACCGCGAGCGGCCCGATCGCACTCGATATCGCGCACATCGACGCGAATCCGTCCACCCGCTTCACGCTCGTGCGCGAATCGCGCGCCGAGACGATCGACGCGCTACGGCGCGGCCTCGACGTGCAGGAGAAGATCAAGCAATCGGGCGTGATCGTCGCGACGCTGCGCGGCCCCGACCCGCAACGGATCCAGTCGCAGCTTCAGGCGGTCGCGAACCACTACGTGCGCCAGCACATCGAGCGCAAGTCCGCCGACGCGGCGCAATCGCTCGCGTTCCTCAACGCGCAGCTGCCGGTGCTCAAGCGCCAGCTGCAGGAAGCGGAACAGCGCTACACCGACATGCGCAACGCGAACGGCACGATCGACCTGACCGAGGAAGCGAAGCTGATCCTGCAGCAGACGGCCGACGCGACCACGCGCCGCCTCGAACTGCAGCAAAAGCGCGACGAAATGGCCACGCGCTTCGCGCCGGGTCACCCCGACATGGCCGCGCTCGACGCGCAGATCGCCACGCTCGGCCGCGAGCAACGCGGCTTCGAGCATCAGGTGCGACGGCTGCCCGACCTGCAGCAGGACGCCGTACGGCTGATGCTCGACGTGAAGGTCGACACCGATCTCTATACGGCGCTGCTCGCGAACACGCAGCAGCTCGAACTGGTCAAGGCCGGCAAGACCGGCAGCGTGCGGCTCGTCGATACGGCAATCGTGCCCGAGGATCCCGTGCGCCCGAAGCGGCCCGTCGTGATCGCGGCAGCCGCGCTGATCGGGCTCGCGCTCGGCATCGCGCTCGCCTTCGCGCGCGACTTCCTGTTCGGCGGCGTCCGCCACGCGGACGAGATCGAGCGGCATCTCGACATCGACGTCTACGCGACGATTCCGGACTCGGCGGCCCAGCGGCAAATGGCACGTCGCATCGCGCAGCACGCACCGGGGCCGAACCTGCTGAGCGTACGGCACCCGCACGATCCGGCCGTGGAAAGCCTGCGGAGCCTGCGCACGGCGCTGCGCTTCGCGATGCAGGGCGCGCGCAACAACGTGCTGTTGCTGACCGGCCCCGCGCCGGGCGCGGGCAAGTCGTTCGTCGCGGCCAACTTCGCGGCGCTGCTCGCGGCCAACGGCGAGCGCGTGCTGCTCGTCGACGGTGACTTGCGCAAGGGGCATCTGCACGAATCGCTCGGCGTCCCGCGCGAGCGCGGCTTCGCCGAGCTGCTGTCGGGCACGGCCGCGCCGGTCGACGTGATCCACCGCGACGTGGTGCCGCGCCTCGATTTCATCCCGACGGGCGCCGTGCCCGCGCATCCTTCCGAACTGCTTGCCGACGAACCCGTCGCCGCGCTGCTCGACGCGCTGTCCGCCGGCTACGACACCGTCGTGATCGATGCGGCGCCGATTCTCGCGGTGACCGACGCGGTCACGCTCGGCCATCACGCCGGCACCGTGCTGCTTACGGCGCGTGCCGCGACGACACGCGTTGCCGAGCTGGACGAAGCGATGCGGCGCCTCGCGCACAACGGTGTCGCCACGAGCGGCGTGCTGCTCAACGGCGTCGATCCGCACGTCGGCCGATACGGTTCGCGCTACGGCGCCTATCGCTATACGCAGTACCGTTACGCGCCGTCGCGTTGCGGACTGGCATCGTCGATCGGCCGAAGGCTGCGCGCGCTCGTGTCCCGCCGCCGGGGAGCGCCGCGATGAGCGATTCCCGTCACCTCGAACGCGTCGCGATACGCGATGCCGCGCCGGCGGGCACGTCCGCCACGACCGAAATGCGCGCCGGCCACGCGCCGGCCCGTGCGGGACGCCTGCGGATCGCGCTCATCGTCGAAGCCGCGGGCGGCGGCGTGGCCGTCCATCTCGCCGACCTGATCGACGGACTGAGCGCAACCAACGGCATCGAACTGCACCTGATCGTGCCGCACGGCCCACGTTTCGATGCAACGATCCTCGATGCGCGCGTGCTGTCCCGCTGCGCGAGCGTGCAGGCGGTGCCGATGCGGCGCGCGGTTGGCTGGCGCGACGCGCTCGCGGTCGCCCATGTCTATCGCCACCTGCTGCGCATCCGCCCCGACATCGTGCACAGCCACAGCTCGAAAGCCGGTGCGATTGCACGCCTGTGCGTCGGGCCGTGGCGGCAGGTATACACACCGCATGCGGTCTATACGCTGAACCCGACGCTGGGCAACCGCCAGCGCCGTTTCTACGGAACCATCGAGCATCTGCTCGGCCGCCTGTGCACGCACCGGATCGTCGCCGTGTCGTACGACGAGGCCCGACATCTGAACGAAGCGCTCGGCATTCCGGCCGCGCGGATCAAGACGATCGTCAATGGCGTCCGATCGCCCGCGCTGATACCGCGCGAAGCGGCAAGGCGCGCGCTCGGCATCGCACGCGATGCATGCGTCGTCGGTTTCGTCGGGCGCTTCGATCATCAGAAGGGCGTCGACCGTCTCGTGCGGATCGCGCGCGGCGTGTATCGCCAATGCGGCCGCACCGTGCAGATCGTCGCGATCGGTTCCGGCGACTTCATCACGGCGGCCGGCAACGAGGCCGACGATCTTCCGCCGAATCTTCACGTCGTCGGCCGCGTGAACCATGCGAGCCGCTATTTCTCCGCGTTCGACCTGTTCGCGTTGCCGAGCCGCTACGAAGGCTTTCCCTACGTGTGCCTCGAAGCGATGGCGGCCTGCGTGCCGATCGTCGCCACGCAGGTGTCCGGCGCGACCGAGCTGATCGCCACGCATGACATCGGCGTCGTGGTGCCGAACGAAGACGACACGACGCGTTTCGCCCGCGCGGTCGTCGCGCTCGCGAACGATCCAGCAACACGCGACGCGATGCGTGCGAACTGCGTGGCGGCCTTCGAGCACTTCTCGGCCGAAACCATGGTCGCGCACACGCTCGACCTCTATCACACCCTTTCCGGACGAGGCCCGGCATGACTGCTCCCATTCACGTCGCGCTGCTGCATGCCTACAGCGCCCGCAATTCCGGTGACGGCCTGCTGGTCGACCTGTCTGTCGGCCTGCTCCGTGAAGCCTTCGGCGATGCCGTCCGCGTGTCGATCGTCGCGGCCGATCCGGCTTCGTTTCCGTCTTACGACGACGTATGCGGGGCGCCTGTGCTCGCCGAACGCGGCAAGAGCCGGCTCGTCGGCGCCGCCGCTGCCGCACTGCCCGTTCGAATGAACCGCAGGTTGAACGCACTGCGCGACCTGCTCGACGAAGCCGACCTGATCGTCGGTGTGGGCGGCGGCTATCTGCGCGCACGCACGGCCATCGAAGCGCTCAAGCTCGAAGCCGGCCACCTGCTGCAGATGCGGGCCGCGCTCGCTTCGGGCAAGCCCGCCGTCTATCTGCCGCAAAGCATCGGCCCGGTGCTGTCCTCGCGCGCCGTCGGCATGCATCTTCAGTCGCTGCTCGGCGCGTTCGATACGGTATTCGTGCGTGACGACCGATCCGCCGCCTTTCTCGCCGCGAATCCGAACGCGCGGCGCGCGCCCGATCTCGCGGTGCTCGACTTCGGGCATCGCAGCGAGTCCATCCTTCGGCATGCCGCGCCGACGAGCGACACCGCCCGCCACGTCGCGTTCGTGCTGCGCCGCGCGCCGGCCTGGAGCGCGAAGCGACGCGCGCGCTATGACGCGTCGATCGCGCGGCTGATCGAGCAGGTGCGCGCGACGTGCCGGGTCAGCTTTGCGGTGCAAAGCACCGGGCGTGGCAACGACGATCCCGCGTACTACCGCAGTCTCGGCATTCGGGAACCGCTGACGCCGCTCAAGACGCTCCTCGAAACCGACCGGCCGGACATCACGGTGTCGGTCCGCCTGCACGGCGCGCTCGAATCGATCCTGCATGGCGTACCCGCGTTCCACGTCAGCTACGAGCGCAAGGGCTTCGGCGCGTATGCGGACATGAAGCTCGGCGACTGGGTCGTCAACGGTGCGGATTTCGATCCGGCGCAGGTCTGCCGGACGATCCTCGCCCCCGGCGCTACCCAGGCGTTCTGGAACGCCGCGCAGGGCGGCTTTACGCGCATCCGTGCCGCACGCGCACGCGTGATCGACACGCTGCGCGCCGCCCGTCGTGCCGATTCCGGCTCCGACGTCGAAACGAATGCCGGAGCCGACGTAAAAGCGACAGCAGCCGTCGACGAGGTCACGCCATGCTGACGCGCCTGCTCCTGCGCGGCCTGGCGCTCGCCCTGAAATTCGCGCTCGCGATCATCGTCGCGCGCACGCTCGGCTTCGACGCGGTCGCCGCATACGGGCTCGCGGTCGCCGCAACCGTGATCGCATCGAAACTGCTCGGCCTCGGCTTCAGCCCCGAACTCAACCGGCGGCTCAGCGAAGCTGATCCGTCGCCAGCGTTCGGCGCAATGCACACCCTTTGCCTCGCGTACGGCGGGCTCTACCTGCTGCTCATTGCGACGCTCGCCATTGCGACGAGCAACGGCGACGCCGGCCTGCTCGCCCGCTTCGGCCTGTCGACGCGGCTCGCGTGGTGCGTGCTGCTCGTTGCGCTGTCCGAGCATGCGGCATTCGAGGCGAACGGCTGGCTGTTCTCGCTGCATCGACCGCGCGCCGGCTCGCTGCTGCTGTTCGTCCGCACGGGTGCATGGGCCGGCCTCGCGTGCGCGGGGCTGCTCGTCGGTGCGCTGCATTCGATCGAGGCCGTCCTGGCCCTGTGGTTCGCGGCCAATACGTGCGTCGTCGCGCTTTCCTGCTGGCGTATCCGCGCGGTTGCACGCCACGCGCACGGCAGCCCGCAGGCGGCTCGCGCATCGGCCGCGCGCGAGCGCGGTGTGCTGTCGGTCTGGTGGCACGGGTTGCCGTTCTACGTGGCCGGCATCGTCCTCGCGTCGCTGCAATACGCGGAGCGGTTCATCGGCGGCGGCCAGCTGGGCGCCGATGCACTCGGCCGGTACGTGTTCGCGTGGTCGATCGCCAACGCGATCCAGGCACTCGCTTTCTCGACCGTCGTCGTGACGGCCGGCCCGCGCTTCGTGCGCGTGCTGGCCGACGCGCCGCATACATTCTCCCGGCTCGCCGTGCGCGCGACCGTGGCCAGCGTGGCCGTCACCTCGATCGCGGCGGCCGCGGTCCTTGTGCTGCATCGCGACCTGCTCGCGCTCGCGCACGAGCCGGCGGCCACCGGCGAGTTCGCCCTGTTCGCGACACTGCTCGCGTCGTTCGTGCTGCGCGGCGCAGCGGACGTGCTGTGGACGGCCGCGATCGCACTGCGCACCGGCTGCGCCGTGATGGTGTCGATGATCGCGCTCGCGCTGTCGTACCTGCCGCTGGCGTGGGGCCTGATCGTTCACGCTGGCGCGATGGGCGCGGCCATCGCGCACCTGGCGGCAAGCGCCGGCATCGTCGTCACGCTGGCACTGATCGTCGCGCGCACCGGCCGGTCGCGCATGGACGCAAGCATGGAGGCTGCCCCGCATGCTGCGTAACCTGATTGCCGGTGGCCCGGCACTGAGCCGCGGCGTGACGCGCGCGGTCGGCGCGATGATCGTGTTCGTCTACTGGATCGTCTACGCGAAGGCCGGCACGTTCCTGCCCGAGTTCGTGTTCCGCGACGCGGAGAAGATCCAGAGCCAGATTGGCGGCGGGAGCACTTACGAGGGCACGTCGTTCGATGCGGTCGCGAAGTTCTATGCACTGCTCGGCCCCACGGGCACGTCGCTGTTCGTTGCCGCGATCGGTACGGCGTTCATCTGGCGGATCGTCGGCGAAGGCCGCCGCCTCGGGTCGCTGGCCGCGACCGTCGTGCTGCTGGCGCCGTGCGTGTTCTTCAATCTGTTCGTCGCGAGCAAGGACACGCTCGTCGTGCTGATCGCGCTCGTGCTGGCCGGCACCGTGCGGCGCCGCTCGAGCGCGTGGACCTTCGTGGCCGTCGTTGCGCTCTACGCCGGCTATGCGGCCGTCGTGCGCAGCTACTTCGCACTGATTCTCGCGATCGCGCTGGCCGCGTTCCTGCTCCGGCACGTGTCATGGCGCGGCAAGACGTTGCTGATCGGCGCGGCCGCGATCACGCTGTTCCTGCTGCCGCCGGACGTGTACTACCTGCTCCAGCATCCTCGCGACATGGCAGCCGACTATCTCGCCTACGGTTCGCCATTCGGCGCGCGCACGAGCTTCTACAACCCGGTCGTGCCCGATTCGTTCATCGCGTTTTGCGCGAACTATGCGTATGCGGCGCTGCGGTTGAACCTGCCGCTGCTGTTCGATGTGGGCGCAAAGGAACTCGCGATGCAGCTGTTCGTGTGGATCGCGCTGGCCGCCGTGTGGCGTCGTGCGCGGCATCGCACGCATCCGGCTCGCGACCTGCTTGCCTGCGTCGTCATCGGTCACGTTGCCGTATCGATGCTGTTCGAACCGGATCTCGGCAGCTATACGCGCCACCTGTCGAGCGTCGCGTTGCTGTGCGCGCTTCAGTTCGCGGGATTCGATTCGCGTGCCGGTCGACGCCGGCCGGAGCGCGCCGCAGCGGCGAACGGCATACGACAACCGAACGCACCTGCCGCGCCAACTCTCGCCCGCCTGCCGCACATGGACACCCCCCGCTGAACCCGACATGCAGACCTTCCCCCTCCATTCCGGCATCTTCCGGAACCTCCAATGCGCGCGCGCGTTTGCAGCGCTCGCCGTCGTCGGGTATCACATGGGCGTGCTTCCGTTCGGGCAGGCCGGCGTCGATATCTTCTTTGTCATCAGCGGCTTCATCATGTCCGTCGTTGCGCCGCGCGAGGGGCGCGACTTCCTGCGCAAGCGCCTGATCCGGATCGTGCCGCTCTACTGGCTGACCACGCTCGGCGTGTTCGCGATCGCGGTCGTGAAGCCGCAATGGCTGAATTCGACGACGGCCAGCGTCGACTATCTCGTCAAGTCGCTGCTGTTCGTGCCGTACGTGAAGGAGAACGGCCATTGGGGGCCGCTGAACCTCAATGGCTGGACGCTCGAATACGAGATGCTGTTCTACCTCGTCATCGCCGGATCGATGTGGTTCGTTCGCGCGCGTCATGCAACGACGTTCGCGGCGTTCGCGCTTGCGCTGTTCTGCGCGTACGTGGCCGCCGGCGGCCCGGCGGGCGAAGTCGTCGCTCATCTCGGCCAGCCGTTCGTGCTCGAACTCGGGCTCGGTGTGCTCGCCTGCCGCGTGCTGGAAACCGGCATCGCCGGGCGCCTTCCAGGCTTCGCCTGGCTCGCGGCTGCCGCAGCCGCGCTTGCTGCGATACCGCTCGCCGCCGACCTGTCCGGGACGCTGGCCGGTTTTGAACGTGTTTTCTGGTGGGGCGTGCCGGCCTGCGTACTGATCGTCGCCGCGGTCGCGCTCGATCTGAGGGGCTGGACAATCAGGAGCCCGACGCTCGCCCGGCTCGGCGATGCGAGCTATTCGATCTATCTGCTGCATCCGTACGTGATCGGCGCTGCGAACAAGATCGTCGACGCGCGTCTCGATACCGGCACGGGGTCGGGCACGGCGGCCGTGCTCGCGACGCTGGCCGCCGTCTGTGCATGCGGCTATGCCTGTCACGCGTGGATCGAGCGGCCGATGCTTGCTGCCATGAAGAACGGGTTGTCGTGGAAGCGCCGTGCGTCGGCGTCTTGAGCTCAATTGCGATTGACGCGAAAACCTGATGCGAATGAATGATGGGAACAAGTCACTCGTACTTGTTCCGTCGCTGCGCCGACGGTTTGATTGGCGTCAACATCGGCCGCATCGACCGCTCGGCGACGGAGAGCCGCATCGCATTCACGAACCGCTATGGCCCGAATTGCGACGCACTTGTCGCTGTCAACCAGGAAACGCCAAGCGGTAATCGCGTGCCGGTAAAAATGATTGGCATCTTGAAGAAGACGCCGATCGATCAACAAAAATAAGACAAGTAACGGCGGATAAATATGTGAGTTAGTACGTGTACTAAATACACCGTCTCACCGCCCCAATATCATCACTTCTGCAAACAACCGGCTCCTCAATCCCGGCATCGACGCAGAGGATGGCAGTTTCCATCTCGTCCACCCCGATCCGCTTCGCGACGGTAAATCCACTCGTGCGCGCTTTGAGCTATCAATGACAGGCAAAGCGATTAAGGGAGCCGGTTCCCACTCGGCACGCGGGCGAACGCAGCGACCCACGGAGCGGCTCGACACCACCATCCGTGACGCGCAACCGCTCAACACACCAAATGAACGAGGTTACGATCCCATGAACCAGAACCGAAAGAGATCCGTCGCGACCAGCGCGGGATTAGGCTTGGCCGTGTTGCTGAGTGCGCTGGCACCTGGCGACGCGTCAGCCCTCGAATGCAAAGCGCTGACCGGTGAGACGCTCCCCTTAACCCGGAAGATCGCGTCCTTTTCTACGCCATCGTTCAGTCCATCAGTGCCCGTCGGAACCGTGCTTCACAGCCAGAAAGCCGTTGCAAAGCCAGCCAGCGGTAAACCTACTGAAATCAAATGCGACAATTACTTCAGGGCCATCAAACACGCGGCCGACAAGGTCACCGGTGCATACAACACATGGCCGACCTCGATCGCCGGCATTGGTATCCGCATACGCATTGACAACGACAGTACGGATTGGTGGCCCTATACGATTTTTACAAGTCAAACAACCCTAACCTCAGGAAACTTTCCTTTCGTCATCGAGTTCGTCAAAACGGGACCGATCACCGCCGGTGGAACGATTTCGGGTGAGATCACCGGCTCCTGGCTTGACAGCGTCAAGTACGCGTCCTACGTCATGGAAGGCGACATCGTGATCAAGCCGGTGGTGCCGACATGCAAGGTCCGGCAAACGTCGCTCAGCGTGCCGCTCGGCGACATCGCGGCCAACCGCGTCATGCCTAACGTCGGCGATACGTCGGAGGCCAAGCCCTTCAAGATCGTGCTGGATTGCAGCGGCGGTGAAGTCGGCAGCATCACGAGAACGTTCATGACGCTGACCGACGTGAACGACAATGCGAACATCGGAAGCACGCTGACACTGTCGCCCGAATCGAGCGCGAAGGGTGTCGGCGTGCAGGTCCTGAACGGCTCGAAGGTCGTCTCGTACGGCCCGGACAGCAGCGAGACCGGCAACACCAACCAGTTCTCCACCGGCGCGACCAAGAACGGCGTGCTCGAGATTCCGCTGAGCGCGCGCTACGTGCGTACCGGCATGATGATCGGCGGCACCGTGAAGGCGCGTGCGTCGTTCACGATGAGCTATCAGTAAGTAAAGACAAACGGCGCGCCCTTGGCGCCCGTTTCATACGCTCGGCTGCATTCGTCGGCCGACAATCGAGCAGCATCGATCCGCGTTCCGGCATGGTGAAACGGTGGCCCCGACACGACGCCACCTCTCTCCGCCTCCCCTTCCGACTCACCGCGCATCGACGCATCGCATACACGACGCATCGCATACACGACGCGTCGCCCCGGCAATCCATCCGGTCAAATTTACATTCATTTATTTCGCAATACATATCGATATCCCAATACCGGAGGGTGACGTATCACGACTACGCCCACCCGATCGAGTCCGCGTCGCGAAAGCAAGATCTGCCCGACCGCGCGCGAATCGTCAAATCTGGCTAACAGTCTGAAAAAGACAGGCGTGTACCTCACTAATTTTCATTAATTCGTACGTGTACTAGTAGTTATTGGACCTCATTCGATCTCGTCCAATTTTCTCGAATCCCCTGAATTTCGATAATTGACACCGAAATGTAAAGCACTGCTCTCCTGCAAAACCGGCGGGCGCCGCCTCTACTTTTCACCCTGTCAATCTATCGTTTGAGATCGAGAACATGAAAATCGCAACGCGCACTAAAGTCCTTTCGACGCTTCTGGCTGTGGCGGGCCTCGGCCTGGTATCGGCCGCCCATGCATCGGACGGCACGATCACGTTCACCGGCAACATCACTGCCGCAACCTGCAAGATCGACGGCACCGACGCCGGCCAAACGTCGAACAAGTCGGTGGCGATGCCGACGGTCAGCACGGGCTCGCTGAATGCAGCGGGGGCCGTCGCGGGCCGCACCGCGTTCGGCTTCAAGCTGAGCGGCTGTGCCGTGGATACCGAAACGAGCAAGGGTAACCCGACGAAGGTCCGTGTCGCATTCGAAACCGCAACGAACGTCACCGCCGACGGCAAGCTGTCGCTCGACAAGGGCACGGCGGAAGCACCGGAAGCCAGCAACGTCGTGCTGCAGGTCCTCAACGACCAGCAAGCACCGATCAAGGTCGGCGCGAACGCGAACGACCAGAACTCGCAGGTCGTGACGATCGGCGCAGACGGCTCCGCGCAGATGAACTTCTTCGCGGAATACCTGGCGACCGGCGCCGCAACGGGCGGTTCGGCGAACTCGAAGGTCCAGTACTCGGTGGTCTACGAGTAAGCGCTTGACGAGGCCCGCCGCCCGGCGGGTCTCGTTCTTCGTTCGCCCCTCCCTAAAACGAAAAAAGGCCGCCATGAAACTCATCCAATCGCTCCAATCCATTGCGCTGATCTCTACGCTGATCGCCTCGCAAGCCTATGCGAGCGTGGTGATCTCTGGCACCCGCGTCATCTTCCCGGGCAACGAACGTGAAGTGACGATCAAGCTGTCGAACGACGGAAAAGCGCCCGCGCTCGTCCAGACCTGGATCGACACCGGCGATCAGAATGCATCTCCGGAAAACATCAACGTGCCGTTCACGCTCACGCCCTCGATGTTCCGGATGGAACCGAACAAGGGCCAAACGTTGCGGATGGTCTATACGAACGAGCCGCTGCCTGCCGACAAGGAATCGCTGTTCTGGCTCAACGTGCTCGAAATTCCGCCGAAAGCCGATGACAGCACCGATCGCAACCAGTTGCAGATCGCATTGCGCACGCGCATCAAGGTCATGTTTCGTCCGGAAGGGCTGAAGGGCGACGCGAAAGACGCACCTGCCCAGGTCCGCTGGCAGATCGCCCCCGGCAAACAGGGCGCCTACGTCCTGAAGGCCACGAATCCCACGCCGTACGTCGTCAATATCGGCAGCATCCTGCTGCACACGGGCGGGCAGAAATATGACGCCGGTGCAGGCTACGTCGTGCCCGGCGCCACCCAGGAATTTCCGGTTGCCAAGCTTAACGCGATGCCGGCTGCCGGCGCGAAAGTGCAATTCAACAGCATCAACGACTGGGGCTCGTCGACCAACAACGAACAGCCGCTGTCGGCTCAGCCGTAACACCGGTTGACTCCGCGCCCCTGATCACCGGCGAAGCGGGCACATCGTGCCCCGCTCGACAGGAGCGATCAACCCGATCGCCGATTGACCCACTTTCTTCTTCGCTCATGACGCGTGCGTTCGACATCGCGAACGTTTGCGTCGCACAAGCGTGCCTCAGCGGATACGCACACATGACCCTCAACTGGAGTGCCGGGGAATGATTTCGCCGATTGAACGTTCGAGCGCCGAGGTATCCAGCCTGCCTCGGCTCAAACCTGTCTACGCGCTGGTGCTGTCGAGTCTCGCGGCGTGGTCGGCCGAGGGCCGCGCGGATGCGCTCGAACCGCCTGCGGCCCCCATCGAGCGCATCCAGCTCGCGCAAACGGATTTCGCGCAGGCCACTTTCGACCCCGGCTTCCTGAACAACGGTAGCGGCCAGGCCGTCGACATCTCGCGCTTCTCGCGCGGCAACGTCGTGCAACCGGGCACCTACACGGTCGACCTCATCGTCGGCCAAAGCTGGAACGGCCGCTACAGCATCGCGTTCAACAGCGCGCCGGGCACACCCGACGCGCAGCCCTGCTTCGACGAGAAGCTGCTGCGCCGGATCGGTGTCGATTTCACGAAGCTGCCGGCGGAGACGGTCGCCGCAATCGCCGTCAAGGGCGAATGCCGCCGGATCGGGCAGGTGATTCCCGAAGCCAGCGTGTCGTTCGACTTCAGCGAGCAACGCCTGACGCTCAGCATTCCGCAGGCATCGCTCGTGAACCAGGCGCGCGGCTACGTGAGTCCCGATCAATGGGATGCCGGCGTGCCCGCCGGCATGGTCGACTACAACCTGAACGTCTACAGTTCGAAAGTCCGCGACAGCCGCGCCGACACGCAGGCGTACCTGGGCCTGAACGCTGGCTTCAACGTCGGCAACTGGCATTTCCGTCATCAGGGTTCGGCTACGTGGTCGCAACGCGGCGGCAGCCAGTACCAGAACCTCTCGACCTACGTGCAGCGCGATCTGCCGAGCCTGTCGTCGCAACTGGTGCTTGGCGAGACGTACACCTCCGGCGAACTGTTCGACTCGTCGCAGTTCCGCGGTGTGCGGCTGTCCAGCGACGACCGGATGCTGCCGGATTCGCTGCGCGGCTATGCGCCGGTCGTGCGCGGCGTCGCGAACTCCAACGCGAAGGTCACGATCAGCCAGAACGGCATGACGCTCTACGAGACGACCGTCTCGCCCGGTGCGTTCGAGATCCGCGATCTCTATCCGACCGGTTACGGCGGCGATCTCCAGGTGTCCGTCACCGAAGCGGACGGCACCGTGCATACGTTCTCGGTGCCTTACGCGGCCGTTCCGCTGTCGCTGCGGCCGGGCATCCATCGCTACAGCTTCGTCGCGGGCGCGTTGCGCAACCAGCAGAACTCGAGCAACCCGCTGTTCGCGCAGGCCACCTACCAGCGCGGCCTGACCAACATGCTGACGGGCTATGGCGGTGTCACGGTTGCGGCCGGGTACGCATCCGCGATGCTCGGTGCGGCCTTCAACACGCCGATCGGTGCGGTGGGCCTCGACTTCACGCAAGCGTCCACGTCGATCCCGGGTGTCAAGCGCTTCAACGGGTCGAGCTTGCGAGTCAGCTACGCGAAATCGATCGAACCGACGGGCACCAACGTCTCGATCGCGGCCTACCGCTATTCGACGAGCGGCTACTTCAATCTGAACGACGCGATGAGCACGCGCGACGCGGTGCGAATCGGGTATCCCGTCGATACGGTCTGGCGGCAGCGCAACCGCGCGTCGCTGATGCTCAGCCAACAGCTCGGCAAAAAGGCAGGGCAGCTCAGCCTGACCGCGTCGGCCGCCAACTACTGGAATCGCCCCGGCGCCGACGTCAACTATTCGGCCGGCTACAACAACTCGTTCCGCAACATCTCGTACAGCGTGTCGGCCTCGCGTCAGCGCAGCTTCAATGGCGAGAAAAGCACGCTGTACTACGTGAGCGCGACGATTCCGTTCGGCAAGGCAAGGCCGTCGACGCTCTCGAGCAACGTGTCGCACGACACGCAGGGCCGCACGCAAGTTCAGTCGATGCTCAACGGTTCGCTCGGCACCGACAACGACCTGTCGTACGGGCTCGCCGCGAACCACACGAGCGGCAATGGCGGGTCGAGCACCGAAGGTAGCGGCAACCTCACGTATCGCGCCCGCTTTGCCGAGCTCAACCTCAGCGCAGGCGGCAGCTCGAACTACCAGCAAGGCTCGATCAACATTCGCGGCGCGGCGGTTGCCCACCCGGGCGGCGTCACGCTGTCGCAGCCGCTGTCGGAAACCTTCGGCATCGTCGAAGCGAAGGGGGCCGAGGGCGCGCGCGTCGCGAATGCGTCGGGCGTACGTGTCGACGGCCGCGGCTATGCGATCGTGCCGTACCTGACACCGTACAACCTGAATACGGTCGAGCTCGACCCGAAGGGCATGTCGATGGACGTCGAGCTGAAGGAAACGAGCCAGCAGGTCGCACCGCGCGCGGGCGCCGTGCCGTTCCTCAAGTTCGAGACCGATACCGGCCGCTCCGCCGTGATTCTGGCGCGCAAGTCGGACGGCACGCCGATTCCGTTCGGTGCTGCGGTCACGGACGAAGCCGGCAAGGAACTCGGCCTCGTCGGCCAGGGCAGCAAGCTGTTCGTACGCGGCCTGAAGGACAACGGCGAACTCGTCGTCAAATGGGGCAACGATGGCCGTTCGGTCTGCAAGATCGTTTACGACCTCCCGGTCAAGGCGAGCGAGCGCAAATCGACGTCGTACCGGCAGATCACCAGCGTGTGCCGCACTGGCGCGATCTGAGTCAGCGCCTTCATGTGCAGACAACGCCCGCCTTTTGGCGGGCGTTGTCGTTTCCGGGTGCCGGCCGCGTGATAACGTCACCCTGGGGCCCGCGCTTCACGCCCCCTCATTCCAAGTCAGCGCCCGAATTCCGCCAGACGATCCAGCGCTTCATCGATCCTGTTACGGAAGTCCGGCCAGTTCGCGCCGAATGCCGTCAGCCCGTCGTCACGCACCGCAATCGCCTCCATCTCCGCACAGGCGTCGCGCGCGGCGTTGTCGCCGGCGAGCGCGAAACCGCCCCGCATCGAATGCAGTTCGACTCGGATCGACGCGGTATCGCCAACGGACAATGCGGCATCGAGCACGTCGAGCGAGCGCAAGGTCGCCTCACGCAACGTTCGGCGGATTTCATCGGTCACGACCGGCGCCGCATGCCGTGCAGGCGCGCCCGTCGAACCGCTGTCGGCACTATCGCGTGCCGCGTGCTTGTGGCCATGCCGCAGCAACACCGCGTCGAGCACATCGATCGACAATGGCTTGAGCACCACTTCCGCCACGCCCACCTGCGCACAGCGGCGACGATCTTCATCGGTCGCATGCGCGGTCATCGCGATCACCGGCACCTTTGCACCCTGTTCGCGCAGGAAATTCGCCAATGCGAAACCGTCGAGCTGCGGCATGCTCAGGTCGGTCAGCACGACGTCGAACGTGTGCGCGAAATACGCACGCATCGCTTCCATCCCGTTCTCGACGATCATCGCGTCGTGGCCGAGCGCATCGAGCTGATCGCGCAGCAGCGCGCGGCTGGCCGGGTGATCCTCGGCGACCAGCACGCGTAGCGGCGGCACGTCGTCGCGTTGCTGCTGCGTTTGCGCAACGTGCACTGCATCCGGTTCGGGTTCGGAGCCCTGCCAGCCAGCCGGCGCGTCGGGGAGCGGCAACGTCGCCACGAACGTCGAGCCCTCGCCTGCGCGGCTCTCGACCGTCAGTTCGCCGTGCATCAACCGCGCGATGCGGCGACACAGCGGCAAGCCGAGCCCGGTGCCGCCGAAGCGGCGATAGATCGACGCATCGGCCTGCATGTACACGTCGAACAGCGTCGGCAACGCGTCCTCGGGAATGCCTACGCCCGTGTCGCGCACGGCAATCTCGACGCAACCGGCACTCGCGCCGCCACGCGCCAGCCGCGCGTCGATCGTAATGCCACCATGCTCCGTGAACTTGATCGCGTTGCCGACGAGATTCGACACGAGCTGACGCAACCGCGTCGGATCGCCGACGTAGCCATTGGCCAGTTCCGCCGCGACATGGCATTCGAGCGCCAGCCCCTTCGCCTCGGCAAGCGGCCGAAAAATCGCCGCAACGTCTTGCAGCACACGCCGCAGGTCGAACGCGATGTGCTCCAGCGCCATCTGGTTCGATTCCGCTTTCGACAGGTCGAGCACGTCGTTGATGATGCGCAGCAGCGCATCCGACGACGAAACGATCGTCTTCAGGCGGCGCTGCTCGACCGCCGGCAATTCGGCCCGCCCCATCAGCTCCAGGTTGCCGACGATCGCATTGAGCGGCGTGCGGATCTCGTGGCTCATCGTCGCGAGGAACGTCGATTTCGCCTTGTTGGCGTCGTCTGCAGCCACGCGCGCCTCGCGCAGCTTGTCTTCGGTCAGCTTGCGGGCCGTCACGTCGGTCAGCGTGCACAGCAGCACGTCGACGCCCCGGAACTTGGTACGGACGATATGTGCCGCGAGGTAAGTCGTGTCCTGACCGGGGCGCTCGACAGCCAGCTCCTGCTGCATCACGAAACGCCGCTCACCCTCGCCTGCCGCCTGCCGTTCGCGATACGCGTGCCAGATGCGTTTGCCGAGCGGCGGCCCCGATGCGTCGTTGTCGTACGCAAGCGCGGCGTCGTTGCGCACCACCGTGTCGCCGTCGGCCGCCGACAGCAGCAGCAAGCCGGCCGGTGCCGTGCGGATCAACGTGCGGTTGAACGCCTCGCTTTCGATCAGGCGGATCGCGCGGCGGTTCGCGGGGCGAAGCGCACGGCGGTCGAATGTGACGATCGCGATCCACAGCATCGCAATGGCAAGCAGCGCGGCGGCCAGCGTCACGCTCACGCCAACGGCAGTCGCCCTTGCCACGCTTCGCCACGAGAACGTCGTCAACACGGTGAGGCTGGAATCAGGCGACCGGTCGCTGATCACGAACCGCGTGCCGATCCGGCGCACGGCGACATGCCGCACGGCCGATACACGCGCGTCGTTCAGGACGCGCTCGATCATCGCCGGGTCGCGCTGTCGCCCGAACACCACCGCACCGCGCGCGTCCACGACCGCGACATCCTCGTCGTCGGATTGCGGCGTCATGACGTCGTCGAGACGAAACTGGCCGTTGAAGACGAGCCAGCCGAACGGGCGGCCGGACGCATCGTCGAGCCGGCGCCCGAACCGCACGACGGCGCGACCGACGATCGGATCGTAGCGACGGTCGATCATGTACTTGCCGACATCCAGCCCGAGCTTCTGCTTCGTCGCGCCGGTCGGCATCAGGCGGGCGGTCAACGCGTGCAGGTCGGTATCGAGCGGCAACGACCGTGCGTGCGCAACGAGCCCCACACCCAGCACGCCGAGAAACGTCCCGTCGAGCCCGATCAGGTAGCCGCCGAGCGGCTCGGCGTTTGCCGGGCGCGGCGGAAGTAACGAACGGCCCGAGCCGCTGTCGAATTGCGGAAGCATCGCCCCGAGATATCCCGCATACGACTCGGCCGGCCGAGCCGCCGTGACTTCCGCGATCGCGAACAGGCGGTCCCCACGGCCGAGATCGCCGGCGGTCAACCTGCCGTGTGCCGCCGAGAAGGCCTGGAGTGCATCGGGCGGCGGTTGTGCCCCCTGGCTCCAGAGTTGTTCCGCCCTGGGCCCGAAGGTCGCCAGCATCCCGTCCACCGCCTTCTGGTTCGCGTAGAACTCGGCCTCGCGCAGCAGAAACGTCGACCGCGCCTGCCCCAGGCTGTCCTGCACCTCGAGCCGGATGACCAGCGCCGCGCAGACCAGGATGAATGCGGTGACCGCACCGCCGCCGCCGTACAGCAACACCTGCTGCTGCCGCCGGACGCGACCCGGATCGAACGGCTTGCGGCCCACCGCCGCCGCGTGCGCGAGAAGTCGTTTCAGTTTTGCGGGCATGGATCGTTATCGGTGGCGCCGGACAGGGTGGTCACGCGCCGTACGCATGCATCCGGCGCGCCGCTCGGCCGGATCGCCCGTCGCCGTGCGACGCAATGGTCGATGCATCCGGCAGGGCCGCATTCGGCTTGCCGGCTATTCGCTTGCGGCAGGCGCATCGGGCGCCGGTACGTCCGACACGGGTGTGTCGGGCAGGTTGCCGTCGCTCGCATAGCGGATCAGGTCGGCGTCGCGCACGACGCCGAGCTTCTTCATCGCACTCGTTTTCTGCGAGCTGATCGTCTGCTTGCTGCGATGGAGCTGTGTGGCGATTTCGCCGACCGTATAGCCGGCGCCGAACAGCCGGACCACCTCGATCTCACGTGTCGTGAGCGGGCGTGCCGTATCCAGCGTGCCCGCCGACTCCAGCAATTGCTTGATGTACGGCGACAGGTAGTTGGCGCCGACGTACGCTGCATGCACCGCACCGACGAGATGGGAAATCGCATCCGACTTGCTCAGGATGCAGCCGACGCCCTGCTTGCGGATCGCGTGCAGCACGCTCGGATTGTCGATCATCGTGATCGTCACGAGCTTCAGCGCCGGATAGCGGCGCTGCAGGAACGACAGCAGCACGAGGCCGTCGCCGAACTTGCCGCCCGGCATCACGTAGTCGACCACCAGCACGTCGCTCGGTTTCTCGTCGAGCGCCGCCACCAGATCGGTCGAATTGGACACGGAGCCGACGAGCCGGATCGTGCTGCTCTCCGCGAGCGCCTGCGACATGCCCATCGCGGATGATGGGTGGTCGTCCGCCACCATCACACGCACAAAGAATTCATCCATGGTCCCTGTTCTCCCCGAGGCTTTCGATCGCGCATACGCCGGCGGCCGCCAATGCGGGCCGCGGCTCCGTTCCATCCAGCGGACGGGCCGTCGAGTCGACCGTCGCTTCGATACATCGGAGAATGCTAGCGCGCCTCGATTTTAAGATAAAACACTGACAAGACCGTAAGCATTGGCTGACCGGCAGAGGCGGGCCGTGTTCCGCGCCGCCCCGTGACGTGACCCGCATGCGGATACCGGGCGCACGCACCCGGCTGTTGACGATCAGCATACGCTTGCAGGAAAGCATCACGGGCGCGGGTGAAACGGACGATGACGCACGCCGCAGGCTCCCGGTGCGAGGCACCGCGGCGCCCGGTTTGCCGCAGCGCCGTCGTGACCGCCTGCGTGGCGGCGCACCCGTCACACAGCCATTGCACACCGGCGTGCTACCCGCCGTGACTATCTGTGCGTCCCCTCATCCGACTCGCCCCGCTCCTCCAGCACCTGCTTCCACTCCGTGATCGCGCGCCGCTTCTGTTGCGGCGACATGATCATGAATTCGTTCATCCTGCCGAGAAAATCCTTTCTGGACTTCTCGGGAAGCGTGGCGAAATCGAGCAGCATTACGAAGACTTTCACCATATAGCGCACGGTCTCCCCCTCTTCTCTCCTGATTGATCTGCGCCGCTCCTGCCGATGCGGCGCGCTGCCTTCCATTCTTCGGACCCCGGCACCCTCGGGCGTGACACATGATCCCCACTCACGCCGTGTCGCCATGCGCGAAGTGCGCGACGTCCTGTTTCTGTATTCTTTCGCCACCCTTCGGCACGCCGCGCCGTCGGCCAATGCCCGCCAACGCGCCACGCAGGTGCGCGAGCGTCACCGGCCTGGTGAGCACGCAGCCGATTCCCGCGTCGCCATATCGCTGCCCGTCACCGGGCGCGACATGCGACGTCACGACCATCACGTCGCAATCCACGCCGAGCGCGCGCGCGGCATTCGCCAGCGCGCAGACCGACATGTCCGGCAGGCGGGCATCCACCAGCAGCACGTGCCACGCGCCGGTGGCCAGCAGGTCGAGCGCCGCTTCAGCCGAACCGGCCGCCTGCACCTCGCAGCCGAGCACGTGGAGTTGCTCCCGCAACAGCGTGCTGCTGACGGAATCGATGCCGGCGAGCACCACGTGCCATGCGCCCGGACGCACGGTTTCCACGTGCTTGCTCGCCGGCCGTTGCGCGGCCAGGCCGCCGGCGTCGGCCATCGCCTGCGCAAGCGCAGCCTTCAAGCCGCCCAGCGCATAACCCGACACGCGTATCGTCCTGCCCGCCCGGTACGCTTGCGGCGGGCCGTCCGGTGCGGCGAACACGACAGGGCCGTCGCCGCCCAGGCTGTCGAGCTCCGTGCGCGACCACGCATCCGAATCGCCGAACAGGACGATCGCGGCGGCCCGCGCACGACGGTCAGCCGGGATCCGCGCCGGGCGCTCGTATGCGTCGACGTCGAAGCCCCATGCACGCAGATGCGGCAACGCAAAGCGCTGCCATTCCGTACGCGCGACGACGATCACCGGCACGCGCGCGCCGCGCGCGGGATGCGCGTCGAGCGGCACGACCGCCATGCCGAGCGGCAACGTCAACGTGAAACGGCTGCCGGTGCCCGGCACGCTCGCCACGTCGATCCGCCCACCCATCGCGGCCGCGAGGCGATCGCACAGCGCGAGCCCGAGCCCGGTGCCGCCGTAGCGGCGCGTGATCGACGCGTCGACCTGCGAGAACGCCTTGAACAGCTTATGGCGATCGGCGCCCGCGATGCCGATGCCGGTGTCTTCGACCGCGATCGACAGCTCGGCGCTGCCCCGTCCGGCCGACACAACCGACACGCGCACCAGCACGTGCCCGCTGGCGGTGAACTTGATCGCGTTGCTCAGCAGGTTGCCGAGCACCTGCCCGAGCCGGGTCGGATCGCCGCGCATCCGCTGCGTGTCGCTCGCGTCGATTTCACAGAACAGCGACAGCCCCTTCGCCTTCGCGACCGGCGCGAACGCACCGAGCGTGCGCTCGATCACGCCGATCACGTCGAACACGATCGCTTCGACCGTCATCGCACCGGCTTCGATCTTGGAGAAATCGAGGATGTCGCTGACGAGCGTGAGCAGGCCCGACGCTGCCGTGCGCAGCGTCTGCACGCGGCCGTGCTGCGACGCATCCAGCGCGGAACGGTCGAGTAGTTCGAGATTGCCGAGGATCACGTTGAGCGGCGTGCGGATCTCGTGCGTGATCGCCGCGAGGAACGACGACTTCGCCGCATTCGCCGAATCGGCCGCGTGCACCGCTTCCTCGAGCTGCCGGACGAGTTGCCGGCGTGCCGTGACATCGGCGACCGCGACGATCAGCACGTCGATCTCCTGGTAACGCGCGCCGCACGCGCTCACCTCGAGATGCAGCGGCGCAGCGCCTGCGCTCGCGTCGGCCAGCACGAGATCGGTCTGCAGCGTGCCGCCGGCCGCGCCGCCTGCAATGAACGCGTCGTAGCGCGCGACGGCCTGCGCGGACAGCGTGCGGTAGTCGCTGCCGAGCCGCGCGATCATCTCGGCCAGCGCGGGGCTCACGAGCATGAAATGCCCGTCGGCGCGCGAGATCAGGCCGAGGCCGACCGGTGCCGTTTCGATCACGCTGCGGCACAGCGCCTCGCTGTCGAACACACGCTGCGAGCGCGCATAGACGGACGCGAACACATGCCGATGGAAGCGCACGAGCAGGGTCCACATGATCGCGATGGTGAGCAGCGACGCGCCGAGCAGCAGGCTCGCACGCCACGCGACGTTCGCGACGACGTCCGTCCACGGCAACGCATAGGCAAGCGTCCAGCCCGTCGCATCGAGGGTGCCGTGGAAGATCACGAAGCCGTCGCGGAACGCGGCCTGCTCGGACTTCGTGCGATCGCGCGACGGATCGAGCGCCAGCAGGCGGGCGGTGCGTGCTTCGTCGCCGGCCACGCCGGGGCTCGCCGCGACGAGTTGATTGTCGCCGGTCGTCACGAAGAACACGCCGTCGACCGGATGCTCGGGCAGCCATGACAGCAGATGCTCGGGGGCGTATTCGGTGACGAGTACCGCGAACGGTTCGCCGTCGGCCTGTGCCTGCGCGGCGAGCCGGATGCGGGCGGCGCCCGAGATCGGATCGATGAACGGCGGCAGCCAGCGCACGTGCGGGCGACCGGGGGTGCCGCCCTCCTGCGCCGGGACGGCGCCGAAATCGATCCGCAGCGCATCCATCACGCGCGCGCGGCCCTCCGGCGTCGCGAGCGCGCCGCCGCCGGCGCCGGTATCCGGCACGAGCCCGAGCAGGCTCGTGCGCGTGCTGTAGTGATAGCCGACAAGGGTATGCCCGCGATTGATCGAGCTTGCCGCGCAGATGCGCGCCAGCAGCACGGACAGCGACAGGTAGCGGGCCACCTCGGTACGATCGGCGGGCTGCGTCGACACGCCGAACACGACGGACGGATAAGGCTTGATCGCGGCCCGCTCGCCGTCTTCGTAGAACGCATCGATCACGCGCTCGGGCGCCGGCTCCGTCTCCCGCCAGATCAGCTGTGCATTGGTCACGCCGTTGCGGAACGACGTCTCGCTCACCTTGATCTCGTTGAGCGTCTGCACCATGCCCGTCAGGAAATTGTGCCGCTCGCCATCGAGATAGCCGTACACGATCGAACCCATCCCGAGCGCGCAGGCGATCAGGATCAGGATCGTGACGACGATCCCGCCGCCGAACACCGAGATGTTCTGATAGCGGCGAATGGATTGGAGCGGACTGTATGGCATGTCGCAATGCGACGACGCCGGGGCACCGGGATGCGCCTGCATCCGGCTCCGGTATCGCGGACGAAAGTGGCCCAGGGAATTGGAATGCCACGATCATGCCAAACGGTTTTCCTAAAATCAGTCCGGAATGAACGATTTAGTACAAGTCCAATATGATTGAATTTTGATTTGGAACTTGAACGAAATCCGCCCCCCCATCCGGTCGGCGAGGGTCAGAACGATGTCCGTGATTGCCGGATCTGCGCCGGGTGCAAAAAAGCGGGGGAGCGCCGAACTCCGGCTCTCGCCCCGCTTCGAAATAATGCCCGGCCGGCGGCTGTCGCAGCCGCGTCGTTCGCTCAGTTCTGCGTGAGCGGATTCAGTGTCGTGCACAGGAAGCCCGTGCAGTTCTTCGGCGTGAAATAGAACGACGCCATCGCGAGCGGCGGCGTGGTGCCGAGCGCCATGTCGCTCAGATACGCGCTGCCCTGCCCGCCGAACGTGTTCGACTGCTGGACGAAGCTCGCGCCGGTCGACTGGATCGCGGCCGACTGGTACGTGAAGGTCGGCGACTGCGTCTGGTCCTTCACGTAGACCCACGAGATCGCCGCGCCGAACGCCATCGCGCCCTTCGCGCGATACCCCTTCGCCCCTTCGCTGTTGGCCTGCGCGATGAAGTCGCTGACGGTCGACGCCGGCGCCAGCGCGTCGTACGTATAGGTCGCGCTCGACGCGTTGTTCTTCATGTAGATGTTCGCCTGCACCGACGCCACCGCGATCGGCCCCAGGAACCAGTAGCCCGACTGGCCCTGGCCGTTCGCCTGCGTGAGGAACGCATTCGCGTCGGCCGGCAAGCCGGTCGTCGTGTACGTGTACGTGGCCGACGAGCCGCCGTCCTTGCGATAGAGGTCGCCATACGTGAGCGGCCCTTCGTAGCGGTAGCCGCTCGACCCTTGCGCATTGGCCGTGTTGACGAACGACGTCATGTCGGCCGGGGCGTTCTGCAGCTGGTACGTGTAGGTCTGCGCGGTGCCGTCGTTCACGAAGATCGATTGCGTCCCGCCGTTGCTCGCGCTGAAGTAATAGTCGCCCAGATAGCGGTAGCCCTTCGCGCCTTCACTGTTGACCAGCGTCAGGAAGCTCGCCTTGTCGGCCGCGACGGGCTGCGCCTCGTAGCGCCACGTCAGCGTGCCGCCGCCCGAGCCGCCGGAACCGCCCGAACCACCGCTGCCACCGCTGCCGCCGCTTCCCGTCCCGCCCGAACCCGTGCCGCCGGTTCCACCGGTGCCGCCGTTGTTGCTCGAGCCCGATCCACCGGACGCCGCGGGCGAGGAATCGTCGCCGCCGCAAGCGGTCAGCGCCAGACAGGTCAATGCGATCAGGGCAACGGCTTTCATCGGGATCACCTCGGTGCAAAAAAGGACGAACGAAGCCGGCACGCGCGGATCACGCGGCGCGCACGGACAGTCAAGCATCACGAATCAGGAATCGACCGGCGGCGCACCGCCGGCCCGCGAACGTCAGTTGACCTGGAGCTGGCCACCGCGGCCGAGGCCGCCCTTGACGTCCTGCGCCTTGTAGCTGCGCAGCGCGACGACCATCTTGTTCCACGCATCGATGAACGCAACGACCGTCGCCTTGCCTTCCGGCGTCGTCGAGAAACCGGCGAGCCCGCCACCCACGCCGCCGCCGAAGCCGCCCAGCGCCGCGCCGTAGTTCGTCGCCGTCGAGCTGCCTTCCGACGCCGCGATCTGCACCGCCGAGCGCACGTCGAACAGCGTCAGCGTGACGACCGACGCCTTCGTCTGCAGATGGCCCGCTACCGCGGCCACCGCGCTGTTGCCGATCAGCCCGCCGATCATGCTGCCGATGCCGCCGATCGGCGAATCGTTGATGACGATCTGCGGTTCCATGTAGTAGTCGGCCGCGACACGCTGGCCCTTCTGCTGCTTCGAGCCCGCACGGTACTCGCCCGAGTTGCGCTGCAGCTGCGTGATGCGCGACAGGCGCGCGTCGCTCTTCTGGTTGCCGATCGACGTGATCACGAAGCAGTTCGACTGCTGCACCGCCAGGCGCAGCAGCGGGTCGATGCTCGTCACCTTGGTCGCACTGCCGAACGGGCCCCACCAGTCGGCGTTGCGGCCATCATCGACAGCGATCGTGCCGAGCGGCGACGTGCAGCGCTGCAGCTGCGAATCGGCGCCGGCGCTCGCGCCACCCGCGGCGGCACCGGTCACGCCCGCGTTCTGGCCGCCGGGCGTCACCACGCCGCCGCAGCCTGCCACGGACGCGCAAAGCGCTGCCACCAGCGCACCTTGAGTGAGACGTTGGGAAAGGATGGTCTTCATGTCGTTGTCGATCGATTTAGAGTCGTTGTTCGGCTTATGTGTTCGTGCGAACTTCGATAAGCCCCCCGGCTGGCGCGCGATGGTGGTCTCCCCGCTGCTGCCCCCGTTGCTTCAGCCCCGGTCAGTAGTACCAGTACGTCTGCTGCCAGACGCCGTAGTACGGATAGCCCGAGTACCAGTAGCCGTAATAGCGATCACGCCATTCCGTGCGCCATTTCCAGTCTTCTTCGTCTTCCTTCTTGGCCTTGCGCGCCAGATCGAGCAGCTTCTTCGACTCCTTGTCGCCGCGGCCGGCCGCGATCGACAGCCACTTCTCCGCTTCGCGCGCATCGGAGCCCATTTCCTCGAGGCCGAACAGGTAGAAACTGCCGAGCGCCTTTTGCGCCTGCAGGTCGCCACGCTCGGCGGCCTCGCGCATCCACTTGAGTGCCTGGTAGCTGTCCTGGCGCACGCCGTCACCGCGGAAATAGCGCAGGCCGAGGTCGTAGGCGGCCTTCGGCTGGGTCTTCGCGGTCTGCTTCAGCGCAGCGATGCGCGGGCTTTCCTGGTCTTCCGAATCGTCCCTCTTTTGATAGGAGACCTGATCTTTAGGACGGTCGGAACAGCCGGTGTCGTCGCAGATCCGCACCGTGTTGCTGGTGAGGGACGGATCCTGCGCGCACGCGGCCAATAGCAACAGCAGCCCCGATGCGATCAAACGGCGGTACATTGTTACTTTCCTCAGGTTTTATTGGCGCCGCAATTCTTCGAGCTATCCACCCCCGCGAGCTCGTACCCGGCGGCGCGCGGCGCAACGGATACAATCCGCCGACGCCGACACGCACTCCAAGGCTCTCTCAGGTTCTCTCTTCGAATCGTTCCGTCACTGCTTCATTGCTGTCGCTTTTCGTTGTTCCGGCTGTCGCCGGCATCGATCTCCAAACATGACGCGACAAACAATAGTGACGTGGTGAGCAATAATAATGAAGAAAAAAGGCATGTCAAGGTCATTCGCTTTTTCAAAGCTTGCATGACACGTCAGTTTTGATATGCTCACCCTCGCCAAAAACCCCTGGAGACCCCATCGAGATGTCCAACAGCGAGCAGGCCAACGTCGATCTGATCACCGCCAACAAGGTGCGCGACCTACTGAACCGGAACGGGATTCCGCCGCGAAGTCACAACACGACGATCGCGAACGTGCTCGGCCTGAGCTTCTCGGTCGTCACGCGCAAGATGAAAGGCCTGATTCCGTGGAACCTGTCGCAGTTGCAGGACATCGCGACGCACTTCGGCGTGCCGCCCGCGATCCTGCTCGACGACAAGGGTACGCAGCCGGCCGCCGCCGAGATGATCGACGCGACACTCGTGATCGAATCGCGGCGCTTTCGCTGCCGCGCCGCGATCTCGACCAAGGCCAGCAGCCAGAGCGAGACGGATTTCGTCGCGCTGCAGTGGCAGGGCGAATGGCTGATCACCGAGCGTCAGCACGCGCGCGAGGGCCGCACGTATCCGGTCGACGTCATCGAGCTGCGCTCGACCCAGCCGAACGTGTATGCGGCACGCATCGCCGTGGTGGACGATTCGCAGGATGTCGCCGAAACGGTATGTGAATATTTCATCGAAAAAGGCGTGAACGCGATTCCGTACTTCGACGGTGCGGCATTCCGCAAGGCACTGGAGGTCGAGGATTTCGACGGCTACATCCTCGACTGGATGCTCGGCGACCAGACCGCCGCCGAACTCGTGCGCGGCATCCGCTCGAGCGAGAACAGCGGCGCGCCGATCTTCCTGCTGACCGGCAAGATCTCGACCGGCGAAGCCAGCGAGGACGAAATCGCGCACATCGTGTCGCACTACAACGCGCGCTGCGAGGAAAAGCCGGTGCGCCTGCCGATCCTGTTCGCCGAAGTGGCGCGCGAACTGAAGATCACGCTGCCGGCCACGGCCGCGGCGAACTGAGACCACCACGGCACATCACCACCGCACGACCGAGGGCAACCCATGCGAATCTCGACCATCTGGACCAAGCGCCTGCTGACGGCCTGCCTGCTCGGCATGGCCGCCGCGACCTGGGCTGCTTCGTCGTTCACGTTCACCGTCGACGGCAAGATCGACAAGCACAACCAGCAGGGCAAGACGGCGTACGTGTTTTCCGAGCAGGCGCTGATGGCGCTGCCGCAGCACACGATCGTCACGTCGACGAGCTGGACGCCGAAGGCGGCCTTCACCGGCCCGCGCCTGTCCGACATCCTGAAGACCGTCGGCGCGCACGGCACGCAGATCGAGTTCCGCTGCATCGACGAGTACACGTTCACGATTCCGGTGTCCGACGCCGATCGCTATGGCGTGATTCTCGCGCGGACGATGAACGGCAAGGTGCTCGGCAACGACAACTACGGCCCGCTGTGGATCATGTACCCGCGCGACCAGTATCCCGATGAACTGAAGACGCCGCTCGGCGAAGCCAAGTTCGCGTGGCAGATCATCGGCCTGACGGTGAAATGAAACGCCGGCGATGGAAAAATAGAAAAATCATCCTGGTCCTCGGCGCGCTGTGGATCATGGGGTTCGCCGCGTGGGCGTTCCTGCTGTGGGACCTGCTCGCCACCTCGGTCAACGAGGGCGTGCTCGAAGGGCCGCGCGAAGGCGTGTTCTGGACCGCCGCGCAATACCGCAACGTCTATACGCGATTCGACCGGCAGCTGATCCTCTACGCGACACACCAGGACGACGACTTCAATCACGTGCAGATGCAGCTCGACAGCCTGTCGGTGTCGTTCGGCTTTCTGCAGCGGCCGTCGGAAGTATCCGAATACTGGCTGCGCATCCCGCGCGCGCGCAACGAGATCGACGCGCTCGGCGAATTCATGACGCGCCTGAAGCGCGAAGTCCCGTTGCTGCGCGATTCGCCGAAAAGCGCGCAGCAGGTCATCGACGAGGTCAACGCGTACTGGCCGAAAGTCAACGGCCTCGCGAACTATTTCCGCGCGATCGAAATGGCGCAGCGCGACTTCACGTTCCATCAGCTGAAGGAGAAGCAGCGCGCGATCCTGATCCTCGGCATCGTGCTCGGCGTGATCCTGTGCGCACTGTTCCTGCTGCTGTTCTATACGATGCGCACGCGTGACGACCTGCTCGAGCGGCAGGACGCGGCGCTCGACGCGGAACGCAAGGCGTCCGACCGCGCGTTCGAAATGATCGAGGCGAAGAACGCATTCCTCGGGATGGTCAGCCACGAGTTACGCACGCCGCTGCAGGCGATCTGCGGATCGGTCGAGATCCTGCTCGCGCGCCCGCAGTCGGAGGCGAACCTGAAGACGATCCGGCGGCTGCAGAATTCCGCGTTGTCGCTCGAGGCGCTCGTCAAGGATCTGACCGACTACATCAAGCTGCGCTCGACGAAGCGCCTCGCCGAACGGGAAACCGTCGGCATGGCGTCGCTGCTCGCCGAGGTGCTCGATCCATTGCGCGAGAAGATCGCGGCGAAGCGGATCGCGATCGCGCAGCAGGTCGAGCCGCACGACCTCACGATCCGTTCGGATCGCAAGCTGCTGCGCCAGGTGCTGTCGAACCTGATCGAGAACTCGGTCAAGTACACGCTCGGCGGGTCGATCGACGTGTCGATCACGCTCGCCGACGCGCCGGCCGGCCCGCAATTGAAGATCGCCGTGCGCGACACGGGCACCGGCATCGCGAAGCCGCACCTGTCGAAGATCTTCGAGCCGTTCTATCGCGCGAACGACGCGGTCGGGCTGCATGTGGACGGGATCGGCATGGGGCTCGCCGTCGTGCGCGAAATCGTGACGACGCTGCGCGGGCATGTGGACGTGCGCAGCGTCGTGGGCGAAGGCAGCGAGTTCGTCGTGACGCTGCCGGCCGAAGTGCCCGGCATCGACACCGCCGGCCACGCGGCCGGCGACACGCTCGCGCTGCCGCACGCATCCGTGCACCGCGACCGGCGCGCGCTGGTGGTCGATGACGACGACAACGCGCGCGAAACGCTCGGCGCGATGCTGTCGGCGCTCGGCATCGATGCCGATCTGTGCGGCGCCGGGCAGGAAGGCGTCGCGCGCTTCGGTACGGGCCATTACGACATCGTCGTGATCGATCTCGAACTGCCGGACGTGAGCGGCTTCGAAGTCGCGCGGCGCATTCGCACGGTCGCGGTACCCGACGACGACGGCCGGCATCCGGCGATCCTCGGCGTCAGCGCATATGAATCGGCTGCGCTGCGCGAAAACAAGCAGGTATTCGACGCCTTCCTGCCGAAGCCCGTCCACCTGCGCGAACTCGGCGCGCTCGTCGAGAAGCTGTTCGCCTGAGCCGGTGTGCCGGCGATGCGCCGCTCGTTGCCGCCTTTTGCCGCTTGTTGCCGCTTACTCGCCGATCAGGTGCAGCACGATGTCGCGGCGGTGCGCCGCGCGGCGATGCTCGAACAGGTAAATCCCCTGCCACGTGCCGAGCACCATGCGCCCCTGCTCGACCGGGATCGACAATTGCACCTGCGTGAGCGCCGTGCGCAGATGCGCCGGCATGTCGTCGGTGCCTTCGGTGTCGTGCTCGTAGCGCGTGGCGTCCTCGGGCGCGAGCGTCGCGAAGTAGCGCTCGATGTCGCGCTGCACCGACGCGTCGGCATTCTCCTGGATCAGCAGCGATGCCGAGGTATGGCGACAGAACACGGTGAGCAGGCCGGTGCTGATGGCCTGCTGGTCGACGAACGCGCGCACCTGCGACGTGAATTCGACGAGGCCGCTGCCGCGCGTGTCGATGCCGATATGCGTGATCGCCTGTTGCATCGTCGTGACCTCAAGCCAGCGCGGCGAAGCCGTCGGCTTCGATCTGCTTCGCGTCGGCGGGGCGCACGACGCGCGCGACTTCGACACCATCGCGCAGGAACACCAGGGTGGGCCACAATTTCACGCCGAACGAGCGGCCAAGCGGGCGGCCCGGGCCATCCTCGATCTTCAGGTGCCGCACGGCGGGGTGCGCGGAAAACGACGCGACGATCGCCGGTTGCGCGCCTGCGCAAATCCCGCACCAGTTCGCGCCGAATTCGATGACGGTCGGGCCGCCCAGTGCGTCGACTTCCGCGCGCGTCGGCGCGTTGGCGGTGTAGCGTTGCTCGGTATCCATCAGGCCCTCGTGTGCGTTGGCGGAACAGGGCCGCGCGAGCCCGTGTAACGCGGCGGGCGCGGCCTGCGATTTCCTACTGTAGCGGAAAAGCGCGTGCGATGCCGGGCGGTCCTGCCCGGCGCAAATGCCATTCCTGCCCCTCTGGAATGACACGACAAGATTCGGAGCGCCACGCCGCCGCGACAGGATCAGCATGCGGACTGATCCCTCAACGAAGGCACCGATCATGAACGCTCCGCATTGCGTCACCGAACCGAACATCCTCTATTTCGGCACGCCCGTCGTGCTGGTCAGCACGCTGAACGAAGACGGCACGGCCAATCTCGCGCCGATCTCGTCCGCGTTCTGGCTCGGCTGGCGCGGCGTGATCGGCATCGCCGCCAGTTCGCAGACCACCCGCAACCTGCTGCGCACCGGCGAGTGCGTACTGAACCTGCCGTCGTCGGCACAGGCGCACGCGGTCGACCGGATCGCGCGCACGACGGGTACCTGCCCGGTGCCGGACGGCAAGCGCGCGAAGGGCTACGTGTACGAACCCGACAAATTCGGCACGGCCGGGCTCACCGAGGCGGCCTCGCAAACCGTCGCGCCGCCGCGTGCGCTCGAATGCCCGGTGCATATGGAAGCGGTCGTCGCGGCCACGCACGGGATCGGTGAGGAAACGCTCGACGTGCGTGGCCACATCCGCGTGTTCGAGTTGCGCATCCAGCGCGTGCACGTGCACCCCGACCTGCTGATGGACGGCCATGCGGACCGCATCGATCCGGACAAGTGGTCGCCGCTGATCATGAGCTTCCAGAAGTTCTACGGCCTCACGCCGCATCAGGTGCATGCATCGCGGCTCGCCGAGATTCCCGAGCGCGCATATCGCAGCCCGGACATCGAGCGCTCGCGTGATGCGGGCGTGCCGGCCGGCGCGGGGCGGTAGTGGCGTGGAGCGCGATGGCCGGCACGTTGGGGCAACGACCGCGTATGCCTGAGCCGCATCCTTGCCGCCGGACGATAGCCCTGCGTTGGCGTGGTGCACGGCCGGCGCCCACGTGCCGACCGGTGCGCAAAGGCCGATCGGATAAGATACGGCCGGCCATGCTCATTGGCCCCTGACCGAACCGACGGAGTGTTTTCAGTGATTCAACCGACCCAAGTATTCAAGGACAATCTCGCGCAACTGCCGGCCATCGACGGTGTCGCGCGCATCGATCTCGTCGGCGCGAACGGCGACGTGGTCGCGACCATCGAGAACCAGCCAGGCAAGCAAGGCTCGCTCGCGGTGTACCACTACCTGAAGCAGGCATTCGGCACGCTCGACGCGAAAGCCGCCGAGCACGGCCTCGCGGTGTTCGCCGAACATACGGCCGACGCACGCAACCGCCCGGGCGCACATCCGAACGTCGATCGCCTGCTGGCCATCGTCGACGGCGGCGAAGCGCTGCGGATCGACGTCGTCGCGAAGGGCTGAGTCATCGGTGGCACGCTGGTGCGCTGCCGGCCGGTGCGCGCGATCATGACACGCGGGCGCAAACCCGCGATCATCGCGCCCGTGCCCCTTTCCCCGGAGACCACCCAAGTGTCCCGTTTCGTTGCGTTGCCGTTTGCCCGCCGTCTTGCGCCGATCGTGTCGATCACAGCCATTGCATGTGCCGCGCTCGGCGGTACGGCGTCGGCCGACACGCTGCGTACGACCTCCGATATCGCGGGCGCGTCACTGGTGCCGCTCGGTGTGCTGCCGCACTCGCCGGAGAACGGTTCGCTCGACTCGTTCTGCGCGCAATATCGCGCAAAGACGACCACCGCGGCCGGCCGTGAAGTCGCGAAGCGCGACTGGATCGTGACGTCAGAAGCACCACTCGGCCGCTACACGGTCGTCACGTTCGCGAGCGGATTCAATGCCGGCACGAGCGCGATCTGTTTCGCACGCAACGGCAACGTCGGCGTGTTCGACGGCACGACGCTCGTCGCGCTCGGCTACACGGCGCGCAAGGCGGGCTGGCAGCTCGGCACGGCCGATCGGCTGGAAAACGGCGCGCTGCTGATCTGGGGCGGCGATGGCCCGGCGCCGCCCGTCGGCGAGTTGCATGAAGAGAACGGTAGCCTGCGCTTGACCGGCGTCGCGGCTGAAAGCACATACTGCCAAGGCCGCGTGGTCGTGCCCAACGTGTACGGCAAGCCGCTCGACGTCGCGCGCCGGATCCTGATCGCGAAAGGCTGGCAACCGCTGCGCCCGCGCGAGAAGCCGGATGCGACGGACGGCGCGGCGACGCTCGCGAAGCAAGGCATCATCGAAGCCGAAGCCTGTTCCGGGACCGGCATGGGCTATTGCGCGCTGCGCTACCGAAATGCAGCCGGCGTGCTCGGCGTGACGACGGTCGGCGGCGAGCCGGACAAGCCGTCGGCGAATACCGTGATCGATTATCAGGTGGCCTGCCGCAAGCCTTGAACCGTGCGGCGATCGCGCACGCAAGGCGCTGCATGGGCGTATGCCGTTGATGCAGCGGCGGGCACGATCGGCGTGCCGCACGCAGCGCATCGGGGTTGACGATCGGCCTCAACGGCCGGCCAGACCATCGTCCATTCGTTCGATTGACCGGCCTCGCGCGCCCTCCTAAACTGACCTCCCTTTTACGCGGTATCCACAAAAGGGACTTCCATGATCGACCTCCCCACGCTCGCGCTGTTCTCCGGCGCGTGTCTCGCACTGACTGCCACGCCGGGCCCCGACATGCTGCTGATCGCGTCCCGCAGCGTGAGCCAGGGCCGCCGCGCAGGCTTCGCGACACTCGCGGGCATCCAGGCCGGCACCTACTGCCACGCACTGGCGGCCGCGCTCGGGCTGTCGCAGCTCTTCGTCGCGGTGCCGCTCGCCTATGACGCCGTGCGCTTCGCGGGCGCCGCCTATCTGCTGTATCTCGCGTGGAAGACGTTCCGTTCGGATGCGACCGCGCTGTCGCCCGTCGCGTCGCCGCGTCGCCACTCGAGCGCGGCGATCTTCCGCCAGGGGCTGACGACGAACCTGCTGAACCCAAAGATGGCGCTGTTCGTGCTCGCGCTGTTTCCGCAGTTCGTGCGACCCGGACACGGTTCGATCGCCGTGCAGATTCTCGTGCTCGCGACGGTGCTGAACTTGATCGGCTTCGTCGTGAACGGCGCGGTCATCCTGTCCGCGAGCCGGCTGAGCCAGCGGATCGGCGCGCGCCGCCGCCCGTCGAAGCTGCCGCAGTACCTGCTCGGCTCGGTGTTCGTGGGGCTGGCGGCGCGGCTGGCGGTGGCGGGGCGGCAGTAGTCGTGAACCTGCCGGGGAATCGCGCTGGTGCAATCGAATTGATGAGGTTTGATATGGGAACGTATGAAGATCTGCGCAAACGCGCATTGTCCGACCCCGAGTTGCGCGCTGAATACGAACGACTGAACCGCGAGGAATTTGCAGTGCTCGACGCAATGCTTGCCGCGCGGCGAGCGGCCGGCGTAGCGTCGACCGATATCGTGGAAGACACGGAGCCGAGCGCGCCCACCGTGGAGTAGCACCGGCTCGCGTTCGTGGCGAGCCGGCGTGCGCGATCACGCGATCGCCCCTCAAGCGGGCGACGGCCGGTGACAAAAGGTTCGTGATCGCGCTCGCTTGAGTCAGACGCTGTCCGGATCGTCACCTTCGGACACGTTCTCGACGTGCTTGCGCGTATCCGCCACGACCTTCAACGCCGCGCTATCGAGCAAACTCGCCGGCGTCACCGTGCGGCGGCGCCACGGAATCCTGCCGAAGTACCAGATCCGCCAGAAGCCGAGCGGATGATCGGGATTCCGGCGCAGCAGCACGTCGAAGGTCTCGACGTCGCCGAGCACGATCCGCGTCGCATCGCGCACGACTTCGCGCACGAACCGCGAGCAAAACTGCCGGCGCGACGCAAGATTGAACCCCGTGTCGTAGACCACGCCGATCCGGCGCATCGCCGCGTCAACAAGCCGGCGCCGCTGCGCGGCATCGAGCGGCTGCTTCAGCCGCGCGATCACCCACGCGCCGCGATCGGAGCGCGCAAGAAACCGCGACATCGTCGTGACGCGCGATAGCGGAAACGTACTCTCCGCAATCAACGGCTCGCCGCCGCGCTCGCCGACGACGATCCCGACGTGATTCGTCCACGAGCGCGTCGCGCTCGCCACTTCGAGAAACGGCCGCACGGTTACGCGGATGAAGACGATGTCGCCGATCTCGGGCTCGATCGGCAGCGGCATGTCATGCGGATCATGCGGAACGTGTGAACCCACGGAGAAGAGACGCCGCCGGCCCGCTTCCGGCGAACGGATCATGAGCGGCTGGCAGCCGGTATCGACAACCATACGGACCTCGCGCGAGTGGGGATGGCGCGAGCATGTCAGCCGCCGCCGCGCGCCGCATCCGCTTCTTGCGCAAGGGCGGGTATCCGCGCCGCCGGGTGGCGGATTTCGATACCCGTGCGCGTACCGCCGCGCTTCGTTCAGCGTGTCGCGCCCAGCGCCACGCGCAGCCGCTCCATCAACTGCGTGTAGTACCGCAGCACGTCGTCCTTCGGCACGACGTTCGCCGTCGCGAAACGGTCCAACCACGCCGGTTTCCATTCATACGAGCCGTGCACGCTGCGATCGCCGTCGGGCGCCTGGACCAGCGATCGGATCCGCGCATCGCGGCCCGGGCCCGTATGCACGTCGAACAGCGCGTGGATATACGTGTGATACGCGTCGTACACGTCGTCGTCGAACAGGTAGCGGTAGATGTGGAACGTGCGGTCGAGGTCACGCTTCGCGCGGATCACGTCGTCCGGCGAGATGTCCTTCCAGTAGCCGATCCACGTGTAGAAGCACAGCAGCGCATTGAGCTGCGGCGCGACCGCGTCGTACAGCGCGAGCCGCTTCTCGATCAATCGCTGGTTGGTCCACTGCACGAGTTCGAGCCGCTTCAGCCGGCGCGCGACGAGCCAGCCGAGACACGCGACCGACAACGGCGTCAGCACGCCCAGCACGAGCTTGACGATTTCCAGCGAATTCCACGGATTGTTGATTGGCTGCATGAATGGCCCGACAAGAAGAAACGCATTCGCATCACAGCACGACCCGGCGCGCAGCGCCGCCTGCCCGATCACGTCGACATTGACCGTTAGTTGCTTGCGCATCGAACGTCGCGAAACCACTCGGGCAACCGGTTCGACGCAGCGTGATTCGTCAGTCTATCGGACGATTGTCACCGAGCCGTGACCGTTCGTCGACCCGTCGTCGTCGCATGGCTGAGCACGTGCGTCACGCTAGGTCGGCAGCGCCGACGTGAGCTTGACCTTCTGCATCGGGATGTCGGTCTTCACGCTCAGCACACCCGGAATACGCGTGAGGGTTTCCATCTGGAAGCGCCGGTAATCGTCGATGTCGGCCGCGACGACGCGCAGCAGGAAATCGCAGTCGCCCGCCATCAGGTGGCATTCGACGACTTCCGGCATCTGCTGGACGGCCTCGGCGAAGCGGTTCACCGATTCCGCGTCCTGCCCCTTCAGCCATACGCGCGTGAAGATCGTCAGCCCCTTGCCGACTTTCGCGGGATTCAGCACGGCCACGTATTTCTCGATCACGCCGGCTTCCTCGAGGAGGCGCACGCGCCGCAGGCACGGCGACGGCGACAGCCCGACCTCGTGCGCGAGTTCCACGTTCTGCATGCGGCCGTCGCGCTGGAGCGCGCTCAGGATCCGGCGGTCGATGGCGTCAAGTTTCATTGGCATCCGATTCCAAAAAATTTTCAAATCACGCGTTCAATGCCAAATTCTGAGAAAAATCTGGCCACAACGCAACCCGATTCGAGTCAAAAAAGCAGACAATTCCTCCCCCGAAGGAGGAGTAATGAGCAGTAGCGTTTCAACGTCGTCAGGGCTTCGCGACAAGCCCGCCTATGTCGCCGAGATGGGCCGCGGATTACGCGCGGCGCTGCCCGTCATGCTGGGTTTCGTGCCGTTCGCGCTCGTGCTGGGCGCGCAGGCCGCGCAGAAAGGGCTGAGCCTGTTCGAAGTGCCGATGATGACCGGCATGAACTTCGGCGGCGGCTCCGAATTCGCGGCGATCCATCTGTGGTCGTCGCCGCCGCACATCGCGCTGATCGTCGCGATGTCGTTCCTCGTGAATTCGCGCCACATCCTGATGGGCGCCGCATTCGAGCCGTATATCCGCCGCCTGCCGCGCCGCCGCGCGTTCTTCGCGCTGTTCTTCATGTGCGACGAAAGCTGGGCGATGTCGCTCGCCGACGCCCGGGCGCGCTCGGCCACGCACATCAGCGTGCCCTATTACGCGGGCATCTGCATGGGGCTCTACCTGACGTGGATCTCGATGACCACGCTCGGCGCGGCCGTCGGCCCGACGATCGGCAACGTCGAGCAATATGGCTTCGACATGGCGTTCACAGCCGTATTTCTGGTGCTGCTGCGTGGGATGTGGAAAGGGATACGCGCGAGCCGCCCGTGGTTCGTGAGCCTCGTGGTCGCGGCGGCCACGCACCTGGCCGTGCCCGGCGCGTGGTACGTCGCGTCCGGCGCGTGCGCGGGGCTGATCGCCGCGCTGCTGTGGGAGCCGCGCGATGCCTGATTTCCCGGATTTCAGCACGGTCGCGACGATCGTGCTGATGGCGTCGACCACCTATCTGTCGCGCATCCTCGGCTACGTGCTGCTGCGCAACCGCACGCTGAGCCCGCGGATGGCGTCGGTGATGGAGAACGTGCCCGGCTGCGTGCTGATCTCGGTGATCGCGCCGGCCTTCGTGTCGACGCGCCCGGCCGACCTGCTCGCGCTGGCCATCACGCTGATCGCGGCGACGCGCCTGTCGATCCTGCCGACCGTCATCGTCGGCGTCGTGTCGGCCGGCCTGCTGCGGCACCTGCTCGGCTGAACGGTTCCGACCCGCCGCGCACGCCGCGGCACGGCCACCGACCAACGGGCGCGCGATGCGCCCGTTTTCACATCCGCGCCCATCGCGCGACACGACGATCCTCACGCGGGAATGCTAGCCTTGTGGCTTGCGCCACGCTGCACTCCCCTCTCATTGCCCAACTCCGCGAGGATCGTCCCGATGCAAGAAACCCGCCCGCTGTTCGACCGCGTCCTGCTCACCAACGACGACGGCATCGACGCCCCCGGCCTTGACGTGCTCGAACACGTCGCCACGCAACTGGCGCGCGAAGTGTGGATCGTCGCGCCGGCGGAAGACCAGAGCGGCACGTCGCACTCGCTGAGCCTGCACGAACCGCTGCGCGTGCATCGCAAGGGTGAACGCCGTTTCGCGGTGCGCGGCACGCCCGGCGATTGCGTCGCGATCGCGACCAGCCACCTGATGAAAGACGCACGGCCCGACATCGTGCTGTCCGGCGTGAATCGCGGCGGGAACCTCGGCACCGAAACGGTGTTTTCCGGCACGGTGGGCGCCGCGATGACGAGCATGCTGGTCGGCGTGCCGGCCATCGCGCTGAGCCAGGCCTTCACCGATCGCAACGCGGTGCCGTGGGACACGGCACGCTCGCTCGCGCCGGACGTCATTCGTCGGCTCGTGGCCGCAGGCTGGGACAGCGACGCGTGCCTGAACGTGAATTTCCCGCCGCGGCCCGCGCAGGACGTGCGCGGCCTGAAGGTGACGAACCAGGGCGCCGGCACGCTGCAGGGCGTCGAGATCGTGTCGGGGCGCGACCCGCGCGACTTCGAGTATCACTGGCTGAAGCTCTCGCGCGCGCCGCGCGACGACGATGCGGATTCGGAAACGGTCGCGCTGGGTGACGGGTATGTCGCCGTCACGCCGCTGAAGTTCGAGCGCACGCACGATCAGGCGCTCGCGCAACTGCGGTCGCGGCTCGGCTGATCGCGTCGCTCGGCAAGCAAGCGGTCGCGGTAGTCGCGCCTGTGACACCTGCGCGCGGGTGCGCGGCCGCATCCGCCTTCGGTGCTTCGGTGCTTCGGTGCTTCGGTGCTTCGGTGCTTCGGCGCTTCGGCGCTTCGGCGCTTCGGCGCTTCGGCGCTTCGGCGCTTCGGCGCTTCGGCGCGTCACCGGCTCTCGCCTCACGTCAGATTCATTCCCCCGTCGAGCATCACGATCTCGCCCGTCACATAGTCGGACGCGACGAGCATCGCGACCGTCTGCGCGATGTCGTCCGGTGTTGCCGCACGGCGCATCGGCGCGCGCTCGCGCCAGAGCTGCTGCGCATCCGTCCAGTCGGCCGTGAGCGGCGTATCGACGAGCCCCGGCGCGACCGCATTGACGCGAATCGCCGGCGCGAGCGTTTTCGCGAGCAGTCGCGTCGTGTGATTGAGCGCCGCCTTCGCCGCCGCATACGGAATCGACGCGCCTTTCGGCCGCACGCCCGCGTGCGAGCTGACGTTCACCACGCACCCGGCCCGCCCGTGCGACGCTGCCTCGCGCAGCGCAGCCTCCGCCTCGGCGACGAGCCGGAACGGCGCGATCACATTGATCTCGTGCATCTCGCGCCACACGTCGGGCGTCGCCGCAGCGAGATCGTCGTGCGGAATCACGCGGCTGACGCCCGCATTGTTGACGAGCACGTCGAGCCGCCCGTGTACGGCAACGGCCTCGCGGATCAACCGCACACGCTCGGTATCGTCCGTGAGATCGGCCTGCACATAAGCTCCGCCGAGTTCGCGCGCCATCGCACGTCCCACGTCGGCCGAGCGGCGCGAATGCAGGATCACCGCGTAGCCGTCCGCCACCAGGCGGCGCGCGATCGCCGCACCGATCCCCGACGTCGATCCGGTGACGAGCGCGACCGGCCGATGCACGCGCGACGCGCGCGGCTCGGCGACGGTTTCGGTTTCAGGTTCCGTTTCGGAAATCGGGGCAGACATCGGCGGGAGCGGCGCGTCCATATCGGGGAACCCTGTCAGTGGCGTTCCCGCATCATAAGCGCGACGACGCCCCATGACACGAACGTGACGGCGACCGCCATCGGGATTGAACCGGTCAAGCCGAAGCGGCCGGCCGTCCGGTGCCGGATCCATTCGATGCCGAGCCGGAGCGGCATGAGCGATCTGCCGGCCGGGACGGAAACCATCGCCTGCTGTCGCGCCCCGTTTGCGTGTGAGCCGCCGAAGCAGTCACCGCGTTGGCGCATGGCGTCCCCGCCGCGCGGCCCAAGGACAGATCCCCGGGGCAGGCCGCTTCCTGCCTCGCGGCCGCGGCCCGCACCGTCGCGTCACATGAAGGGGAAGAAACGCGGCCCGCGTCGCAGCGGGCCGCTAGCAGCCGCTACTTGCCGGCCAGCGCCAGCGACGGCGCGAGCGCGCTGTTCGGATCCTGCCCATTCCAGGTGCTGACCCATGCGTCGTTCGGCGTCGACCCCATCACGAAATCGAGCGTGCCGCCGGCCTTCATCTCGTCGTACGTGATGTACGGCCGATGCAGCGGCGTGCCGTTCAGGCTGACCGACTGGACATAGCGATTGACCGACGACGGCGAGCCGCCGCCGGCCGTATGCGCGGTCACCTTGAAGCGCCGCGTCGCGCCGAACTTCAGGCCCTTGCCGTCCCCGCCGCCCGACGCCACCGGAATGTCGATCGTCGCCTCCTCGAACAGCGGCGTGCCAAGGTAGAACACGCCGCCCACCGGATTCAGCGAATAGATGCCGAGCGCGGACAGCACGTACCACGCGGACAGTTGCCCGCAATCGTCGTTGCCGGGAATCGCCGCATCGCGCACGCGGCGCGGATCGGCCAGCGCGGCCTTCAGGCTGTCGCCGCTCAACAGCGCGCGATCGCCGGCCGTCAGCGTCAGCGAGTACATGTCGTCCATCACCGAACGCACGCGATCCTGCGTCTTCGACGGCACGCCCGCGACGTCGTACAGGTACGGCAGGTGGTTCGCCGGCTCGTTCCCCGCGAAGAACTGGCCGCTGCGTCCGGTCAGGTCCGGAAAGCCCTGGTTGTCGAGGAAGGTCAGCGGGTTCGCCGGATCGAACGTGCGGTCGAGCTGCGCGATGAACTGGCTCTTGCCGCCGAGCAGCGCCACGAGGCCGGGGAAGTCGTGGAAGATGTTCCACGTATCGACCCACGAATTCGATTCGGAGAAGTCCGTCTTTTCCGCCGCCGTCGGATCGAAGCCCGCGACCCAGTTGCCCTGCGCATCCTTCGGCTGCGCGAACTTCCAGCCGTTGTTCGGCACCGGGTTGAACACATTCCGGTAGTTCTGGCTGCGTTGCAGGTAGGGCCGGTAGTCGGCCGTGCTCTTGCCCGCCGCCTTGCCGACCGCGGCCGTCGCCCAGTCGTCGAACGAATAGTCCTGCGTCGTCGACACCGATGCGTTGTCGCCCGCGGTCACGTAGCCGCTCTGACGGTACTGGTCGAAGCCGTGCGCGCTCGCGTTCTGCGTGGTCGTCAGCGCAGTCCAGATGTCGTCGATGCCCGCGCTCGTCAGGTGCTTCAGGTACGCATCTGCGATCAGCGGGATCGACGGATGGCCGGTCATCGTGAAGGTTTCCGTCTGCGCGAGCGGCCACACCGGCAGCTCGCCCTTGCCGTTCTGTTTGAACTGCGTGAGCAGCGACTTCACCCAGCCGTCGACGCGTTCGGGCTGCACCAGCGTCATCAACGGGGACTCGGCGCGGAAGGTGTCCCACAGCGAGAACGTCGACGAATAGTCGAAGCCCGGATTCGCATGCTTGCTCGTGGTCGGCGGCGACGTCGTGCCGTCGTTGGTCGAATCGGTGCCGACGTAGCTACCGTCCGCATTGTTGTAGACGGTCGGCGCGAGCATCGTGCGGTACAGCGACGTGTAGAACATCGTCCGCTGGTCGGCGCTGCCGCCCTTGATCCGGATCCGGTCGAGCGCGGCGCTCCACACGCGCTCGGCCGCGCCACGCACCTGGTCGAACGACTTCGCGCCGACTTCCGAGGCGAGATTGGCCTGCGCATCCGCGATGCTCGACGGCGAGATGCCGACCTTCACCGTCACCGCGCCGCCGCTGTCGTTGCCGTCGGCGAACGTCAGGTAGGCCTTGAAGCCGTCCGCGCTGAACGCGACATGCTTCGTATCGAACGGCTTCGAGAAACGCGCGACGAAATACGTCGGCTTGTTGTTCGCCCAGTTGTTCGTGATCTCCCAGCCGGCGATCGTCTGCGCATCGATGACCTGGATCTTGCCGCTCGCGGTCGAGCCGCCGATCGGGTTGTCGATGCTGACGATCATGCTGCGCTTCTGCGCGGCCGCGCTCGGGAAATACGTGTAGCGATGCACGCCCGCATGCGTGGTGGCCGTCATCTCCGCGAGGATTTTCGCGCCCTGCACGTTCCACGGCGTGTTGCCGCTGCCGACCGGCGCCATCGTCACGCGGTAGTAGCCGGGGCTCGCGGTTTCGTCGTCGTGGCTGAACGACGCGTTGTACGTGATCGACGAATCGGCGGCGACCTTCGCCAGCGTCGCGGTGTCGACCGGCGCGAGCGTCGGCAGGAACCGCACTTCGCCGCCCGAGCCGATGCCGGTGCCCGACAGGTGCGTATGCGTGAAGCCGGTGATAAACGGATCGTCGTACTGGTAGCCCGACGTGCGATCCCAGTTCCACGGCAGCGTGTGTGCGCCGCCGGTCGTGTCCGGCCCGAGCTGCACCATCCCGAACGGCACGGTCGCGCCCGGGTACACGTGGCCGTGGCCCCGCACGCCGCTGCTCCAGTCCGCGTTGATGTCGAGATTCGCGGTGCCGATCATCGGGTCGACGCTGTGCAGCACCGACCGTTTGGTCGCGCCGCCGTTTTCGCCTTGATCGTTCTGATCGCCCTGGTCGTTCTGGTTGCCTTGATCGTTCTGGTTGCCCTGCACGTTCGACCGCTGCGCGAGCATGCTCGCATCCGTCGAACCCTGATCGCCCCCGCACCCCGACAACACGGCAAGGCACCCGACACCCACCACATGACGTAGCTTCATCCGTTCGTCCCTCCCTCTCTCTGCGTCGATCCTGTCGGCAAGAACCGCTCGTTGATCCCCCTGGCCATTACGGCGCGCTGGCCGCCTGCGGGAACGACGGCATCGCGGATGCGTCGGTGCCCCAGGTCGTGGCGCTCGCGTCGGACGTCATCGCGTACGCCAGCTTTCCGCCCTTCGCGATCTGCCCGAACGGCAGCCACGCGGTGGCGTAAGGCGCGCCGTTCAGCTTCAGCGACTTCACATAGAACGACGCGGCATCGCTGGAGCCGGCACCCGGCGCGACGATGTGCAGCAGACGGTAGCTGCCGTCCTTCTGCCCGACGCGCACCGTGATCTTCTCGAACTGCGGGCTCGACAGCGCGACGCCGCTCACGCCCGGCACGACCGGATAAAGACCGAGCGCAGCCCACACGTACCAGCCCGAGATCGCGCCGAGATCGTCGTTGCCCGGCAGTCCGGCTGCGCCCGTGCCGAACTCGTTCGCGAGCGACGCGTGCAGCACGCGCTGCGTATGCGACGGCGCACCGGCCCACGCATAGACCCACGGCACGGCCATCGTCACTTCGTTGCCGACGTAGAAATACGGCTGCACGGTGCCGATGTTCAGGTGCGTGAAGAACGTATCGAGCCGCTTGACGACCGGCGCGGCGCCGCCCGCCTGCGCGACCACGCCGGCGAGATCGTTCGGCACGTACCACGTGTACTGCTCCGAATTGCCTTCCATGAAGCCGGTGCCGTCGGTGACCCACGCGCCGGCCGACGTCTTCGGCTGGATCGCGCCCTGGTCGAACAGGTTGTGCCAGTTGCCGCTCGACTTCAGCAGCGTGCCTGCCGTCGTCGTGTCGCCGAGCGCCGCCGCAAAGCGCGACACCGCGAAATCGCGCACCGCGTATTCGAGCGTGTTCGAGGCGGTCTGGTTGTCGCCCGAGCCCGACGACGGCACGTAGCCGAGCCGGTCGTAGTCCGCGCGGCTGCCCATCACCGGCGTGCCGGCGCACGCGGCGCCCGGCGCCGTGCTGTTTTTCATGATCGACAGCGCAACCTGCGTGTCGAAGTTCGTCGCGCCGAACGCATGCGCGTTCGCGACGATGATCGAGCCCGCATCGCCCGGCATCACGGCCGTCTCGGTATTGAAATAGGCCCAGCGCGGGAACGCGCCGCACGCCTTCGCATCGAGCACGAGCGACTGCACGATGTCGCTGGTGCGCACCGGGTCGAGCAGCGCCTGCAGCTGGATGAACGAGCGGTCGATGTCCCAGCCGGAGAAGTTCGCGTACATCGTGCGGCCTTTCTCCACCTGACGCGTCGGCGCGGCCGCCGCGCCGTTCGACGCGTAGAAGTCCGGATACTGGCCGTTCACGTCGTTGAAAACGTTCGGGTGCAACGACGCGTGATACAGCGCGGTGTAGAACTTCGTCTTGTCGGCGTCGCTGCCGCCCGTGACCTGGATCGCGTTCAGGCGCGCATTCCACGCGGTGCTCGCCGCGCGGCGCACGGTGTCGAAACGCCAGTTCCGGTTGCCTTGCGCGTCCGTCTCCGGATTCTCCGCGCGCAGGTTCGCCTTCGCATTCGCTTCACTGACGAACGAGATGCCGAGCTTCATCATCACGTCGGGATGCTTGCGGTCGACCTTGAACGTCACGGTCACCGGGCTGTTGTTCGACAGTGCCGGCTTGGCCGCGAACGGCTGACTGAATTCCGCGTAGTAGTAGACGGGCACCGCATGCCCGGCCCAGCAGAACCCGCCGCCCGCGATCGTGCCCGACAACGCGCGATCGCCGACCTGGCTGATCGTGTCGGCCGTGGTGCCCTGCGCGCGGTTGTTCAGCACGGTCGGATCGATCGCGATCGTCGCCTGCTGGCCCTGCGCGAGCGCCGGATACGTGAAGCGTGCGAAACCGGTGCGCACCGTCGTCGTCAGCTCGGCCTTGATGCCGTTGCCGAGCGTGACGCCGTAATAGCCGGCCTGCGCGGTTTCGTTTGCGTGGCTGAAGCTGGCCGGCGTGCCGGCGTCGCCCGGTGCGAGTTGCGGCATCACGTTCAGGTAGCCGCCGTTCGCCCAGCAGCCGGTGCCGCTCAGGTGCAGGATGCTGAATGCATTGATCGACGTGTCGCCGTACCAGTAGCCGCCGGAGAAACCGGAGCCGTCGCCCTTGCTGCTGTCGTATTGGGCGGTCGGTGTCATCGGGCTCCATTGCATCATCCCGAACGGGACCGTCGGCCCCGGGAACGTGCCGCCGCCGAGGCCCGAGCCGACCGGGTCGGCCGGCTGGTCGGTCGCGTAGTCGGTGCCGATCAGCGGATTGACGTATTGCGCGACGCGGATGTCGGCGTTTTTCTTCGACGACTCGTTGCCGTTGCTGTTGTCGTTTTCGTTACCGTTTTCGTTGCCGCCGTTGCCGTTTTCATTGCCCTGCGACTGCGCGGCAGCCGACAGGTTCGCCGCAGCCACCGACGGCGAATCGCCATCACCGCCGCAGGCAGACAAGACCACGCACAGCGCCAGCAGCGCCGTTCCCACCCCCCAGTTCCTGGACATCGCCCGTCTCCGTATCGTTCTTGAATCTGGATATTGATTCGAACTACTGAGCTTTCAATCAGGATGCTTTTGATGAATTCCGCTTGCCCAGACAATCGGTCGAAAATCCCGGCTGTGTGTCGTTATTGCCGAATGCGCGCACCTGGAAACAGACGCGCCGGCATGTCGAAATACCGGCGCCCCGCAACGGACAACGCGCACAAGCGTGCCCAAATAAACGCGTTTTCTCTACCCCGTGTTTTTACGAATTTTTATTTCGTTTATCTAAACACACGGTTATTGATTCGGTTTTTATGTGGAATGGGGCACTGAATGCACGATTGGCGATCAAGGCTGCTTCGGCAGATCGACATAGTCCTCGAGCTCGCCGGCCACATAAAGCCGCTTGCCGAGTCGCGGGTATTCGCAGACGTCGTGTTCGAGCCGCTGCCCGCCGACGAGCAGCTCCAGCGGCGTATCGCCGGTGTTCTGCACCGTATGCGCTTCACCGCCGCGCGGAAAGCCGATGAAATCGCCCGGCCCGATTTCACTGGCGCGTTCGCCGATCGTGACCGCGCCCGTCCCGGACAGCACGTACACGAACTCCTCTTCGTACAGGTGACGGTGATACTCGGCCGATTCGTGACCGGGCATCAGCGTGAGCAGGTGAACACCGAATTGCGTCAAGCCGGTCAGATCGCTGAGTTGTCGCTTGAGACGAACGGCATTGGGATTCAGCGAATGCACCGCGCGCGTCGGTTCCATCTTCGCGATATCGGCGGCCTTCAGCAGTTCCCGGGGAAAGGGAGTCGACATGGGGATCTCGCAAACGTGAATTCTTTGGTTGAACGCGGCGCCAGCTTGGCGCGCGCAGCGGCCATTGTCCGACATTTTCACGCTTGCGGAGGGGTTGCGGGCCCCGCCATCGCATGCGGCTAGCGCGCGCAATCGGCCAGCAGGTTCGCCAGCACCGATGCGCCTTGCGCGAGGTGCACCGGATCGGCATCTTCCGCTTCGTTGTGGCTCAAGCCGGCCTTGCACGGCACGAACACCATCGCGGAAGGCGCGACGTACGACAGGTTCACCGCGTCGTGCCCCGCGCCGCTGCACATCTCCTTGTACGGATAGCCGGCGGCAGCCGTTGCCTGCCGCACGCGCTCGACGCATTCCGCATCGAACACTACCGGCTCGTATTCTGCAATCGTCTCTACCTGCACGCTCGTGCCGCGCAGCGCGGTGCGCTGCATGCAGATCGCCTCGATGTCGGCGACCAGTTGCTGCAACGCCGGCCGCGACGGGTGACGCACGTCGACGCTGAACCGGACCTTGCCCGGAATCGTGCTCGGCGAATTCGGCTGGCACGCGACATGGCCGACCGTCACGCGCGCATCGTCGTCGAAGGTGTGACCGTGCTCGACGATCGCCGCGATCATCGCGGCCGCCGCGCCCATCGCGTCACGGCGCACGCTCATCGGCGTCGTGCCCGCATGCGACTCGAAGCCGGTCACCGTGACGTCGAGTTCGTAGATGCCCTGCACGCCCGTCACGACGCCGATCGGCAAGCCGGCCTGCTCCAGCACCGGCCCTTGCTCGATATGCGCTTCGAAATACGCCTTCGGCATCTGCCGCTCGCGCGCGGGGCCAGCGAAGCCCGTGCGTTCGAGTTCGTCGCGCAGCAGCGCGCCCGTCTGCATGCACGGGCGATCCAGTGCGTAGTCGAGATCCAGCGCGCCGGCATAGACGGCCGAGCCCATCATGCCCGGCGTGAAGCGCGAACCCTCTTCGTTGGTCCACGCGACGACGTCGATCGGATGCCGCGTTTCAAGGCCGCGCTCGTTCAGCGTACGAATCGCTTCGAGGCCCGCGAGCACGCCATAGACGCCGTCGAAGCGGCCGCCGAGCGGCTGCGTGTCGAGATGGCTGCCGCACGTCACGGGCGGCAAACCCGGTTCCGTGCCCGGCCGGCGCGCGAACACGTTGCCGATCGGATCGATGCGGATCTCGCAACCGGCTGCTTCGCACCACGCGATGAAGCGGCGCCTGCCGCGCGCGTCGTCGTCGCTGAGCGCGAGCCGGCAACTGCCGCCGTGCGCGGTCGCGCCGATCGTCGCCATCTCCATCAGCGAATCCCACAGCCGTTGCTGGTTAACGAGGATCATCGTGACCGCTCCTGAAAAGCACCGAGCATATACACTCGACCCAATAAGAAAAATCCAAGATTTCGTTGTGGTCGATAACTTTTTCTTGTCACCCGGCGTTCGGCCCGGCAGCCCGCGCTTCCTTCGTATTCGGATCGGTCATTCATGAAGCTCAAGCAGCTCGACGCGTTTCTCGCGGTCGCCGAGCATCGCACCATTCGCGGCGCGGCGCGCGCGCTCGGCGTCACGCAACCGGCGATCAGCAGCATCGTGCGCGAGCTCGAACAGGAACTCGGCGTGCCGCTCGTCGTGCGCAGCGTAAAGGGAATTGCGCTGACCGATTACGGCAGCGCGTTTGCGATTCGCGCGCGGCTGATCGTCGAGGAGATCCAGCGCACGCGCGACGAAATCGAGCAGTTGCGGCTCGGCACGACCGGCTCGGTGTCGATCGCGGTCAGCCCGACCGTCGCGCTGACGCTCCTGCCGCGTGCGTTCGCCGCGTTCTCACGCGACCTGCCCGGCGCCACGCTGAACGTCGACGATGCGCTGACCGCGACGGATCTCGCGCGACTGCGCGACGGCTCGCTCGACTTCATCGTCACGCATCAGTTGTCGAACGCGATACCGGACCCTGACGAATTCGCGAGCATTCCGTTGTTCCGGACGGCGTTCGCGGTCGTCGCGAGAAGCCGGCATCGGCTCGCGCGCGCCCGCTCGCTGCGCGAGCTCGTCGATGCGCAATGGTGCGTGCCGCGCTACGGCGACGAGGGAGACGATCTGGTGCGCTCGATCTTCATGCCGTTCGGCATCGACGTGCCGAAGCGCGTGGTCCACTGCCCGTCGTTTGCCGCGACGCTCGGGCTCGTGTCGCAAACGGATGCGCTCGGCGTGTTCGCGCGGCCGCTCGCCGACGTCGAACGCAAATCACGCGGCATCGTCGCGCTGGACCTCGCCGAGCCGATGCCCGCGTTGACGGTCGCGATCGTGATGCGGCGGCATGCGCTGCTGACGCCGGCCGCACTGCATTTCATCGAGTGCCTGAAGGGCGCGGCTGCAACCGTTCAGGGCACGGACGGCGCATGATGCTCAGCGCACGTGCACACCGCGCAGCTCCGTCAGCAAGGCCACGAGACGATCGATGTGCGCGTCTTCGGTACGCCACGACGACACGCTGATCCGGAACGCCGGCCGCCCCTGCCACACCGTCGCGCCGAACCACACGTCGCCCGACGCCTGCGCGGCCGCGAGGATCGCCGCCGTTTCATCGTCGGTGCCGGCGCGCACCAGCACCTGGTTCAGCACGACACGGTTCAGCACGTCGTAGCCGGCGGCACGCAGGCCGTCCGCGACGCGCGCCGCCTGCGCGCAATGCCGCTCGACCATCGTGGCCACGCCGGCGCGGCCGAGTGAACGCAGCGCGGCCCACACGGGGATGCCGCGCGCGCGCCGCGAGAATTCGAGGTTCAGGTTCTTCTGCGCGTCCTGCGCGCCGCTCAGGTACACGGCGTCGCTGTTCATCGCGGTCGCGAGCGCGGCCGCGTCGCGGCAGATCACCATCGCGCCGTCGTACGGCGTGTTGAGCCACTTGTGGCCGTCGGTGGTCCAGCTGTCCGCGCCGTCGATGCCGTCCGTCAGCGCGCGCTTCGACGAGGCGCGGGCCCACAGGCCGAACGCGCCGTCGACGTGCACCCACGCCCCGGCCGCCTTCGCGGGCGGAATCAGCGCCGCGAACGGATCGAATTCTCCCGTGTTCACTTCGCCGGCCTGCACGCAGAGGATCGTCATGTCGTCGAGCGCCGGCAGCTGTGCCGGGTCGATCCGGCCGTGCGTGTCGACCGGCGCGACGATGAGGCGCTTCATCCCGAAACCGAGCACGCGCAGCGCCTTCTTCACCGTGATGTGCGCCAGCTCGGAGATCACGACCTTCACTTCGGGCGCGCCGATCAGGCCGTCCGCGTCGATGTCCCAGCCTTTGCGCGCGAGCAGCGCGCGCCGCGCGGCCACCAACGCGACGAGCGTGCAGGCCGTCGCGCTCGTGCCGAAACCGACCGCGCTGCCTTCGGGCAACCCAAGCACGTCGACGACCCAGCGCGCGGCCTGGCGCTCGATCGTCGCGGCCACCGGTGAATTCGCATAGGACGACGCGCACTGGTCCCACGCGAGCATCAGCCGCTCGGCCGCCGCCGCGGCCGGCAGCGTGGCGCCGATCACGAAGCCGAAGTAGTTCGGGCCGTTCGACGCGACGGTCGCGGGCGTGCCGCGCTCGTCGAGCAGGCGCAGCACGTCGTCGGCGGGGCGGCCCGTATCGGGCAGCGGCTCGTCGAACGCCGCCAGGCCGGCCAGTGCGGCCGCGTCGGGAAACGCGCGCCGCGCGTTCGTCGCGGCCAGATACGCGTGCGCGCGCCGGTCGGCGTCGGCCAGCAATGCAAGTTCGTCCATGTCGGTTGCCTCGGTGTGAGTCAGAGTTGCAAAAGATCGCGGCCGAGCTGCTGCAGCGCGCCATCGATCCGCTTGTAGTACGTGAACTTGCCGACGCGGGTCGCCTGCACGAGCCCCGCATCCGCGAGGATGCGCATGTGGCGCGTGGTCGTGGCCGGCGCGATGCCGAGCTTCTCGGTGATGTACGTGCAGCACACGCCGAGTTCGTCGAAATCGCCGTGCGGCTGCGGCGGGAAATGCTTGCGCGGCTGCTTGAGCCAGCGCATCACGGCCAGACGGCTTTCGTTGGCCAGTGCGCTGATGCGGGTGACGTCGTCCATGGGTTCGGTTTCATTTAACGTTTTGAATATTAGCTAAATGACGAAATGTGTGCAATCCAGCGAACGCCGGTTTTGGCTGACGACGTCGCACGCCGGATCGTCACGCCGACCTTCGCTTCGAGCGCGGCAAGACAAATCGCTGCGACACTCGGCGGATCGCATGAACCCTGCCTGTTCCTTTACGCGCCTCCCAGCGCCTCTGCCACCCTCTCGATCAGCGCCCGCACCCGCCGCGGCTGCACCGCGTTGCCCGGATAGACGATCTGCAAGTCGACGTCGCCCGGCGAGAACGCGCGCAGGACTTCGACAAGCGCGCCGGACGCCAGATCCTGCTCGACGTCGACCAGCGACTTCAGCGCAACACCATGCCCCGCGACGCACCACGCGCGCACGAGTGCGCCGTCGTTGGCCACCCGCCGGCCGTGCACCGTCACGCGCCGGGGTTCGCCATCGATGCTGAACGGCCATTCGGCATACAGGTCCGGCCCGAAGCGCATCACGATGCAGTCGTGTGCGACGAGATCGTCCGGATGCTGCGGCGTGCCGTGCGCCGCCAGATACGCGGGCGACGCGCACACCACGCGCCGCGCACGGCCGAGCGACCGGCTGCGCAGCGAACTGTCGGCGAGCACGCCGCGACGAATCGCGAAATCGAGCCCCTGCCCGACGACATCCACGTAGCCGTCACCGAGATGCAGATCGATCGTGACGCCCGGATGCTCGGCCAGAAACGCGTCGACGACGGGCACCACGCGCTCGCGCCCGAGATCGGCCGGCGCGCTCAGGCGCACCGGCCCCGACAAGGTCTGCACGCCGAGCCGCACGCGGCCTTCGAGTTCATCGGCCTCCGCCAGCAGGCGCCGCGCGCCGTCGACGAGCGTGCGGCCTTCGTCGGTCAGGCTGATCGCGCGCGTCGTGCGCGTGAGCAGCGCCGCGCCGTAGTGGCGCTCCAGCGCGGCCAGCCGCTCGGACACGGTGGCCGGCGACAGCCCGAACTCGCGGCCCGCCGCGGCCAGTCCGCCCTTCTCCACGATGTGCAGGAACAGCGCGAGGTTGTCGAGCAGCATTATTCGCTCCTTCCGAACGATATTTTCGAAGTCTGCCCAATTATCCGAAATATCCGCAAGCGATACAGTGTGCCAACGCTGGCCTCGCGGCCGCCCCTCGACCGGTCGATCCCCCAAAGGAAACCCGCCATGGAATACCGCACCCTCGGCCGCTCCGGCCTCAAGGTTCCTGCCCTGAGCTTCGGCGCCGGCACGTTCGGCGGCACCGGCCCGCTGTTCGGCGCATGGGGCAACACGGGCGTCGACGAAGCGCGCCGCCTGATCGACATCTGCCTCGAAGCCGGCGTGAACCTGTTCGACACGGCCGACGTGTATTCGGACGGCGAATCCGAGCGCGTGCTCGGCGCCGCGATCAACGGACGTCGCGACCAGGTGCTGATCTCGACGAAAACGGGCCTGCCGACCGGCAGCGGCCCGAACGACGCGGGCACGTCGCGCGCGCGGCTGGTCCGCGCCGTCGACGACGCGCTGCGCCGCCTCGACACCGACTACATCGACCTGCTGCAACTCCACGCGTTCGATGCGAGCACGCCGGTCGAGGAAGTGATGTCGACGCTCGACGATCTCGTGCGCGCGGGCAAGCTGCGCTACATCGGCGTGTCGAACTTCGCCGGTTGGCAGATCATGAAGTCGCTGGCGGTGGCCGACCGGCACGGCTGGTCGCGCTACGTGGCGAACCAGGTCTACTACTCGCTCGTTGGCCGCGACTACGAGTGGGACCTGATGCCGCTCGGCGCCGACCAGGGGCTCGGCGCACTCGTCTGGAGCCCGCTCGGCTGGGGTCGGCTCACCGGCAAGATCCGGCGCAACACGCCGCTGCCCGAAGGCAGCCGCCTGCATGAAACGGCCGGCTTCGGGCCGCCGGTCGACGATGCGCGCCTGTACGACGTGGTCGATGCGCTCGACGCGATCGCCGAGGAAACCGGCAAGACCGTGCCGCAGATCGCGCTGAACTGGCTGCTGCAGCGCCCGACGGTGTCGTCGGTGATCATCGGCGCGCGCAACGAGGAACAACTGCGGCAGAACCTCGGCGCGGTCGGCTGGGCGCTGACCGACGCGCAGGTCGCGACGCTCGATGCGGCGAGCGCGGTGGAAGCCCCTTATCCGTACTTCCCGTATCGCCGCCAGCAGGCGTTCGCGCAACTCAATCCGCCGCTGCGCGGGTGAGCGCCGACGGCCTCCCTTTTCACGGGAGGCTTGCAAATTCAAGCGTTGCTCCGGAACCATCCTGACTCGACAAAACGGCGGCTGGCGATCACATTGACATATCGGTAATTCTCGATATACTCGCTGCCCATGGAATTGCTCGACATCTTCAAAGCCCTCTCGAACCGGACTCGCCTTGAAATCCTGCAGGGTTTGAAGGACCCCGTGAAGAACTTCCCGCCGCAGGATGAAGGGGACGTTCATACGGTGGGCGTCTGCGTCAGCAGTATTCAGGAAGGTGTCGGGCTGTCGCAATCGACGGTGTCCGATTATCTTGCGACGCTGCAACGAGCCGGCCTGGTGGAAGTCAGGCGCATCGGCCAGTGGACCTACTACAAGCGCAACGAAGCAGCCATCAGTGCGCTGGCCAAGGCCATCGGGAAAGACCTGTAATTTTTTGCCCCATGATATCGATAATTCCCGATATCCCTTTTTATCGAAACGCGGAGATGCAATGAAAGCGCTGTTGCTCAAGTCATTTGGCGGCCCGGAATCATTCGAACTACGTGACGTACCCAAGCCGGCGCCGCACGCCGGGCAAGTCCTGGTTCGCGTCCATGCCACCTCGATCAATCCATTGGATTACCAGATCCGACGGGGAGACTATCCGGACCTGGTACCCCTTCCGGCCATTACCGGACACGACGTATCGGGCGTGGTCGAAGCCGTCGGGCCCGGCGTGACGGCCTTCTCGCCGGGAGACGAAGTCTGGTACACCCCGCAAATCTTCGACGGGCCGGGCAGTTATGCCGAGTACCACGTGGCGGCCGACAGCATCGTCGGCAAGAAGCCGCCTTCGTTGAGCCATCTCGAGGCGGCCAGCCTGACCCTGGTGGGCGGCACCGTTTGGGAAGCACTGGTCGTGCGTGCGGCGCTACGTGTGGGCGAAAGCATTCTGATACACGGCGGTGCGGGAGGCGTCGGCCATGTGGCGATCCAGCTCGCGAAAGCCATCGGTGCAAGGGTGTTCACGACCGTGCGCGAAGCAAACGTCGAGTTCGCCCGAAGCCTGGGTGCGGATGTGGTCATCGACTACGAACAGGACGATTACGTCGACGCCGTCATGCGAAACACCGGTGGCCGCGGCGTCGATGTCGTGTTCGACACCATCGGCGGCAACACCCTGTCGCGCAGCCCCGATGCGCTCGCCCAGCTTGGCCGCGTCGTCACGATCGTGGACATCGCCCAGCCACAAAACGTCATTCAGGCGTGGGGCAAGAACGCGAGCTATCACTTCGTTTTCACGCGACAGAATCGCGGCAAGCTGGATGAGTTGAGCGCGTTGATCGAGCGTGGACAGTTGCGGCCACACGTGGGCGCCGTCTATTCCCTTGCCGACGTTCCGCTCGCGCATGCGCTGCTGGAGCGTCCCAACAACGGGCTTCGAGGAAAAATCGCGATCGCGGTCGAGCCGTCGGCTTATCCCGAACCTGTTGCCGGTACTCGAGCGGCGTGATCTTTGCTCGCATGTGGACCGGAGCAAGCTGCGCGTGATTCGCAGGGCGCCGCGAGCATCAGGGTTGCGAGAGGGCCGAACCAGTCTGCGCGAAGCTCTGCCGGCGTGATCGCAGCAGGTTCTGACGGACAGTCGACATCGTGAGAATGATGCGGATCGTGGCACCATGAAATGCGGTCGCCATGGGCCTACTCATGAGGCCGCGAACTTCCTATCGTAGAGACCTGCGACGCGTCTGCCGGATCGGCGGCGCGCCCTCTTCTCATCGACAGGTCCGCCAACATGAACGCCAACGACACCGGACTGACCGTACGCGCGGTCACGGAACACGACTACGACCAGTGGCTGCCGCTGTGGGACGGCTATAACCGCTTCTATGGCCGCTTCGACGATACGGCCCTGCCCCTGCGGGTCACCCAACTCACGTGGTCGCGCTTCTTCGACGGCTACGAACCGGTGCATGCGCTCGTCGCGGAGCGCGCCGGCCGGCTCGTCGGGCTCGTGCATTTCCTGTATCACCGCAGCACGACGCATATCGGGCCGACCTGCTACCTGCAGGACCTGTTCACGCTCGACAGCGAGCGCGGCAAGGGTGTCGGCCGCGCGCTGATCGAAGCCGTGTACGACGCCGCGCGTGCGCATCGCGCCGAGCGCGTCTACTGGCAGACGCACGAGACGAACCACACGGCGATGCGGCTCTACGACACCGTCGCGGCAAAACCGGGGGCCGTGCTCTATCGGAAGGAGTTGTCGCGCTGAGCGGAACGGCGAGGCGTGGGCAAGCGCCATCTCGTGGACTGCCCCGCCCGATTGAACGCCATGACCGCTTCCGGGAACTGCCGCTTCTGCAAACCTGGTAGCCCCGGGGATACAAGATCATCCTTTCGGCCGATTTTTGTGTCCCCGGGGCTACCAAATCAATCCACCGGCCGCGCCTTCATCCACAGAAACAGCGGCACGCGCGCCCACTGCTTCAACTGATCCGTATCGGCATGGTCGGGCGGCGGCTCGCGCAGCGACACGATCGCGAACCCGGCCGCTTCCAGCGCCTCCATGTACGCCTGCAGCGGCAGCGACCAGCCGGCGAAGTGCATCGACAGCCCGTCGCGCGTTTCCACGCCATCGAAATGCTCGCGCCCGAAATAGCTGCCCTTCAGCACGAACGGCGCATCGGGCTGCGGCCCCGCGAAGCCGCCGCGATCGCGGAACGGATGCACGAGCGAGATGAACAGCGTCCCGCCCGGCTTCAGCACGCGGCGCGCCTCGTTCAACGCGCGCTGCATGTCGTCGAGATCCATCAGCACGTTGTACGCCATCACGAGATCGAAGCTGGCCGCGTCGAACGGCAGCGACGCCGCGTCGGCCAGCTTGTAGCGATGCGCGGAATCCGCGTGACGCGCGGCGTCGAGCATCGCGGGCACCACGTCGGTCGCGGTCACGTCGTAGCCGAGCGCCTTCAGCTCGCGGCTCACGCGGCCTTCGCCGCAGCCGATCTCCAGCGCGCGGCCCGTGTCGCGGCCAATATAGGCCGCGAGCCCCGCGCGGTATTTCCAGAACGCGTCGTGCCCCGGCTTGCCGGCCCAGTCGATCCATTGGTCGGCGACCTGCGTCCAGTGCTCGGTGATGGCTGTCGTGTCGGTCATGTGCGCTCCCGCCCGGTGTGCGTCGTTGGCTCAGGATGCGCATGGTAAGCCGAAGCGGCGGAACGCGTCGGCGGGTGCGCCGCGCAGCCGGTTTCCGTTTCCGGCTGCGACGTTCTACAGTGACATAAAACAATCAGCGCCGTTGCACGTCGCTGCCGCCCGACGATGCGCACCCGATTCCGAGGACATCCCATGCCGAGCATCCTGGCCGCGCCCGCCAATCTCCCCCCGAGCCCCGTCGCGGCGGAAACGCGCATGGTGCACGACGTCGCGACGCTCAAGCCGTCCGACTACCGTGGGGCGGACGGTGCGTCGTGGGTCATCGCCACCGTCACGCCGGCCGCGGACAGCGGCACGAACGTGACCGGCACGACGTACTTCGACACCGCCAAAGGCCAGACCGTCCCGGTGCCCGACGCGCGACGCCGCTATGCGAATCGCGGCACGTGGCAGGTCGTCGCGAGTTCGAGCCCGTCCGTGCCCGCCACCGGCCGCTACGACTGGCTGACGCTCGCGTGGCTGCCGATCAACCGGCGGCCGCTGCCGCAAACGCCCGAGCACCTGTATTCGCCGTTCATTCGCGGCGGCACGATCGTGTATCGATGGAATCCGGCCGCGGAAGGCGGCGAGCAATTCGGCAACGTGCGGATGATTTTTCCGGAATGGACGCAGCAAGTGGCCGATGCGCTGCGGGCCGCTTCGGCAGCGTCGCCGGACGACGCCAGCGCGCCGGCCGCACCGCCCCCGCTCGATCGCCTGAAAGCGGACACGAATCCGATGACCGCCGTGCTCGACTTCAGCGATGCGCTGCGCGACGAGCCGGTCGAGAAGATCGTCGCGCGGCTGCCGGGCCTGCTACGCGTGAAGGATCTGCACGAACTGTCGGCGATCGTGTTCCTGTGCCTGTCCGGATCACGTGCGGAAGACCGGCCGCGCTTCGCGGAAGTGATCAACGGCTCGATCGCGTCGACCGACGACAGCGCGCGTCTGCTTTCGATCGCGTATGGTGCGTTCGCGGCCGGCCGTGCGCGGCCTTATCCGTTCAACGATGCGGGGCAGACGGCGCGGATCAACGACGTGTTCGGCGCGTTGAAACGGCGGACGGCGGCGCTCAATGTGCCTGTCGGGGAAGGCTCGCCCTGGTATGAGTTCTTCACCGCGTATCGGCTCGGCGGCACCGTGTCCGGCAACGGACAGTGATCGCGCGTACGGGTCAGCGCCGCGACAGCAACGCCCGATCGCCCGTACCCGCAATCTCTCGCCATGCGGTCAGCCGGCTTTCCATCCGCGTATCGCACCGCGATCCATGCATGCCGAATCGATCTTCGATCTATTCGACCTTTTGAATCGAATCGCCCGGTGTTAGATTCCCGCCCGGCCACAAAGCCATCTCAAATAACCCGAACTAAAAAAGACCAAATCATGAAATCTGTATTCCGTCATGCCACGCTGGCATTGGTGACGATCGGCTTCCTGTCGGGCTGCGCGAGCAGCGTGACACGCGACGCCAGTGATCAGGCGGGGGCCATCGCAACGGCATCGACGTCCAAATTCGGCTCGAAACCCGTGATCGTGCAAGTCACACTCGACAATGCCGCGCAGGAAGCGCTGAAAAACAACCTGAAATTCAGCCCCGAGAACCTGAAAGGGAAAATCGAAAGTGCGCTGGCCGCACGCAAGCTGCTGGCGACGGCCGGCTCGACCGATGCGATGCACCTTAACGTGGAAGTCACCGGCATTCGCACGCGCTCGAGTTTCTCGGCCGTCATGTTCGGCTTCATGGCCGGCAACGACCATGTCGACGGGACCGTGACGCTCACCGATGCCGACAACCATCCTCTCGATCGCTTCAAGGTGTCGGCATCGTATGCGCTCGGCGGCATCGCCGGCATCGACAGCATGCGCATGGACTGGCTGTACGAGAAATTCGCCGAGAAGACGCTCGCGACGCTCGATCCGGCGACCGCGGCCACGCAGGCCGACACGGCACCGGCAGCATCGAAGAAGCTGTAAGACCCGACGCCCGATGGATCGCGGATGCGCAGCCCGTCGGGCGACGGCGGTGGATCACATGCCACCGCCAATGAATGGTTTCGCCGATCGAAAACCGACCGTCGTGCAATGCGCGAGTGAATGCCCGGTGCTCGCATCTGGCAGCGGTCCTATTCCGTTTGATCAGCCGACAGGAGTCGGTTCGCGGCCGCGCCCACCGGCCGCCACCAGGCATTCACGCCCGCACGCATGACAATAAAAAATCGGCCGCCCGGGGGAGAGCGGCCGTCAAGGAGAGATCCCTGTTCGGGATGCCGGCGGACACCACTCCGGACCGGCCTGAGTATTGTTGATGAACGCGATTCCGATGACCATCAGACCGGTCTGATTTGAAGCCTGCCCGCCTGCAAATCAAGGAGTCGTGAGCCCGCCAGCTCGTTCGAATCCGCAACGCGCCGTTACGTTCTCGACGGGAACCCCCATACGCGGCGACCTGTCGAATCGCCGCACGACCGTCGACGGCTTCATCGCCGTGGCGGACAATCCCCTCTCCAGCCCCGCTCGATCACGTCCCGCCCTTTCATGCTGAGCATTGGTCCCTTCTCGATCCGCGTCGTCGCGGTAGCCGTCGCCGCGCTGCTCGCGTGGCTCGTCGCCCGTTTCATCCAGCGTCGCCCGCCGGACGGACATCACAAGACCGCATCGAGCCTGATCCTCGATGCGTTGCTGTTCGGCCTGCTCGCCGCGCGCATCGGCTACGTCGCGCAGTGGTGGCACGAATACGCCGCCGCGCCGCGCTCGATCATCGCGCTCGGCGACGGCGGCTTCGACTGGCGCATCGGCCTCGCGGCGGGAATCGTGTTCGCGGGCTGGCGCCTGCGCCGCCTGACCGCGCTGCGTCGCCCGGTGATGGCCGGCATGCTCGCGGGCGTGGCCGCATGGGGCATCGCGCAGGGCACGTTCACCACGTTGCAGCACGGCGCGCCGCCGCTTGCCGCGTTGCAGCTCGAAGCGCTCGATGCCACGCCGGTGCCGGTGCAACGCTTCGCGGGCAAGCCCGTCGTCGTGAACCTGTGGGCCACGTGGTGCCCGCCGTGCCAGCGCGAAATGCCGATCCTTGCGCAAGCGCAGCAGGAGCATCCGGGGATGACGGTGCTGATGGTCAACCAGGGCGAAGACGCGCAGGCGGTGCGCGCGTTCCTCGAACAGAAAGGGCTGCGGTTCGATCACGTGCTGCTCGATCGCACGCTGCACGCGATGAAGACCTACGGTTCGCGCGGGCTGCCGACGACGCTCTTCTTCGACGCGAAAGGCAATCTCGTCGAATCGCACATGGGCGAGATCACGGCCGCGCGGCTGAAGGATGCCGTGGCGGACCGCTTCGGGCAGTAACGCGCGTCGTCCGAGGTGCAGCCGCACCTTCACGTCCGCGCCTCGACCGCAGCCACGGGGCCGGCCGGGACTTGTTCCGGCAGATGGACGCGCTGCACGCGCCAGGCCGGATCGAGCGCGGCGGAACGTGCGACGCTGAAATCAGACACGTCCGATTGGCCGTGCCGGATGCCATCCGTAAACTCCGGCGCATGATTTCCGCACTCCAGTCCACCTTCGACGCGCTGCGCGACACCGTCGCGCGTTGCACCCGGCGCCCCGCGTTCCTCCGCAACCTCGACATCGTGGTGCTCGCACTGATCGTCGCGAGCGTGCTCGTCGTGATGGCCGACAGCGTGCACGACCTGCACGAACGGTACGGCCACGCACTCTATGCGGCCGAATGGGCATTTACGCTGCTGTTCACGGCCGAATACGTGGTGCGATTGCTATCCGCACCCAAGCCGCTTCACTACGCGCGCAGCTTCTTCGGCATCGTCGATCTCGTGTCGATCCTGCCCACCTATCTCGCGTTCTTCTTCCCCGGCCTGCATGCGCTGATCGACGTGCGGCTGCTCCGGCTGTTGCGCGTGTTCCGCATCCTCGGGCTGTCGATCTATCTCGAGGAAGGGCAGATGCTGATGCGGGCACTGACCCGCGCGCGGCGCAAGATTTTCGTGTTCATCGGCGGGATGTTCGTGCTGACGGTGATTCTCGGCACCGTGATCTTTCTCGTCGAAGGGCCCGAGAACGGCATCACGAGCATTCCGGTGGGCGTGTACTGGGCGGCCGTGACGATGAGCACGACCGGCTACGGCGACCTGACGCCGCATACGCCGCTCGGCCGGCTCATCACGTCGTGCGCGATCCTGCTCGGCTACGGGATCATCGCGTTTCCGACCGGGATCATGGGTGCGGAGCTGGTTGCGTCGGCGCTGGAGCGCACGCGTGTCAACGCACGGCCGGCCACGGGCGATGAACCGTGCTGCCCGCATTGCGGCGTCGCGCTGCCTGAGCGCGGTGCGAGCGACACGCCGAATCCAAAATAGGCCCCGTCCTATTCAGCTTCACCTCCCCTTGTTCGAAACTGGGTTTATCGAGCGGTTCGGTCACTGCATCGCCGGTCGTCACGACACGCGATGCGCACCTTGGATACGCCGCTCGTCTTCCAGCCATTTCGATAAGGAGTTCACATGATCATTCGATCGACCCTGGCGACGCTCGCCGCCGCTACGCTGACCACCGCCGCTTCCGCGCAAGTCCTTCAGGAAGGGAATCTTTCACTGACCCTGGCGACCGAAATCGCGCAGCAGACCATCCAGGCCTGCTCGGCGAGCGGCTACAACGTGGCCGTCACCGTCGTCGACCGCAGCGGCATCGCACGCGCGATGTTGCGTGCCGACCATGCCGGCCTGCATACGGTGGATGCGTCGCAACGCAAGGCCTATACGGCGCTGTCGACGAAGACGCCGACCGGCACGCTCGCCGCGAACCTGCAGAAGAACCCGGCCGCCGCGCAGATGACGGCCATCGACGGGTTCCTGGTGCTGGGCGGTGGCGTGCCGATCAAGGCCGGCGACGAAGTGATCGGCGCGGTGGGGGTGGGCGGTGCGCCGGGCGGGCATCTCGATGAAGCCTGTGCGCAGCAGGGGATCGCGCGCGTTCAGGCGAGATTGCTGTAACGGCTATGCCCGGATTCTGGCAAGTCGAACCGGCAAGGTAACGTTACGGCATTACGACTCCGGTTCCGGGCGCCGCCGTCGAATGTCTGCCATGCCGGACCGTGTCCCGCCCAGCGCCGCCAGACGTCTGGCGGCCTGGACACGCACCAGCGTGTTGATGACCTCCCGCAACAAGTCCGCTTCGTTCACCCCTGGTCCGGCCGTTTGCACGGCCTTCGCAAAGAGATCGCCGGCGATCGTCACAGTGAACCGCATGGCCTGCCCCTCACCCCGCCTGCCCGCCCAGCGTCTGCGCGAACGCCGCCAGCCCCGTCAGCATGATCTGCACACCCACGCACAGCAGCAGGAATGCCGACACCCGCATCGCCACTTTCGTCCCCTCGCTGCCGAGATAGCGCGCGAGCGTCGTCGCGCGGCTGTAGATTTGCCAGATCGCGAACGCGACGAGCGCCGCGACGGCAACCGACACCACGCCGGGGGTCAGATAGTCAACGGCCGTACGAGCCCGGTTCGCATGCAGCGCAATGCCGGCCGCGATCGAGCCGGGGCCGATCGTCAGCGGCACCGTGAGCGGGAAGAATGCACGCGCCATCAGTTTCGGCAAATCGTCGCCATGCACGGCGCTGTCGCCGCCCGGCACGTCGGGCGCGTTGAGCATCGACCATCCGGCCACGGCCACCGCGAAGCCCCCGCCGATCCGCAGCGCTTCCATCGAAATCCCGAAGAAGTTCAGCACCGGCGCGCCAATGAAAAAGATCACGAGCAGCGTGAAGAACACGTTCGTCGCGAGCTGTTTCGAAAGCGTCGCGCGCTCGGCCTCCGTCAGCGATTGCGTGCGTTCGAGAAACACGAACGCCATGCCGAACGGATTGATGATGCCGATCAGGCCGGTGAAGCCGAACAAAATTTCAGGGATCAGGCGGTCGATCGGCATCGCGATCGTGCTCCTCGGTAACGGAGAGGGAATAAAAAAAGGCGACCGGTCGAGATGACCGGCCGCCAGGAGGACACGCCTCAAAGTCCGGCGCGCGCGGGGGGCGCGCCGACCCGCAGAACCCGATTGTCGATGAAGCGCGGTGCGCGGGAAATCAGTCAGGTCTGATTTTGGGCGACGATGTTCGACGCAATTACCTCACGCGAAGGGTCGCACTGCATTTCGGGCGCACGCTGAAGAACACCAATCAAAAAAAGCGGTGGTCAGTCGTGACGAGTGGCCGCCCAAGAGATGAGAAGATTCCACGAATCGTCGCGGCGCGTAGGGTGAACGCACCACGTGTCGGCAGCGACGTAGCGGCACCGACGTACCCCGGCGCAGCGACGGTCGCGCTGTCCGTATCGGCATCGGCGGTCGATGCGACGCCGGTGACGATCCGCGTCAGCGATTCGGGGATCGGGATGACGCCCGACCAGCTCGCGCACATCTTCGAACCCTTCGCGCAGCCCGACAGGCCGATCGCGCGACGTTTCGGCGGCGCCGGCATCGGGCTGGCGCTGAGCCACAAGCTCGTGGAATCGATGGGCGGCAACATTGTGGTGGACAGCGTGCCGGGCGTCGGCTCGACGTTCGTCATTACGCTGCCGCTGCCGCTCGATCACCGTCCGGGTGCCGCGCGCGCCGATGCGAACGCGGATGCCCCCAATGCCCGCGTGCTGTTCGTCGACGACAACGCGGTGAACCGTTCGCTGATCCACGACCAGCTCGACGTCCTAGGCTATCCGGCCGATGTTGCGTCGAGCGTCGCGGAGGCGCTCGACCTCGTCGACCGACACGACTATGCGCTCGTGATGACCGATCTCAACATGCCGGGGCTCGATGGCTATGCATTTGCGCGGGTGCTGCGTGAGCGAGGCCGCGCGCGGCCGATTCTCACGGTGACGGCCCATGCCGAGCCGGATGAAATGCGTCTCGCGCGGGAAGCGGGGATCGACGAGATCGCCGCCAGAACGACGTCGTTGAAGTCGCTGGAACTGGCGATCACGAAGCACACGGGTCCGTCAAAGGCGCCGCATTCTCCGCCGCCGTCGCGTCGGCATGGGCCGCTGCCCCATGATCTGCACAAGGTGCTTTCCGACACCGCGTACCGGTCGAATGGCGCAATCGCTCGGGCGCTACAGGATGGTGACTTGAAGGCTGCCAGTAGGGAGATCCACAGCATGCGCGGCGCGTTCGCGATGCTCGGCGAGCATGAGATATCCGAGGTTTGCGCGTCGATGGAAGCGTTGGCGCTGGCGGGCGACGCTGCGGCGTTCGCACGTGAGTTCGAGCGATATCGGCACGATGCGAACGAGATCCTCGTGCGACGTGCGGCTGGCGAGTCGCAACAGTTGGCTGACACGTTTTCTGACATATCGGCGATGAAATGACGAAGCGGTTCGCCAGCGCAACTGCCCCGGAATCGTTGGACTTCAAGCGCGCAAGACATCGGCCGAATGGCCCATGTCGATAAAACCGTACAAGACCGATATCAGCCAGCAGTCAATCTCGGTAGAGTGGTTACACGTTCTCGCGTGGAAGGTTCATTCATTTCGACATGCCAATCATGTAACGGAATGGCGAACGAAATCCACTGCGTCAACGAGCGCGGCCCGCAGGTGACAACAACACCTGCGAGCCGCTGACCACAACCAACTCAACACAGGAGTTGACCATGGCTGGCGCGAATCATAACGCACCGACGTATTTCCGCGATTGTTTTTTCTCCCCGCAATCGTCCTCTCAATCTGGCCGCCTCGTCCCGCACGTCAGGCTGACCGACATGGCACCGCCTGTCATGTATCTGTGGACGAAATTGTGCGGTCGGTGGATCGAAGCAGCGGGTTTCGATCCGGAGCAACGCTTGCAGATCGAGGTATCGCACAAGCGGCTGGTGATTACCCCAATCGATGATGCGGGCAGCGATTATCGCGTAAGGCACGAGCGCCCCGATGGCGGTCCCGCGACGGGACAGCAACTGGAATCGGTGATGGCAGGAGAAGCACAATGAATCACGACGCCCCGAACCAATACACCGATGGCGTGCCGGCCGATTTCGACTTCTACGACGTCGGGGAACTGGCGGCCAAGTCCGCGCTCGTGCTGAAGCTCAATGCGCTGATCGCGTCGCGTGGCCTGAGCGACGAAGAAGCCGCTGCGCTGGCCGAGATGACCCGGCCGGTGGTCACCCCCGAGCAGCGCGACAGGCTTCGGAACGTTTCGCTGGAAACGCTGATGGTGACGCTCGCATCGCTCGGCCAGCATGTGGAAATCGTGGTGCGGCCCGCGACGGAATCGGGGCCGGTGGGTATCACGGTTTCGGTCTGACGGTTGGTGAAGTAGACGGAAAGTCGTGTGTGCGGTGGCCGGTTCCGGCCGCCGCCATTCCGACTCAGGCGACGTGCCCTCGGTCGCATCAGGGTGCCCACTGCGCCTGCGAATAGAAGTGTGTAGTACCGGAATATTTTCAGCGCTCGCATAAGGCAGCGTAAGGAGTAGCGCCATCAATGGATAGCATGACTGCGACCGAGCCCAACGGTCGCCGCCAAAGCCCCTCCGATACCACACGTATTCAATTTAACGTGAACGATCGTTACAACCAATCAGACCAGGCTGATTCCGCGATCCGTCGCAGACATCGAAAGTCGCACAATAAACAATCGGTCACGTGTAAGCGCCATCCATAGCTTTTCCAACCGCCGTGTCGTATGCAAAACGGGGGCGATAGCGCCCCGATAAGTGTCGATCGCCCCGACTTTGGGAGCACCATCATGCTTACTGAACGAGAACCTCTTGACTCTCATTTGAATAAATCTAAAATGAGAATATCTATACTCCCATTTGAGAGTCAACTTACCATGGCACGGAATCAACCCAGCAGCCGTGTTGCGACTGCTCGCTCGGCTCCAGCAAAAGCGGCCAAGCCGTCAGTCAGCATGAAGCAGCTTCGTACCCACGACTCGGATATCGAAATGTTTCTTTGTCGATTCGATGCGCTTGAGCAACGCAAACAGATTCGCGAAGGGATGGAATCCAACATCATTGACCGTGTCGCCAAGAATCTGTTGCATGTGCCCGTCCAAACCTTTCTCGCGAGTCTCGGTCTCCCGAGCTCGACGATTCTGCGAAAGATCGCGCGAGAAGAACGTCTGTCACCTGCGGAATCCGATCGCGTCGCGCGCGTGCTTTACGTATTCCGGCTCGCTGCCGATGTGTTCGAAAACGAGGCGCTTGCGGCCGAATGGATGCAATTGCCACACTCAGAGCTTGCTGGGATGTGGCCGCTCGAATTGCTGGATTCTCAGCCCGGATATGACCGCGTACGGGATATCCTGATGCGGGTCATTCACGGAATCGGGGCATGAGGGTATATCGGCTCGCCAAGGAACGGCGCGGCTATTACCGAGCCGACGATCTGAGCGGAAATGGCGCTGCGTTGGCGGGCGGACGCTGGAACCCGCGCGGCATGCGCGTCGTGTACACGTGTGCGCACGCGTCGACTGCACTGCTAGAGGCGCTGGTACATATGGCCGGCTTAATGCCGGCCGGTGGATATCATCTGGTGGCTCTCGAGGTGCCGGATAACGCCTACAACGAAGCGTTCGTCCCTGCACTACCGGATGGTTGGGCAGACCTCACGCGTGATCCAGACGCCACAATGAAACAGGGCAGACAATGGCTTGAAGCAGGCGAACAATTGGCAATGCGTGTGCCGTCGGTCGTGTGTCCAACCGACACCAATCTGCTGCTCAACCCGTTGCACTCTGACATGAGCACCGTCAAGGTCATCAGCACTACCCCTTTCATACTGGGCCCGCGCCTGTTCGGCCATGCGCCCAAATGAATCCGATGCGTGCGAAAACCGCGCTGCCCGCTAGCCCGTCCGATTGTCGTCAGGCAGACTGGGCAACCCTCATAACACCACCACCAACTTACTGCTGAATCGTCGCCTGCGCCGCCGGCTTCTCGACCAGCGCAGCCATCGCCCGCTGATCCGCCTGCGCTTCGAGCTGCTGGCGCAGCACGTTCTTCGCCGCGTCGACCGTGCGCGCGGCGAGGTCGTCCGTGTTCATGCGGATGCGCCCGTCGGCATCGCGCAGGTTCTTCGTCGCAGCATCGAACATCGTCTGTCCTCTCGATCGAGTTGAGGCCGAACGACCCGGCCCCGAATGTCTCGCATTAAAAACGCAGACGACATCGATCTCCATCAGACAGGTCTTACATCGCCGCCGCGATACGCCCGAATCAGACTCGGCCTACGCGCACACGTCCCACGGGCTTCCCCGGCGACTTTCGTACGAGTTACGTACTAGTCAAAATATGAAATTAGTCCGTTTAGGACTTGTCCGATTCAATTGCCAACGGTACCTGCCTAAAGTGGAGTGCATCACGGCACCGGCGTCTTCCACCACATCCGGAACGACAGCCCGTCACGCCATCCGGCGCCATGCTTCGCATCGCGAAGTGTTGTCAGCCCTCCCCGATTCACGATGCAGCCGATCGTCGCCCGATGCGCGAGCGGCTTTCCGGAGAGAACCCACATGCAGATCACCCCGCACGACATGCCCACGCTTGCCGACATCCCTCGACTTCCGCTCGATCTCGCCGATACGACGCAAACCGCTCCGATCGAAGCGAAGGCCGCGCCCGGCGTGCTCGACGAATCCGTCGCCGCCGCCACGCAAACGCTGATCGAACGCGGCGATCTCGCACGCGCTGCCGAGCTCGCGGTCATGCACTGGCAACAGCATCCCGCGTCGCCTGCGGCGGCGTTCAATTGCGGTTACGCGCTTCAGATGGCCGGGCGTCACGCGGAAGCGATCGTCCCGTATCGCAAGACGCTCGCGCTCGCTCCCGCGTGGCCGTCGCTGAAGCACAATCTCGCGCTCGCGATCCGGCTGTCGGGCGGCGATCCCGACCTGGAACACGCATTCATCGAGGGCGCGCTCGACGACGATCCGAACCACGCGCAGGCGTGGACCAACGCAGTCATCACGCGCATCAACCGCTTCGACCTGGACGGCGCGCTGCGCGCGGCCACCCGTGCCGTGGCGCTTGCGCCGGATAGCGCGCTCGCGGCCAACAACGCGGCCACCGCGCTCAAGGAAGCGCAACGATGGGGCGAAGCCGAGCAATACGCGCAGAGCGCGTGCTCGCTCGATCCGCACGACCAGACGCACCGCCACAACCTGTCGCTGCTACGGCTCGCGCGTGGCGACTTCACGTCGGGATGGGCTGACTACGAGGCGCGCTGGCACGGCGCAGCGGAACTGCGCGGCACGCTGCCCGAGTTTGCTCGGCCGCGCTGGTGCGGCGAATCGCTTGCCGGAAAGACGCTGCTCGTCTGGGGCGAACAAGGCATCGGCGACGTACTGCAGTTCAGCCGCTATGTGCCGCTGCTCGCGGAGCGCGTGCATCGCGAAGGCGGGCGGCTCGTGTGGAATGCGTTTCCGCAGATGGGCGCGCTGATCGCGCGCAGCCTCGGCGATCATGCCGACGTGTTCGATACCCGCACCCGCGTCGAGCACCTGCCCCACTTCGACTACGAACTGCCGCTGATGAGCATTCCTTGGATGCTCGGCCTCGACGCGGACACCCTCTTCACGTCCGTGCCGTACCTCCATGCTGACGCCGGCGCTACCGACGCATGGCGCCACGCGTTGTCCGGCGAGAAGCGGCTGAAGGTCGGCCTTGCGTGGACAGGCAGCCTCAACCATCAACGCAACCGCTTCCGCCGGGTCGGGCTCGAACGCTACGCCGATGCATTCGCCGGCCTGCAGAAGGACGTCGCGTTCTATTCGCTGCAACCGGGCGCGCAGCATGACGTCGAAGCCGCGAAAGCGGCCGGGTTCGACGTGACCGACATGACGCGCGAATGGAAGACGCTCGACGACACCGCCGCGTTCGTCGGTGCGCTCGACTTGGTGATTACCGTCTGCACGTCGGTCGCGCACCTGAGCGGCGCGCTTGGCCAGTCCACCTGGGTGCTGCTCGATGCGAACCCGCATTGGATCTGGCAGCACGACCGGCGTGACAGCCCGTTCTATCCGAGCGCGGCGCTTTATCGCCAGCGGAATTTTGCCGATTGGCAGCCCGTGCTCGACGAGGTGGCCGCGGATCTGCGGGGTCTCGTCGGCTGATAGGCGAGCACGGGCGCTAGCGTTGCCGATTTGCGGCCGACGGACATCCTACGGCTGCGAAAACACCATCACACGCCCTTGCACACGCTGGAGCTTGAGCCAGCCCATGTCGGCGGTGAAACGCAGTTGCTGCAACGGGAAGTCGAACTGCGCCTCTCCGGCGGCGCTCACGACCGCCTGGGCGATCCAGCGGATCAGCGCCTTCCCTTCGTCGGTCGTCACACTGCCGTTCTGCACGCCGTAAAAATAGCGATTCCCGGCGTTGACCTCGTTCTGCAGCTGCATCCAGTGCCCCGGCAACCCCTGCAGGGTTCTGAACAGGTCAGCGACCCGTTGCGTCGTGAGGCCGCGCGCCCACAGCGCGCCGTTTGCAGCCGGCCGCGCCAGATTGTGGCGATCCGCTGCCTGGGCCTGTTCCTTGATCTGTCCCCTCAGGGAATCATCCTTCGACATGCCGCACTCCTCATGGTGATAGGCGCGGGAGAACAGCCTCGCGCGCGCATGCACGATACGCCCATTACGAGAAGTCATCGCCTGTCAGGTATGTCAGGCCTCAATATCGTCCATCCGTCCCCGTCACGCTTTCCTCTTCCCCTTCAACACGAACGCCGCTGCCGGATACCGCGCCATCGCGAACCGTATTGTGATTCCATGACCGGGCGGAAGAGGTTTCGGGTGTATCCGTCGCGCAAGCATCGCGACGCGAAGACCCGCGCGCGGGTGGATTTCAAGAAGGCGGAACTGCGTGCCGCGCTCTCAGGATCGCGCGGCAGCAACCGCACGGACGACGACGCAGCCGCACCGCCCCCCCCCGGCGCGGCCACCAAGCCCCGCTTACGCGACAGCCGTCACCGCCGCTTGCGCCCCAAAAAACGTCGCCTGCACCGCTTCGTCCGCACGCGCATACGCGCGGTTGATGCCGCTGATCACCGCGCGGATCGACGCTGTCGTCAGGTTCGCGTCGATGCCGACGCCGAACGCGCTGCCGCGCACGCCGGTGCCGGCCAGTTCCGCGATCGCGATCGCCTTCGCATCGGCGCCTTGCGACAACGCACGCTCCTCGTAGTGCTGGATCCGCAGCGGCGTACGCAACGCATGCATCAGCGCATCGAGCGGGCCGTTGCCTTCACCCCGCAGCACGCGGCGCTCGCCGTGCACGTCGGCCGTCAGCACGATCGTCTCGCGGCCGTCGCGCTCGGTCAGTTCATGGCCGACATAACGCAGCGGCGCATCGCCTTCCACGTATTCCTGCTGGAACAGCGACCAGATCTGCGCGCTCGTCACCTCGTGCCCGCTCTCGTCGGTCAGGCGCTGCACGGCCGCGCTGAAATCGACCTGCATGCGGCGCGGCAGCGCGACGCCGTAGCCCTGTTCGAGCAGATACGCGATGCCGCCCTTGCCCGATTGGCTGTTCACGCGAATGATCGAGTCGTACGTGCGGCCGAGGTCGTTCGGATCGATCGGCAGATACGGGACTTCCCATACAGCGTCGGCACGCTGTACCGCGAAGCCCTTCTTGATCGCGTCCTGGTGCGAGCCGGAGAACGCGGTGAACACGAGGTCGCCGACATACGGATGGCGCGGGTGGACCGGCAACTGCGTGCATTCCTCGGACGTGCGCGCGACTTCGTTGATCTGCGAGAAGTCGAGGCCCGGGTCGACGCCCTGCGTGTACAGGTTCAGCGCGAGCGTGACGAGATCGACGTTACCGGTGCGCTCGCCGTTGCCGAACAGGCAGCCCTCGATCCGGTCGGCACCGGCCATCACCGCGAGCTCGGCCGCCGCCACCGCGGTGCCGCGGTCGTTGTGCGGATGCACGGACACGATCAGCGCGTCGCGGCGCGCGAGGTTGCGGTGCATCCATTCGATCTGGTCCGCGTAGAAGTTCGGCGTGCCGACTTCGACGGTGGCCGGCAGGTTCACGATCGCCTTGTGCTCCGGCGTCGGCTGCCACACGTCGAACACGGCGTCGCACACTTCCTTCGCGAAATCGAGCTCGGTCGCCGTGAAGGTTTCCGGGCTGTATTGCAGCGTGAAATGCGTATCGGTCGCGGCGTCGGCGAAGCGCTTGATCGTGCGCGCGGCGTTCACCGCGAGCGTCTTCACGCCGTCGCGGTCGAGGCCGAACACGATCTTGCGGAATTCCGGCGCGGTCGCGTTGTACAGGTGCACGATCGCGCGCTTCGCGCCGCGCAGCGAGTCGAAGGTGCGCTCGATCAGGTCGTCGCGCGCCTGCGTGAGCACCTCGATCGTCACGTCGTCGGGAATGTGGCCGCCTTCGATCAGCTCGCGCACGAAGTTGAAGTCGGTCTCGGACGCCGACGGGAACGCAACCTCGATCTCCTTGAAACCGATCGCGACCAGCATCTTGAACATCCGCATCTTGCGCGCGGCGTCCATCGGCTCGAACAGCGACTGGTTGCCGTCGCGCAGGTCGGTGCTCATCCAGATCGGCGCTTGCGTGATCGTGCGCGTCGGCCACATGCGGTTCGGCAGGTTGACGGGCGTGAACGGTCGGTACTTCGTCGCGGGGTTCTTCAGCATCATGATGTTCGGTCCTAGGTCGGTGGGTCGGGAACCCGCGGCGCGCTGGCCATACGTCGGGGTGGCAGGCTGCGCGCGCAGCGGTAGAAACGGGTGAAAGCGGCACAACGGCAAAGCGGTAAGGCGAGCGACAGCCTTGGCGGTTGTGCGACCGGGACGGAGCGGAGCGATTCGGAAGAAGGACGAACTCAGGCGCCGGTCGACAACCGGGGCCAGGTCGGTGATGCGGGGGAAATCTGGCGCTTCAGGAAAGAAGCAGATGGAAAGCGCGCAGCCGCAGACCCAGCCCGGAGAAACGGGCTAGTAGTCGTAGCGAGAAGAGGGGCTGGGCGGCTTGCATGGCCGAAATCAAATCACAGGGGGATGGGGGCTGTCAACGGGCTAGGCGCACATGGCGCGGAATTTGTTCGCTCAGAATCAGTCCTGTCCGATAGGCGGCGCGCCGCCCCGTCGATATGCTTCATGGGTGCGGCGCCGGTGAGGCCCCTGTTCACGTTCGGAGTGAGTTGGTCTACGTACTTCGCCGGTTGCCGCACCCCCTCCTGTAGCAATCAATCGGGTTTCGGTGTGGGCGTTCGGTGGTGGCCGGTGGGCGCGGCCACGACCGAGATGCTGATGTTGAAACCAACGCTGCCATATGCGAACGCCGAGCGTCCGCGCCGAAGCCCGATTGCCCCCACCTCCCTCCCCGCCCGTTCCGCCTGCGCAACCGCGCATCGTTCAGGAAATTGATACGCCCGTCGATATAGTTTCTCGAATATATCGCAACACCTTCGATTAAACGCAGTTCATTAAATCGATTAGCCGCCATTTTCGATTTTCTGAACAATGGCCATTCCCCGTCGATTATTTTTTTATTTATTTTTCGGCATGCTCGGTACGTCGCATTTCAAACGGCAAACGTTTGCGCGACATAGCTGTAAGCCTTATCCATCATTCCTCAGGAGGAAAGCATGGCCGATTCTCAAACGTCATCCAATCGCGCCGGCGAGTTTTCGATTCCGCCGAATACCGATTTTCGCGCGATTTTCTTCGCGAATGCCGCCGAGCAGCAGCACATCAAGCTGTTTATCGGCGACAGCAAGGAACCCGCCGCGTATCACAAGCTGACGACGCGCGACGGCACGCGCGAAGCGACGCTGAATTCCGGCAACGGCAAGATCCGCTTCGAAGTGTCGGTGAACGGCAAGCCGTCGGCCACCGACGCGCGCCTCGCGCCGATCAACGGCAAGAAATCGGACGGCTCGCCGTACACGGTCAACTTCGGGATCGTCGTGTCGGAAGACGGCCACGACAGCGACTACAACGACGGCATCGTCGTGCTCCAGTGGCCGATCGGCTGAGCTGACGCGCACCCGACGCGCATCTGACGCCTCACCCCCGCCGGCCGCCTCCGGGCCGGCCGGCGGTTGCGCACCGCCTTCCGCGGCACCGCCCCCTTTTTGCATCGAAACCCGCCCAACCAACGGAGACATCCATGCCCCTCCTTTCGGCTTCGATCGTCAGCGCCCCCGTGGCGACCTCGGAAACCTACGTCGACATCCCGGGCCTGTACATCGACATCGCCAAGGCAGAGATTCGAGACGGGAAACTGCAGGTCATCCTCAACGTGCCGACGCCGTACGCGACCGGCAACAATTTCCCCGGCATCTATTTCGCGATCGCGACCGACAAGGGCGTCGTCGCGGACGGCTGCTTCACCTATTCGTCGAAAGTGCCCGAAGCCACCGGGCGCATGCCGTTCACGCTCGTCGCGACGATCGACGTCGGCACCGGCGTCACGTTCGTGAAGGGCCAGTGGAAAAGCGTGCGCGGCAGCGCGATGCACATCGATTCGTACGCGAGCCTGTCCGCGATCGGCGACACGACCGCGCAATCGTCGTCGTCCGGCAGTGGAAGCGGCGGCGGTGAAGCTGGCGCGGGTGGCAACCCGGGCAGCGCGGGCGGCTCGGGTAGCACGGGTAGCGGCACGATCGGCGGCGGCGGCGAGCGCGACGGCACGTTCAACCTGCCGCCGAACATCAAGTTCGGCGTCACCGCGCTCACGAATGCCGCGAACGACCAGACGATCGACATCTACATCGACGACAACCCGAAACCGGCCGCCACGTTCAAGGGTGCCGGCGTGCAGGACCAGAACCTCGGCACCAAGGTGCTCGACTCCGGCAAGGGGCGCGTGCGCGTGATCGTGATGGCGAACGGCAAGCCGTCGCGGCTCGGCTCGCGGCAGGTCGACATTTTCAAGAAGTCGTACTTCGGGATCGTCGGCTCGGAAGACGGCGCCGACGACGACTACAACGACGGCATCGTGTTCCTGAACTGGCCGCTGGGCTGAGCACGACGATTCACGGCGCGGCAGGGCGTGCGCGCCGTGGTCGAATCCCCAATGGCGACGGGGCCAACTCCACATTGCGAACCGATTCATTCGAGCAGTCAGTCGTAGTTCCACTGCTGTACTCCGTACGCGGCAACGGCGAAATCCATTCACCGGCCGCGCAACGCGAGACCTTTCATCGAGACGAGGACGACATGTCACAACCGTTTACCCATGACGATCTGTACGCCCTGCTGCAACTCGCCGGCAACGATGCCACCGCCGTCCAGGCGAACGGCGACCAGGCGGTGCTCGACCGCATGCGCCAGTTCATGACCGCGCAGCTCGTGGAAAAGCTGCCGCAATACGACGTGTTCGTCGATATCGCGACGATCCCGTACAGCTTCGACGTCGGCAGCTGGCAGAACAAGGTGAAGGCCGATGCGGCCGGTCAGGTGGTCGCCTGCACAGTGACGTGGGCCGGCGCGCCCGGTGTGCTGCCCGGCGCCGCGGCGAAGTTCGGCGTCGGCGCGGTGGTCAACTACTTCTCGAAAGCGACGCCGCAGCCGCAACCCACGCAGCCGGATCCCACGACGACCGGCGGCGGCGAACGCGACGGCGTCTTCAACCTGCCGCCGAACATCGCGTTCGGCGTGACCGCGCTGGTCAATTCGTCGGCGCAGCAGACGATCGAGGTCTTCGTCGACGACAACCCGAAACCGGCCGCGACGTTCCAGGGCGCCGGCACGCAGGACGCGAACCTGAACACGCAGATCGTGAACTCCGGCAAGGGGAAGGTGCGCGTGGTCGTGACGGCGAACGGCAAGCCGTCGAAGATCGGCTCGCGCCAGGTCGACATCTTCAAGAAGACCTACTTCGGTCTGGTCGGATCGGAAGACGGGACGGACGGTGACTACAACGACGGGATCGCGATCCTGAACTGGCCACTGGGCTGAGCCGCATAAGCTCGCCTCCCATCGCCACGCCGCGCGGCGTGGCGATCCGCGTGGACGCCCCTGCCCGCCCGCGCCCCGCCCCTGCAAGAACGATCAAACGCCCCCGCCGCCGATACCATATAGTCCGCCCGACACGCTCATTGGAAAGCCATGAATCCGGTAGGACAAGCACTCTGGTTTATCGAAACCAAACTGGACCACGAACTGACGCTCGACAGGATTTCCGCCAATTGCGACATGACGCGCTTCGGCTTCTCGCGCCTGTTCTCGATGAACACCGGCTGGCCGGTGATGCGCTATGTGCGGTCGAGGCGACTGACGCGTGCGGCACGCGCACTGGCCCAAGGCGCGCCGGACATCCTGCAGGTGGCGCTCGATGCCGGTTATGGCTCCCATGAGGCGTTCACGCGCGCGTTCCGCGATTGCTTCGGCATCACGCCCGAAGACGTGCGGGCACGGCGCACGCTTGACGGGTTGTCTCTAGTGGAGCCGCTTCGCATGAAAGAACTGAAGATCATCGACGTCGTACCGTCACGCTTCGAAACCACCGGCAAGCGGCTGATCGCCGGCATGAGCGACCGGTACACCTTCGAAACCAACGAAGGCATTCCGGCGCTGTGGCAAGCGTTCATCCCATACATCGGTACCCTACCCGGCCAGGTCGACGATGTGACCTACGGCGTATGCTGCAACCCCGATGCGGATGGCAGCTTCGAATACATCGCGGGCGTGGAAGTGACGAGCCGCGACCGGTTGCCCGCACCCTTTCGCTGGATCGCACTCGAACCGCAGCGGTATGCGGTCTTCGAACACGTCGGGCATATCTCCACGCTGCACCAGACGTTCTACAGCATCTGGAACGGCTGGCTGCCGACGTCAGGATTCAAGGCGGTCGACGCGCCCGAGTTCGAGCGCTACAGCGCAGACTACGATCCGGTGACGGGCGCCGGCGTGCTTGAAATCTGGCTGCCTGTCGAGCCGGCTGCGTAAGCGGTTTGCCTTGATCGGCCGCGGCGTGGCTCGTCGCGGCCGACGGCACCTCGCCAACCGTCAACCGGCCCGCGATCCGGCGGGCTCCGACATCGCCACCGGCTGCGACCACCCGGCCGACGCCAGCCGCGTGCGTGCATCGACTACCACGCGATTGAACGCAACGCGCCGTTCGCCCTTCAGCTTCGCTGCCTTGCCCGCCTGCACCAGCGCGACCGGGTCGACGAGACGGGCATGCCGCCGAACCTCGAAGTGCAGATGCGGCCCCGTGGCCGTACCCGTGCTGCCGACCGCGCCGACACGCTGGCCGCGCGCAACCCGCATGCCGGTTCGCAGTGCCGGCTCGAATGCCGACAGGTGCGCGTAATACGACGCATAACCGCCGTCATGACGAATCACCACGTACTTGCCGTAGCCGCGCGGCTCGGTGCCGATGAACGAGACGACGCCGCGCTCCGACGCGTGAACCGCACGCCCGGCCGGCGCCGCGAGATCGACGCCGGAATGCACGTGACGTGCGCCGGTGACCGGATGCACGCGCGTACCGAAATGCGAGCTGATCCGGTTTGCGCTGACCGGCATCGCAAACCGCGCGCCGGCGACGGGCATGCCGTCGAGGTCGTAATAGGCGCCCGGCGAGCCGGCATCGGGCGCAAACCACACGGCCGCGACGTGCTGGCCGTGCAAGCGAAGCTCGAGCGCCGTCACGCGCACGCCGCCCGGCAGTTTGCCCTCGCTGTCCGGTTCGTAGGCGACGCGGAACGTGTCGCCAAGCGCACCGTGCTGTTTCAGGTCGATGCGACCGGCGAGCATGCGGGTGATCTGCGCGGCAACGCCGGCCGGCAGATCCGCGCGCGCCAGCGACGCCTGCAGGCTGCCGACGATCGCGCCGGCCCGCGCGCCGCGCTCGGCTTGCGCGAACATGAACGGCTCGGCGCCGGCAAGATCGACGGGGCGCCGTTCGAACGCGGCGGGCTCGCCCGTCGCGGGCAACGCCGACGCAAGACCGTAATCGAACCGCGACGCGTACGCGCGTTCGACCGCGCCGCGCGCCGCGTCGCACAGCACGCGGTAAGCCACGCACGCACCGAAGCGCGCCACGGGGTCGTCGCGTTCGCCGGCCGTCGGCGCGGTCGCCGCATGCGACGTGTAGGCGACGTCGAGCGGCGCGGCCGTCGATGCGTGCAAGCCGCCCCACGTCGTGCGCGCGGCATTGAAAAAGGGCACGTCGACAAGGTCGGCCGTCATGGGCGAAAACGGCGCGGCGTCGTGCGACGCATCTGCCACCGCACCCGGTGCGCCGGCCACACAGGCCGCCGCGATGACACCGCGCAGCAACGCGCGGCGCATCGGGAAACCATGAACGCCGCGCTGTGCGGGTTGACCTTGTTCGCGTGCGAGACGGAAACGCAGGTCTAACCGCATGACGTCGTCACTCGCTGTCTGTCAGTAAAAAATCGGGAAAGAACCGGGTATCGCGGAGGAACGATCGTCGCGACCCGGCAACGTGAAAACGAGTGTAGCGGCGCGCTCGACGCTGCTGAATAGGACTAGTCTCATTTGATGGAAAAGCCGCTTAGTACAAAAACGAAACCGCGATTTCGCGGCCCGGCGGCACGGTCATGCGGCATTCGACCCCACCCGTTCGGGCGAACCATTGTGTGCCGCGTACAGTCGAACGCTGCCCGGCGCGTAAGCGCGAGCCTGCCCGATGACGGCGGGCACGCCACGCGTCACGCATGTTTCTTCAACCCGGAAACCCGTTAATGTTTCTCGATCAACTACATCCGGAACGCTGGACGTTCCTGTGGAACGCGCTGTCCACCCTCTCCCTCAAGTTGTGCGCCGGCCTGGCGCTGCTCGTCGCCGGCTGGTGGCTGTCGAAACGCATCGGCAACTGGCTGAATCGCCTGCTCTCGAACAAGGAGCGCGTCGACGACACGCTGCGGCCGATCCTCTGCGACGTCGCCGTGTGGGGCATCCGCATCGTCGCGATCGTCGGCGCACTGTCGCAGCTCGGCATCGAAACCGCGAGCATCGTGGCGGTGCTCGGCGCGGCCGGCCTCGCGATCGGGCTCGCGCTGCAGGGCACGATGCAGAACATCGCGGCCGGCATCATGCTTCTGCTGCTGCGGCCGTTCAAGGTGGGCGACTATATCGACGGCGGCACGGGCGTCGCTGGCACCGTCGACGAGGTCGGGCTCTTCATGACGCGGCTGACGAAGCCGGACGGCATCTGCGAATACGTGCCGAACAGCGCGCTGTGGGGCAGTTCGATCCGCAACTACACGCGCAACCCGACGCGCCGCCTCGATCTCGAAGTGGAAGTGTCGGTGCATGACGATATCGATCGCGCGCTCGACGCGCTGCGCAAGCTTGCGCTCGCCGACCCCGACGTGCTACAGGATCCCGAGCCGAACGTGATGGTGATGCGCTTCGACGACAGCACCGCGATCGCGAACGTTCGCGTGTGGACGCACACCGACAAGTTCTGGGACATGCGCTGGCGTCTGGCGCGGCAGGCTCGCAAGGCACTCGCGGACGCGAACTGCGCGCTGCCGATCCGCACGCGCGAGCTGCACATCGTGCATGACGCGGAGCGTCGCACCGACCGCGCGCAAACGCACGCGCTGTAAACGGCGAAGGCCGCGAAGCACCGCCTGCTTCGCGGCCTTCGCGACGTCAACGCAACGTCACCGCCCCATCACATCTTCACGATATCGAGCAGCGCCTTCTTGCCGCTCCTGTACGTGAACACCGAGATCGCGCCGTGCTTCAGGTCGCCCTGCGGCGTGAAACTCGTCTCGCCGATCACGCCCTTGTAGTCGGTCGCCGGCATCGCGGCCAGCACCTTCGCCGGATCGGTCGAGTTCGCGCGCTTCATCGCGTCGACGATGATGTACACGGCGTCGTACGAGAACGGCGCATACACCTGCATCGGCTGGTGGTAACGCGCTTCGTAGCGCTTCGCGAACGCCGCGCCGCCCGGCATCTTCTCGAGCGCGATGCCGGCCTCGGAGCACACGACGTTGTCGGACGCGGGGCCCGCGAGCTTCGGCAGGTCGGTCGAGCATACGCCGTCGCCGGCGAGGAGCTTCGCGCGCATGCCGAGCTGGCGCGCCTGCTTCGCGAGCGGCCCGCCCGTCGCATCCATGCCGCCGTACATGATCGCGTCGGGGTTCGCGCCCTTGATCTTCGTGAGGATCGCGCGGAAGTCGATCGCCTTGTCGTTGGTCGCGTCGCGCGACACGACCTTCATCCCGGCGGCCTTCGCGGCCTTCTCGAACTCGGTCGCGAGGCCCTGGCCGTACGCGGTTGAATCGTCGACCACGGCCACCGTCTTGATGCCCAGGTTCTTCGCCGCATACATCGCGAGCGCCGGCCCCTGCTGCGCGTCGGTCGCCACCACGCGATAGGTCGTCTTGAAGCCCTGCTGCGTGTAGGTCGGATTGGTCGCGGCCTGCGAGATCTGCACGACGCCGCCGTCGCGATAGACGCGCGATGCCGGAATCGACGTGCCCGAGTTGTGATGGCCGACGACGCCGATGACCTTGTCGTCGACGAGCCGCTGCGCGACCTGCGTCGCGGTGCGCGGATCGCCCGCGTCGTCCTGCGCGTCGAGTTGCAGCGTGACCTGCTTGCCGCCGATCGTCAGGCCCTTCGCATTGATTTCCTCGACCGCGAGGCGCGCGCCGTTCTCGCTGTCCTTGCCGAGGTGCGCGATCGCGCCGGTCAGCGGTGCGACGTGGCCGATGCGCACGATTTCGTCCGCGTGTGCGGACAGCGCGCACGTGAGCGCCGCCGCTGCCGCGAATGTCGTCATGGAATGTCGAAGCATATCTGTCTCCTGGTCAGTCTTGTGGGCCCCGTTCGATGCGGGACGTGTTGTGGTTCGGATGACGAATCGGTTTCGGTCAGTGATGCAGCGCGTCCCGCACTGCGGGCCCCATCCCTGTCGGCGGCACGGCTGCGGCGCCGCGTTACGCGCGCCCTTCGAATCCCAGCAGCACGTTGACCGCATTGATGCCGATCTCGTCGACCATGTAGCCGCCTTCCATCACGAACAGCGTCGGCACGTTCAGGCGCGCGAGCGCCGCGCCGATGCGCAGGTAGTCGGGCGAACGCAGCCGGAAATGGCTGATCGGGTCGTGCTCGAAGGTATCGACGCCGAGCGACACGACGAGCGCGTCGGGCGCATGCGCGGCGATCGCGGCGGCCGCGTGGTCGAGCGCCGCCGAGTAGGTGTCCCACAACGTGCCCTTCGGCAGCGGCAGGTTCAGGTTGAACCCTTCGCCCGCGCCGATGCCGCGCTCGTCCGCGTAGCCGGAGAAGTACGGGTACGACACGGGCGGCTCGCCGTGGATCGACGCGAACAGCACATCCGCGCGGTCGTAGAAGATGTCCTGCGTGCCGTTGCCGTGATGGAAATCGACGTCGAGCACCGCGACGCGCGCGGCGCCCTGTGCGACACAGTGCTGCGTCGCGATCGCCGCGTTGTTCAGGTAGCAATAACCGCCCATGTACTCGCGGCCCGCGTGATGGCCGGGCGGGCGGCACAGCGCGAACGCCGCGCGCGCCGCGCCGCTCGACAGCAGGTCGGCGCCGGTGAGCGCCGAGTTCGCGCTCGCGCTCACGGCATCCCACGTGCCGGCGTTGATCGGCGCACCCGCGTCCATCGCGTAGAAGCCGAGCTTGCCGTCGATGAACGCGGGCGGTGTCGAGGCCGCCGGCATCGCGCGCACCGGCCACACGAGCGGCAGCGCCTGGCAGGTGCGGCCCGTGGCGGCCCATTCGTCCCATGCGCCGGCGAGGAAGTCGACGTAGCGGGCGCTGTGCGCGGCCGCGTAGTGGGCGCGGTCGAACGGCTTCGGCGCGATCACGTCGCCGAGGCCGGCGGCGCGCACCTGCGCAAGCACCGTTTCGGCGCGAAGGGGGTTTTCGAACGAATCGGTGATCGCGCCGTCCTTCAGTTCGACGCCGCGATGCAGGTGGTGATCGCTGCTGTAGACCGTGAGCATGGTTGACCATTGCAGTGAGGGTGGCAACAGTTTATTGACGGCCACCGGCAATAGCTTTGCTTTCGACCCGCCCCTTTCGTACAATTTTGAGAAAACCGCCTACGGATTCCCGGAAATGAGCAAAAATCGCGCTTCGGCCGAACTGGATGGCGTCGACCGCGCCATGCTGCGCCTGCTGCAGGACGACGGCGCGCTGTCGAACGCGACGCTCGGCGAGAAGCTGTCGCTGAGCGTCACGCCGTGCTGGCGGCGCCGCAAGCGGCTCGAGGACGAAGGCGTGATCACCGGCTACCAGGCGAACCTCGACCGGCGCGCGCTCGGCATGAACGTGTTCGCGTTCGTGCAGGTGACGTTCAACATGCATTCCGGCCAGGATTCGGATCACTTCGAGGACGTGATGCGGCGTCACGACGAAGTGACGTCCTGCCACAAGATCACCGGCGCGGCCGACTACATCCTGCAGGTCGTCGCGGCCGATCTCGACGCGTACGCGGAATTCGTCGAGCATGTGCTGCGCAAGCAGGCCGGGGTGTCGTCGATCCAGTCGAGCCTCGCGTTGCGTGAAGTGAAGTTCTCGTCGCGCGTGCCGGTGCCGGGCGACTGACCGTTCATGCCGTTCCGCGCCCGTACCCGGGCATCCGTTGTCGATCGTCATCCCATGGAGCGCTACCTGATGAAACGTCTTCTTCCGTCTGCTTCGCTGGCCGCCGCCATGGCCTGCGCGCTCGCGTTGAGCGCCTGTGCGGCGCAATCCACCGTGCCGGCCGCCGCGTCGGCACCGGCCGAGGCTGCCGCGCCGCCCGCGCCGCCGATGCCCGGCAGCGATCGCGATCCGCACGGCTGCATCCCGTCGGCCGGCTATTCGTGGTGCGAACAAACGCAGCAATGCGAGCGCCCGTGGGAACTCGCGAAGCAGAAGGGCTTCGCGAATTCGGCGCTGGCGTACGAGCAGTTCTGCCGGAACAACTTCGCGAAGTGACGCAACAGGGCATGACGTGATCGGGACGCGGTGCAACGCCGCGCCCGACACCCCCGATCCCGCGCAGTCATCCCCAGCTTTCCCGCTTCCCGCGACCGTCATTCCGGAAACCCGGACACACAAAAAACCCCACAAAAACAACGGGATTTTTCGTTTGTGACACAGCAAACGAGTTCGGTTACATTACGCGCCCCTTGCCACCCCGCCTCCGCAAAACGCGTCGCGTGCGGCCTCTTGCCACGCAGCCTGAAGCATCTTCCGCTCGGGCTTGCCGCAAGGGCCCGGGCGCGTTGTGCGCCACTGTGACGCAGGCGCTTGCCTGCCCGCAGGCAGCCGATCCGAAGGTGTCCTTCCCGACGGCTTCGCGTGCGCAAATGCAACGGCGTGCGGCGTCGATCCGGAATTCCGGATTCGCGTGTCCGGATCTCCGGATCCGTGTTTCACCGCGATCGATACCCGCGCCGGGCGGCTTGGCAAACCGATGCATTCAAGTTGAAAAAGGGATCTGCTGTGATCAAAACGTTACGGGTAATACTGTCGGCGCTCGCGCTGTGCGTCGCGACATCGTCCGCGCATGCCGCCGACACGAAGAAGGTCGACGTCCTGCTGGTGGGCGGCGGCATCATGAGCTCGACGCTCGGCGTCTGGCTGCACGAGCTTCAACCTGACTGGTCGATGACGATGGTCGAGCGCCTCGACGGCGTCGCACTGGAAAGCTCGAACGGCTGGAACAACGCCGGCACCGGCCACTCGGCGCTCGCCGAGCTGAACTACACGCCGGAGAAGGCGGACGGCAAGATCGACATCTCGAAGGCGATCGAGATCAACGAGTCGTTCCAGATCTCGCGCCAGTTCTGGGCGTGGCAGGTCAAGCAGGGCGTGCTGAAGAACCCGCACTCGTTCATCAACTCGACGCCGCACATGAGCTTCGTGTGGGGCGACGACAACGTCCGCTTCCTGAAGAAGCGCTACGAAGCGCTGCAAGCGAGCCCGCTGTTCCGCGGCATGCAGTATTCGGAAGACTACGACCAGATCAAGCAGTGGGTGCCGCTGATGATGGAAGGCCGCGACCGCAACCAGAAGGTCGCGGCGACGTGGACGCCGATCGGCACCGACGTGAACTTCGGCGAGATCACGCGCCAGTTCGTCGGCTACCTGAAGACGCAGCCGAACTTCACGCTGTCGCTGTCGAGCGAAGTGCGCGAGATCTCGCGTAATGCCGACGGCACGTGGCACGTGAGCTGGGTCAAGCTGCACTCGGATGAACCGGCGCAGTCGGTCGACGCAAAGTTCGTGTTCATCGGCGCGGGCGGCGGTGCGCTGCACCTGCTGCAGGCATCGGGCATCCCCGAGGCGAAGGACTACGGCGCATTCCCGGTCGGCGGCTCGTTCCTCGTGACGGACAACCCCGACGTCGTGAAGCAGCATCTGGCGAAGGCCTACGGCAAGGCGTCGGTCGGCTCGCCGCCGATGTCGGTGCCGCACCTCGACACGCGCATCATCGACGGCAAGAAGATCATCCTGTTCGGGCCGTTCGCGACGTTCTCGACCAAGTTCCTGAAGAACGGTTCGTACTTCGACCTGCTCAAGAGCACCAACACGCACAACGTCGCACCGATGATGCGCGTGGGCGTCGACGAATTCCCGCTGGTCCAGTACCTCGCCGGCCAGCTGATGCTGTCCGACGACGACCGCTTCAACGCGCTGAAGGAATACTTCCCGAACGCGAAGAAGGAAGACTGGCGCCTGTGGCAAGCCGGCCAGCGCGTGCAGATCATCAAGCGCGACCCGGTCAAGGGCGGCGTACTGAAGCTCGGCACCGAGATCGTCGCGTCGCAGGACGGCAGCATCGCGGGCCTGCTCGGCGCATCGCCGGGCGCGTCGACGGCCGCGCCGATCATGCTGAACCTGATGAAGAAGGTCTTCAAGGACAAGGTCGCGACGCCCGAGTGGCAGCAGAAGATCCGCCAGATCGTGCCGAGCTACGGCACGAAGCTGAACGACAGCCCGGCGAAGGTCGTCGAGGAATGGACGACCACCAGCGACGTGCTGCAGCTGTCGCCGCCGCCGAAGATCGACCTCAGCACGCCGTCGCAGGCCACCGGCACCGCGCCGGCCCGCCCGGCGAAGGCGGCGACCGACATGGCGCTGTAACGCGCCGAGCGCCGCGCGACGCCATTGCGCCGCCTGACACGGCCGCCCTCCGGGGCGGCCGTTTTTCTTGGCGGGTAGCGGGCGAAACCGCCCGGCCGGCCGCCCGCTTCCGCTAGAATTGCGGCACGCGCGACCCGGTCGCCGCCCGATCCATCATCCGCATCGACGCAATCCAAGCGACGCCCGGTGCGGCCCGCGCCCAAGCCGCGCGAGCGCCGCCCGCCGTTGCCGCGCCCGCCCGGGCGCGCCATCAACCGAATTCAGCTGGAGAAAGACCGTGTTTACCTGCCGAAACCAGAGCTGCGGCACGCCGTGGGAGCAGTCCGACGTCGTCATCAAGGACGAAGGCCAGGGGCTGCTGTTCCGCTGCCCGCTGTGCGGCGCGCGCAACTATCTCGAACGCTTCGAGGACGACGAAGGCAAGGTCGTCTACGAGCAGATGGAAGGCCGCCCCTACCTCGGAGACCTGGAATGACCCAGCCGACCGCCACGCCGTTCAGCGCGCTGTCGTTGACGCCCGCCACGCTCGCCAACCTCGCGCAGCTCGGTTATGTCGACATGACGCCGATCCAGGCCGCGAGCCTGCCGGTCGCGCTGGCCGGCCAGGACCTGATCGCGCAGGCGAAGACGGGCAGCGGCAAGACCGCCGCGTTCTCGCTCGCGTTGCTGGCGCGCCTCGATGCGCGCCGCTTCGACGTGCAGGCGATGATCCTGTGCCCGACGCGGGAGCTCGCCGACCAGGTCGCGCAGGAAGTGCGCCGCCTCGCGCGCGCCGAAGAGAACGTGAAGGTGCTGACGCTGTGCGGCGGCACGCCGATGCGCCCGCAGGCGCAGAGCCTCGAGCACGGCGCGCATATCGTCGTCGGCACGCCGGGCCGCATCATGGATCACCTCGATCGCGGCAACCTGAAGCTCGACGCGCTGAACACGCTGGTGCTCGACGAAGCCGACCGGATGCTCGACATGGGCTTCTTCGACGACATCGCGAAGGTCGCCCGGATGTGCCCGACCACGCGCCAGACGCTGCTGTTCTCCGCGACCTATCCGGACGGCATCGCGAAGCTGAGCCAGCAGTTCCTGCGCAACCCGAAGGAAATCAAGCTCGAAGAGCGCCACGACAACAGCAAGATCCGCCAGCGCTTCTACGAAGTGACGGAAGACGAGCGGCTGCATGCGGTGGGTCAGTTGCTGAACCACTACCGGCCGGTGAGCACGATCGCGTTCTGCAACACGAAGCAGCAGTGCCGCGACCTGCTCGACGTGCTGCACGCGCAGGGCTTCCACGCGCTCGCGCTGCACGGCGAGCTCGACCAGCGCGAACGCGACCAGGTGCTGATCCAGTTCGCGAACCGCAGCTGCTCGGTGCTGGTGGCCACCGACGTCGCCGCGCGCGGGCTCGACATCGCGCAGCTCGAGGCGGTGATCAACGTCGACGTGACGCCCGACCCCGAAGTGCACGTGCACCGGATCGGCCGCACCGGCCGCGCGGATCAGGACGGCTGGGCGCTGAGCCTCGCGAGCATGGACGAGATGGGCCGCGTCGGTGCGATCGAGCAGGCGCAGAAGCGCGACGTCGAATGGCATCCGCTCGCGGAACTGACGCCGGCCGACGACGGCGTGCTGACGCCGCCGATGGAAACGCTGCAGATCCTCGGCGGGCGCAAGGACAAGATCCGCCCGGGCGACGTGCTCGGCGCGCTGACCGGCGACGCCGGGTTCGACGGCAAGCAGATCGGCAAGATCAACGTGACCGAGTTCTCGACCTATGTCGCGCTCGAGCGCGGTGTGGCGCGCGACGCGCTGCGCAAGCTCAATGCCGGGAAGATCAAGGGCAAGCGGGTCAAGGTCCGGTTGATGGACGAAGAATAAGCGGTAACGTGGAGGCGTCGCGGCGGCATCGCCGCGCCGTGGCGCCTAAGCCGAACCTGAATCTGTCCCTGACCTTGCATCGCCCCGGGCAACCTGCGGTCGTCGCCCCTCTTTCGGCAGTCGGCCGCCGCCCAGCCAAGCCGCCCGCATCGCCTGCCTGCTACGCGAGCGCCGGATATCCGTGCGCAGCAGCCTCCTGCTCGAACCGCGCAATCGCCTCGTAGTCATCCGGCGACAGCCGTTCGAATCCTTTCAGCCGCAGCACGCGCGCCCGCTCCGCATCGATCGCCACCGCGCGGTCGAGCGCATCTCGCAAAGCAGCGACCTGTGTATCTTCGAGTGCGCGCGATGCGATGAACGGCAATCCCGGCGCAGCGGCCGTCATCGCGATGATCCGGATGTCCTGCAGCAGATCGGGCAACGCGTCGCGCACATACGCGAACGTCACGCAATCGATCGCCGCGCAATCGGCTTCCGCTGAAGCCAGCGCACGCAGCACGTTCAGATGCGAGCCGAGCGCGGCAACCGATCCGAAGAATCGTCCGTCGCGCGCATGCGGCGCGACCGCATGCCGGAGCGCGTTCATCCCGCTGTGCGAATCCCGACCGTTGAATGCGGCCCGCAGCCCGCGGCATGCGGCGAGCGTCGTCGCGCCGTGCGTGTGTGCACGGGCCGACACGACCAGCACACTGCTGTAGTGCGCGCCGTGGCAACCGTCCGCATCGAACACGGGGGTTGCGATCAGTCGCACGACATCGCGCAGGCCCAGCATCCGGTACGGGTAGCCGCAGGTCTGCGACAGCAGCAGGTCGTCGCGCCGCCACAGCGCGTGCAGGTCGGCGACGGGTTCGTCGGGAAGCGTGACATCGGCAGGCCCGCCCGCGTTCGCGAACGCATCGAGCGTGTCGCGCAGCAGGGCGCGCCACAGCGCGTCGTGGCGCGGCGTCACGTTGTACATCGGCAGTACTGCGATCCATGGGTTCATGCGGGCATTCTACGCATCGCCGCTCACGCAGCGGAACCCGGTTCGATCTCGGTAAAACGGGGGCTGATCGTCGCGCAGTGCGCCTGAAGCTTATCGGCCGCGCGGCGATAAGCAAATGCGAATCGATTGGTTGGCCGCGCGGCGCGATCCCGGTACCGTCCTGATGCCTGCCCAAGCATCGCCATTGCACGTGATAACGGACAGGCCGACCGTGATCCGCGAGACACCTGCGCACCCGGGCCGAGCGCACCGGTTCAACCGCTCGTTCCCCGCACTGCCCGTTCAATCCGCCTCAACGCCATGGCCGAATACTTCGACGTCGACCACGCGCGTGCGATCGCCGCGCTCGACACCCGCTTCACCGCCCGCACCGAGTGGCCGACCTGGCTGCTGGTCGTCGCGATCTACGGCGGCTGGCTCGCCGTGCTGCTGCTCGTGCGCGACGGCACCCTGTCGCTCGCGGCCGCGACGCCGCCGCTGATCCTGCTCGGCGCGTGGCATTTGTCGCTGCAGCACGAGCTGCTGCACGGCCACCCGACGCGCTCCGCCCTCGTGAACAAGCTGCTCGGTTATCCGCCGCTGACGGTCTGGTATCCGTACACGCTGTATCGCGACACGCATCTCGACCATCACCGCGACGAAGACCTGACCGTACCGGGCGTCGATCCCGAAACGAACTACGTCACACGCGAACGCTGGGCGCAGCTGCCGCGCTGGCGCCGCGTGCTGACGGTCGCCCGCAAGACTTTCATCGGACGCTTCATCGCCGGGCCGCCGTTGAGCATCTTTGCGATGTGCATCGATGCATTCGCCGCGTTTCGTCGCGGCGACTTTCGCTATCTGCCGATGTGGGCGATGCATATCGCCTGCGTGGTTGCGCTGCTCGCGTGGCTGCAATGGGCGATCGGCGTGCCGTGGTGGTATTACCTGCTCGTGGTCACGTGGCCCGCGTTGTCGATCGCGATGATCCGCTCGCTATACGAGCACCGCGCCGCGCCACATCCGAAGGCGCGCATCGCGATCAATGAAGCCGGCTTCGCGATGCGGCTGCTGTACCTGAACAACAACTATCACCTCGTCCATCACGACCTGCCGAAGCTGCCGTGGTACGACCTGCCGCGTGCGTACCGGATGCGCCGCGACGCGTATGCGCGGAAATGCGGCGGCTTCGTGATTCGTGGCGGATATCGCGAACTGCTCGCGCGCCATGCGTGGACGCCGACCGATACGCCCGTGCATCCGTTCGATCAGGGCACGGCGTCGTTGTCGACGGGCAGCGGTGTGAAGGTGGCGGTGGTCGACAAGGTGCTGCAGATCAGCACGTGACGTGCGGTGGAGCCGACGATTCGTCCGCCCCGACGCGCATTCCTTACGAAACGCCAACATTCCTGCTCCCGCCCGCGCATTGCCAATTGCGTCGGCAATGCCCAGAATGGCGGTTCGTCCGGGGCTTCCAACAATTATTCGCCCCGGCTCTGCTCCCGGCCGCGCGCCGCATGCCCCCACGACGATGCAACCGAACACCCCGCCCGGCGCAATCCGCGCGATCGGCAACGACTGGTCCGTTTCCGCGATTACCGCGGGTTTTCTCGCGGTGCTGATTTCCTACGCGGGCCCGCTCGCGATCTTCTTCCAGGCCGCGCAGGCCGCCCATGCGTCGAATGCGATGGTGTCGTCGTGGGTCTGGGCGATCTCGATCGGCGCGGGCGTATCGGGCCTGTTCGCGAGCTGGAAGCTGAAGGTGCCGGTCATCACCGCGTGGTCGGCGCCCGGCACCGCGCTGCTCGTCGGCCTGTTTCCGCAACTGACGCTCAACCAGGCCGTCGGCGCGTACATCACGGCCGCGCTGATCATCCTGCTGATCGGCGTGACCGGCTATTTCGACCGGCTCGTGCGCCACATTCCGCGCGGCATCGCGTGCGGGATGATGGCCGGCATCCTGCTGCCGTTCGGCACGCATGCGTTCGCCGCCGCGTCGGAGCAGCCCGCGCTCGCGTTCGGGATGATCGCCGCCTACGTGATCTTCAAGCGCCTGCTGCCGCGCTACAGCATCGTGCTCGTGCTGCTGACGGGCGCCGCGCTCGCGACGCTGCTCGGGATGACGCATCTCGGCAACGTGTCGGCGAGCCTCGCGCACCCGATCTTCATCGCGCCCGAATGGACGCTCGGCACGACGCTCAGCCTCGCGCTGCCGCTCGTGGTCGTCAGCCTCACCGGCCAGTTCCTGCCGGGCATGACGATCCTGCGCGTGTCCGGCTATCACACGCCCGCGCGGCCGATCATCACCGCGACCAGCGTGATGTCGCTCGTGGTTGCATGCTTCGGCGGGATCACGATCGTCGTCGCGGCGATCACGGCGGCGCTCTGCACCGGCAAGGACGCGCACGAAGACCCGGACCGGCGCTACATCGCCGGGCTCGCGAACGGGGCGATCTACCTGATCGGCGGGCTCTTCGCGGGCACGATCGTCACGGTGTTCTTCGCGCTGCCGAAGGCGTTCGTCGCGATCCTCGCGGGGCTCGCGTTGATCGGCGCGATTGGCGCGAACGTGCACGGGATCTTCGAGGACGAGAACCACCGCGAGGCGTCGTTGATCACGTTCCTCGCGACCGCGTCGGGCATGACGTGGCTCGGGCTCGGCGCCGCGTTCTGGGGGATCGTGATCGGGTCGCTTTCGTATGCGGTACTGAACAAGGTGCGGCGATCGGCGTGATGCGCAACACGGGTCGCCGCCACTGTTACCGCGCGTGCTGGCGCACCAGTTGCGCGAGCGCATCGGCCAGCGTCGTCGTCCCGTAAAGCCGCTCCGACACGCCCTCCTCGACGTCGATCTGCCCCGCGTTGTGCACATCGTAGAGATCGACGATCAACTGCGCATGTCGTTCGCTGAGGCCCGCGCGCAGCAGCGTCGCATTCCACGTCTCGCGCGGCAGCTCATGCGCGACGATGGCCCGGCCGGCCGCCGCGCCAAGCGTATCGGCGATCGCCGTCACGCTCACCCGCCGCGGCCCTTCGACACTGACGATACGCGGACCGTTGCCGCCTTCCGGCGCATCGAGCAGCAACCGCGCCGCGACGACGCCCACGTCGGGCGCCCAGACCGTCGGGAACACCTTGCCGACCGGATGGTGAAAGCTCGGCAGCACGCCGGTGCCGAGCGCGACCGGCAGGATGCGCGTCCAGTTCTGCAAATGCTCGGCCGAACGCAGCAGCGTCACGTGCGTCGGGATCGCCTTCAGCCGCTCTTCCAAGTGATGAAACAGCCGCGTGATGCCCGTATTGCCGTCGCGCTCCGCACCATAGTCCGACAGCGCGAGCAGCACCGGCGGCGGGTTGGCGGCGAGCGCGGCAGCCGCGACGTCCATCATCCGTGTCATCGTCGCGGCCGGATCGGGATCGGCGACGGGCACCGGGCACAGGATCTGCACGGCCCGCGCACCGTCGATTGCCGCTGCGACCGCGTTCGCGTCCGTCAGCTCGGCGATCACGACGTCGCAGCCGAGCTGCGCGAAACGTTCACGATGGCGTGCGTCGCGCAATACCGCGCGCACGGGATGGCCGGCATTGCGCAAGGCCGTCACGGTCGACTGGCCGACATTGCCGGATGCACCGAAGATCACGAACACGATTCGCTCCTGAGGGGATGAAGGTGCGGTGATTGTCGGTTTGCGCGAAGGGAACGGCGCGCAAGGAGGGATGAAACCAGCAGGAAAGGATGACGGATTGGCTGGCGGCTGTCATGCGGGCCGTCCGCTGCCTCGCCTTCCGCGTCGAATCGTACGGCCTGCCTCTAGCCGAGGGCGCAGGCGAAAACAGTCCAGGAGCCGATTGGACAATTGCCCCGAGAGCCGGCGCGACGACTCATCTCCGGTGCGGCGCCATCGCTCCACTACGTGTCACGCCCGCTACCCTCACCGTCATACGCGAGCCGCAGCCCGCCCCTTGCCCCCGACCGCGCAATCTCGGTCGGCGTCGCCCCCAGCACGCGATTCATCCAGTTCGCCATGTGGCTCTGATGCGCAAACCCGGCCTCGAGCGCGATCTGGCTGATGCTGAGCCGGCCTTCGAGCAGCAACGCCTTCGCTCGCTCGACCCGGCGCCGCACGACGTACTGGTGCACCGGCATTCCGAGCGTTTCGCGGAACAGCACCTTGAAATGCGGCACGCTGATCGACACGAGCGCCGCGAGTTCGGCCAGCGTCATGCGCCGCTCCAGGTTCGCTTCGACGTAGTCGATCACGCGCGCGGCCGCCTTCGGCGCGAGCGTGCGGCGGCGCTCGCGGAACGCCGGCTGGCCGTCGACCAGCCGCGCGACGAGCGCCGTGCACAGGCTTTCCGCATAGAGCGGATCCGACGCGTCTTCCGCTTCGAGTTCGGCGGCCATCGCCCACGCGATGTGCTGCAGGCGCGGGTCACGCACCTGCAGCCGGCGGCGGATCTGCCCCCGCGACGGCTTCAGTTCGAGCTGCTCGACGGTCCGCCGCACGAACGTGTCGCTGAGCGCGATATGGAGGATCTGGCAGTCGGCGCTGTCGGTCCACTGGCCGGGCAGGCCGGCCGGAATCACGTCCACGTCGCCATGCGCCTGGATGCGCGACACGCGCTCGCCGTCGCACACGCAATCCGCGCGAACGGGCGACCCGATATGCACGCCGATCCGGTGATGCTCGGCCGCCGGAATCCGGTAGGTGCCCGCGCGGATGGCCAGCAGCGACGCGCCGAAGCCCTGCCAGCCGAGCCCGCGGCTCGAGCGCAGGCTGACCGGGACGCCGTTGTCCGTCGGCGCCGCGAGAATCGCATCGCTCATGGCCTTCCTCCAGTGGATCGGGATGTCGAACGCGCATTGTGACGCGTTTTCGGGCCGTCTGCCGGGCCTGCCGGCGGCCCGCACCGGTCGGGCAGAAAAAGATCATCCATTCCTGCTCAGGGCCATCCTTGCGTGTGCGCCGGCGGGCGCCGCGCCGCTTACGATGGCCCCATCCGACACCTACGGAGACCGTCATGCCCCATCAGTGCCTTGCGCCGCGCGCCGCGTTCACCGCGCGCTCGCCTTCCGCCGCCAATCGCCCCTCATCCGGCCCCCGCAACGACCGCACCGCCTTCGCCACCATCGCCGCCTGGTGCCTGCGCATCGTCGGCTGGACCCGGCTCGAACGGCTGCTCGCATCCATCCCCGACAGCAACGACGACTTCGGGCTCGTCTGACCGGCCGGTCAACGCATCCGCCTACTTGCGCCGCCGCTCGTGCGGCGCCACCGTCGCGCCGTCGATCACCGGCGCGCCCTGCTTGATCAGGAAATCGCGGAACAGCCCCGTGACCTGCGAAATGCGCCGGTCGGCGAGCGTCACCACATACCATTCGCGCTCGATCGGGTTGCCGGGGAACGGCAGTTGCCCGAGCAGCCCGGTGCGCAGTTCGAGTGCACACGCGTGCAGCGACAGGAACGCCACGCCGAGCCCCGCTTCGGCCATCTGCTTGATCGCCTCGTTGCTCGACAGTTCGGAACCCACATGGAACCGGTAACCCGCGTTCTTGAACAGGCTCTCGACCGTCGAGCGGGTACCCGCGCCGCGTTCGCGCACGAGCAGGTGCGCGGATTCGAGATCCTTCAGCGCGACGCGCTTGCGCTGCATCAGCGGATGGCCAGGCGCCGCGACGAACACCATCGGATGCTTCGCGAACTCGACCGCATGCGTGCGCAGTTCCTTCGGTGCGCTGCCCATCACCGCGAGATCGATTTCATGCGTGGCGAGCATGCGGATGATGTCGTCGCGATTGCCCACCTTGAAATAAGTCTTCACATGCGGACGCGTCGCGGTGAATTTCACGAGCAGCGGCGGAATCAGGTACTCGGCCGTCGTGATCGCGCCGATCCGGAGCGTGCCGCCGAGATCGCCCGTGAGCGCGGCCACTTCGTCGCCGGCCTCGCTCCACAGATGCAGGATCTCGCGCGCATAGCGCGACACGATCTCGCCGGCCGCGGTCAGCTGCACGCCGCGCCCCACCCGCTGCAGCAACGCGGCGCCCACCGCCTCCTCGAGCAGGCGAACCTGCAGCGACACGGCCGGCTGCGTCAGGTTCAGTTCCTCGGCCGCCCGCGACACGCTGCCGAGCCGCGCAATCATGTCCAGCGCCTTCAGCTGCCGGAACGTCGCGGTCTTTCCTATAAGTGAATACATATGAGTCGCTTATAAACATTAAATTGTTCGAGTAGGTTCGAAACTATATCGTCGGTTCTTGAGCAATGTCATCCGAATCGTCATTAAAGCGGGAGCCCTACATGGACAACACCACGCCCAACCTTGCAACGGACCGCGCCCCGCGCCTGCCGCGCATCGTGATCGTCGGCGGCGGCGCCGGCGGCCTGCACCTCGCCACGCGTCTCGGCGATACGGTCGGACGCCGCGGACAAGCCGAAGTCGTGCTCGTCGACCGCTACCCGACGCACTTCTGGAAGCCGCTGCTGCACGAAGCCGCATCGGGCCATCGCGACCCGGCCTCGCACACGATCGAATACGCGGCGCAAGCGAAGCGCCACGGGTTCCGCTTCGTGCAGGGCGCGCTGCAGCAGGTCGACCGCGCGGCCCGCACGGCGACGATCGCGGCCGTGCAGGACGCGGACGGCACGGAAATCCTGCCGCAGCGCGAGCTCGACTATGACGATCTCGTGCTCGCCGTCGGCAGCGTGACGAACTTCTTCAACGTGCCGGGTGCTGAGCGCCACGCGCTGCCACTCGAAAACCTCGACCAGGCCGAGGACTTCCGCCGGAAGTTCCTCGCGGCGTGCACAAAGGCGAATCACCTGGCCGAGCAGCAGCCCGCGCGGCGCGCGGCGCCGATCTGCATCAACGTGATCGGTGCGGGCGCGACGGGCGTCGAGCTGGCAGCGGCATTGCGCGATGCGATCCAGCAACTGACGACGTACCGCTTCAAGGCGCTGGTGTCTGCGCGCGACGTGCACATCCGGCTGATCGAAGGCGGCCCGCGCATCCTGCCGGCGCTCGACGAGCGGCTGTCCGGCAAGATGCACGCGCAGCTTCGCGCGCTGAACGTCGACGTGCTGACCGATACCCGCGTGGCGGAAGTCGGCGCGGATGCCGTGACGACCTCGACCGGCGAGCGGCTTGCGAGCGACATCACGATCTGGGCAGCCGGCGTGGCGGGCCCCGCGTTCCTGCGGCAGATCGGCGACATCGCGCTCAACCGTTCGAACCAGGTGATCGTGACCGATACGCTGCAGACGCCGGACGATCCGCACGTGTATGCGTTCGGCGACTGCGCCGCGTGCCCGACGGGCGGCGCGAACGGCTTCCTGCCGCCGCGCGCGCAGGTCGCTTATCAACAGGCCGTGTACCTGGTCAACGCGTTCGCGCGGCGCGTCGCCGGCAAGCCGGTGGCGGGCTTCACGTTCCGCGATGCGGGCACCGTGGTGTCACTCGGGCATGCAGGCGCCGTGTACCAGGCCGACATCAGCGTGCGTTCGCGCTCGCTGATCGTCGACGGGCTGGCCGCGATCGGGCTGTACAAGTTCCTGTATCGCAAGCATCTGTTCAGCGTGGTCGGCGTGAAGCGTGCGCTGTTCCAGTCGCTGAGCCACTGGCTGCAAAGCCGCAACCAGCCGTCGATCAAGCTGCACTGATCACGTCGATTCACACGCAGCATCGCAAGACGGCATATCGGGCGTGCATCGCTCGATATGCCGTTTTTTCATTTGCACTTGCACGGTGCATTCATTGCGTGAACGAATCTGGTGCATCACATCGAAGGCCGTCGATACGATGCGATTCGCGCAAAGTAGGCCGTGCGGCATGCATCCCGCGTCCACATTGGCGCGACGTCCCATTCATTAGTCGAATCGTATGGGTCGGATATAAATATTAATTGGTCGCGATTTCCGGATCGACGCTAAGGTGTGTGGCATTCCCGTCGGCGAACGGATCATCACGTCTCTGAAGAGGAATCACCGTGGTTATCGAAGCCATCGTCACCCGTCTCGACGCAGCATTCGCGCAAATCGAAGCAACACCGGATTCGCATGAATCGCGCCATCAACGCGACGCGATCATCCAGTGGCTCGACCGAGCATCGGAAGAAGGATATCGACTCGGTCTCGTCACGACGCTGCCGGCCGCACGGCTCAGCGACATGTTCGAAGGCCAGTTCGGCCGCGCGAACCTCGACCGCTTCTCGGTCGTCGTCACGGACGCCAATCAGCAGGACTCCGGATCAAGTCAGCACCCGTTCGACGTCGCGCTGCAGGCGCTCGGCGTGCCGCCCGAACGCGCGGTGGCAATTGCGAGCAGCGAACCGGAGCGCCGCGAAGCCGAGCATTTCGGCCTGTCGCGCTGCGTGAACATCACCGACACCGTGCGCTCGATCGCATCGGCCGGCCTGCACTGAACACCGGCACACGGGCCGGCAGTGGCCGGCCTTCCTCGATCCGGCGGCAATCCGACGATTGCCCGGCCGAATCCTGACATTCTGCTGTCAAAGTCGCTTGCAACACTTCCGGGCTTGACCGATCACTCCCGGAGACGGGACGACGCGAACCTGCATCGTCCCGCCCGTTGCCCGCCACGATGACACGCCCGATCCGCACCGCCACCGCCCTCGCGATTACCTGCCTGCTGCTCGCTGCCTGCGGCGGGGACGACTCGACACCACCCGCGGCCGCTGCCGACAACAGCGGTTCGACGCCTGCACCGCAACCACAGCCTCAGCCCAAGCCGACACCCGCGACTTACTACCAGACTAAGACGCCGTACCGTCCGCAGCAGGACGCCGCGACATACGAAGCGCCGCCCGCCGGCTACGCGCCCGTCTATACGGAACTCGTCGCGCGCCACGGCTCGCGTGGATTGTCGGGCTTCAAGTACGACGGCGCGATCTACGCGATGCTGGTCAAGGCCGAGGCCGACGGCGCATTGACCGCGCTCGGTGCGCAGCTGAAGGCCGACACGGTCGCGATGATGAAGGCCAACGCGCTGCTCGGCTATGGCGTGGCGGGCATCTCGACGCCCGGGTACGGCAATCTCACGCAAACCGGCATCCGCGAACACCAGCAACTCGCCGCGCGGCTCGCGCAGCGGTTGCCCACCTTGTTCGCGGCCGGCAACCGGCAGGTCGTCGTCGTCAACTCGGGCCAGGATCGCGCGGTCGACAGCTCGACGTATTTCTCCGCGTCGCTCGTGGCCGCGCAGCCGGCGCTGTCCACGGCGATCACGCTGCCCGCCGCGCCGTCCGGCTATCCCGCGAACGCGCCGGTCGCGCAGCCGGCCGGCACCAACCGCTTCCTGCTGTATTTCCACGCGCTGAAGCCGGCCACCGATCTCGTGACCGATACGAGCAATCCGTACTACGCGACCTACCAGGCGAGCCAGGCATACCAGGCCTATGCGAACGACACGACGGTGGCCGCGAAGCTCAACGCGATCAAGGCCGCGCCGCAGGCGGCCGACGTCGCGCAGACAGTGCTGTCCGCGCTCGTGTCGCAGGCCTTCATCGCGAAGCTCGGCACCGACGGCTACACGTTCGCGAACACGGGCACCTATGCATTCACGTCGGCGGACGGCAAGTTCACCAACACGCTGAAGGGCGACGGCAAGACGAAGATCGCGACGGCCGTCGATGCAGTGAACGTGTTGTACAACCTGCTGCAGGTCGCGCCCGCGATGACCGCGGAAACCGGCGGCGTCACGATGGAAAAGTACATCGGCGCGGAGCAGGCGCAGTATCTCGCGTATCTGCAGGATGCCGAGGACTACTACCAGAAGGGCCCCGGCATCCAGGAAGCAAACCCCGTCACGTACCGGATGGCGAAGGTGCTGCAGGACGATTTCTTCGGCGAAGTCGATGCGATCGCGCGCGGCGACCTGACCCGCGCCGCGAAGCTGCGCTTCACGCATGCGGAGATCGTGATTCCGTTCGCGTCGATCATGAACCTGAAAAACGTGTTCGTGCCGATGCCGCAGGCGCAGACGTACACGTATGCGAACAATCCGTGGCGCGGTGATCAGGTGTCGCCGATGGCCGCGAACATGCAGTGGGATGTCTACCGCAACAGCTCGCGACTCATCGTGAAGATGCTGTACAACGAGCGCGAAACGGATTTCCAGGCCGCGTGCGACGGCGCGAAGATCGCGCCGGGCAGCCACTTCTATGACTACGCGGGGTTGAAGCAGTGTTACGGGTATCAGTGAAGTGACGCGGGCAGCGTGTGTCACGCAGCCCGCTCGCCCCGCTACCCACCGGCGCTCTCCGGCTCGACCAGCATCACCTCGATCCGCTCCTTGCCTTTCCCGGTATTCCTGCGCTTGAGCGTCAGCATGCCGATCTCGCCGGTCGACGCCGGATGCGTGCCGCCGCACGCCATCGTCGCGAAGCCGTCGACACGCCAGAACCGCCGTTGCGCATCCACATCGCTGAAATCGGTCACGATGCGCAGGTCGCGCTTCGACAGATCGGCTGCAGCCGATTCGATCTCGGGAAACAGCGGCGCCACGCTCGTGTCGCTCGCGAAATCGATGCGCGCCTTGTCCGGCCCGATATGCGCACCGATGCGCTCGATGCCGGGCCTGAGCCGATAGACCAGCTGCAGCACCATTTCGGCCGCGAAGTGCAGACGCATCAGCCGGTACCGCCGCGCCCAGTCGATGCGCCAGGTCACACGATCGCCGACGCTCAGCGCATGATCGTGCGGCAGCGTATAGACGATGTCGAGGCCCTGCTTGTCGGCCTGGATGACCGGATAGCCGCCCAGCGACCCCGCGTCGCTTTCCTGCCCACCGGAAAACGCAAAGAAGATGGTGGCATCCACCCGCACGCGATCGCCGTCGACGTGGCTGACGACGGTATCCAGCGTCGTCCGGTAGGGATCGTCCCAGAATACTTTCTTCGTCATTGCCCGCCGCGCCTTTCGCCGAGGAAAGCACGCAGGTTAGCCGGATCGCGTACCGGTGGCTTGTACGATCTTGCGCCCTGGCGCCGACGCATCCTCGTCGGGCATCGCACACGAGGTTGTCGCCTCCTCCTCCTCGCCCTTGCGCTCGATACTCCACGTATGGATCGGCCGATGCCCCGGCCGCTCCCATTCCGGCGGCATCCACAGGTGTTTCATCCTCTGCAGGACAGGCCCGGGGGCAAGCACGTCGCGCCACATGTCGACGAATTCGTGCAGGTTGAGCACCAGGAAGTTGGTCGAACGAATCTGCTGCGTGATCCCGTAGTCGACCGGCTCCGTTTCCTCGACATACGTGCCGAACAGGCGATCGAAGATGATCAGCACGCCGCCGTAGTTCCTGTCGATATAACGCGGATTGCGGCCATGATGAGCACGATGGTTCGACGGCGTGTCGAACACGTACTCGAACCCGCGCGGCAGCCGCCCGATCGCTTCGGTATGCACGAAGTACTGGTACGCGAGATCGACCGCGAGCAGGAACAGCACGACGGCCGGCGGGATGCCGAGCCACACCAGCGGCAGGTAGAACACGAACACGCCGACGAACGCGTTCAGCAGCGACTGCCGCATCGCGGTCGTGAAGTTCATCACTTCGCCGCTGTGATGCGGCACGTGCGCGGCCCAGAACCAGCGCACGCGATGCGAGGTGCGATGAAACCAGTAGTAGCAGAACTCCACGACGACGAAGATCGGCACGATCGTGAAGCCGTTCACCGGCACGTCGAACAGCCGGTGCCGATAGGCCCACGCGAAGATCGCGCCCGTGAACAGGAGCCCCATCACGGTCTCGGCCACCTGATAGCCGGCGCCGAGCGACAGGTTCGCGACGATCTCCTTCCAGCGAAACGGCTCGCGGCGGCCGCGCCCCGTCATCACCGCGTATTCGATCGCGAACGCGATCAGGAAGACCGGCGTCATGCCGATCAGCAGCACCTGCTTCCAGTCCACGTCGTTACCCAGGAACGCATGGAGCCACGTCATCAACTCGGTCGGCATGTTCGCGGCCTCGATCAAGAACTGACCGGCAGTATGGTCTCGCGCGGGTCGCCCCGCGTTGACACTTGCCGACGATTACTTGACACTTTTCGCCATGCCCGCCGCCTCCCCGCTATCGACGCAGCGCGTCTACTACTCGAGCACCTACGTGCGGCTGCTGTTCGACTATCTGTCCGAGCAGGGGAAGGATGCCGCGCGCGTGCTCGGCGAGGCGCGGCCGCCGGAGGACGATCGCGGGCTCACGCTGTATGCGAGCGCTCACTGGCGGCGCCTGCTCGAATGCGCGGTGCGCGCGCTCGACGATCCGCTGCTCGGCCTGCACGTCGGCCAGCGAATCACGCCCGCCCATCTCGGTGCGCTTGGCTATGCGCTGCATGCGTGCCGCGATGCCGGCGCCGCACTCGCGCGCTGGCAGCAGTACGAACACCTGATCGCGAATGTCGCGCGCATGGAGGTGCGGGTCGAGGCGACGTCGGTCGCGATCGAATGGCACGATGCGCCCGAACCGCTCGGCCCGCTCGTCGACGAAGTGGCGCTGACGGCCATCGTCCAGTTCGCACGCAACATCACCGGCACGCACCACGGGCCCGACGAGGTCTGCTTCGTGCATCCGTCGCCCGGCGACGAACGACCGTACATCGACTATTTCGGCTGCCCGGTGCGGTTCGGCCAGCCGGTGAACCGCCTCGCGTTCCCGCTGCACCTGCTCATGCAGCCGCTGCGCCAGCCGGATGACGCGCTGCTGCAGATGATGGAACGCCAGGCGAGCGCGCTGCTTGCCGAGCTGCGGCAGACGGACGATCTCGAACAGTCGGTGCGGGAAGCCGTCGCGCGCCTGCTGACGCTGGGCGAAGCGAGCCTCGAACAGATCGCCGCGGACCTGTATGTGTCGTCGCGCACGCTGCATCGACGCCTCGCCGAACTCGGGCTCAACTTCCGGATCCTGCGCGAGGACACGCGGCGGCGGCTCGCGATCGACCATCTGAACGACCCGCGGCTGACGCTCGCGGAAGTCGCCTGGTTGCTCGGCTATTCGGAACACAGCGCCTTTACGCGCGCCTTCCGGCGCTGGACCGGCGAATCGCCGCAGCAGTGGCGCAGCCGTCAACCGGCACGGGCCGCGAACGTCGCGCGAGGCTGAGCACGGCGCGCACGCGTGCCGCCGGCGAACTCGCGTCCGCCCGCGCGGTCGAACGAGCATCGCCGGAGAATCCCATGAAACCCGTTGCTGCTGTCGCTGTCCTGACCCTGCTGGCCGCCGCCAGCTTGCCGGCCGCCGCCGGTGCGCCGTCCGGCAGCGCCGAGCCGGCGCCCGTTCAAGTGCACGCGAAAAACTGCGTGCCGTCCCGCGACGCCACGCCCGACGCGCGCTCGCCGTCAAAAGCCCCGCCGATCCGCGTATGCGTCAGCGATGCCAATACGCAACTGAACCTGCCGTGGTTCCTGACCGATGTGCTCACCGCGTTGGACACGCACCAGTCGGGCGGTGACCTGCTGCGCAAGATGCGCAACGATTTCTGAAGCGCGCCGGCGCCGTATCGTTCACTCCTCTCCGGACGTCTGCAGCACCTGCACGAACGTGCCGACCATGCCGGCCCACATCGCGGGATCGGCAATGCTGCGCAACAGCGCGAGCAGTTCCTTTCGTTCACCTTTCGAAAGCGGGCCATGTTCACCGCTGATGGTGTTGTAGCGCGGCGTGCCGCGCGCAGCGAGCGAGCGGTTGAGCGAGTAGTTGCTGGCGTTCCCGTTCACGGCAATCCGGATCCACAGCGAACCGCCGTCGGCAGCGGCTGCGCCATCGGTCACGATGACCGTGCGCGCGGTATTTTCTTCCATCCCGAAGCTCCGGCGAGACGTGCGACCTTATCGCGCGGCGACCGGTCGCAGGCCGTCGGCAAGTCGACGAAGACAGCATCCCGAAAGAATGTTTCCTGTCGAGACACAATGACAAAACTACACTAATAGTTGAATAACAATATTTCGCAATCTCTCATCACATCTTATACTTGCCGCGCACCATCCTCGTGCCAAGAGACGGTGTTTTTTGTCCCGGCCGCAAGACCATGCGGCCGGGGGTTTTTTTCGGTGTGCTACGTCTATATACATGTGCTGCATGCCCATGTTTATCCAGGCAAGTCACCGGAATGATTGGCCGATTGCGCCGGGTCTGCCGCAGATGCCCGTCGCGACCGTAGCATCGATCGCATTGCGATACCGGCACGCACCGCGCATGGCCCGAACCCGGCATGACGCATGCGCCGGGTGTATCGACCGGTTCGACTCGCCTCTCCATACACACAACACCCAAGGCGACCGCGGGAATGTCAGCGTTCACGCCAGGCTCGAAGGCCGTTTTCCAGCGTAGCGGCGCATGGCCGCGGGTCGCCTTTTTCGCCGCCGTAATCGTTTGCGTGCTCGTGCCGGCATTCGCGATCGCACTTGCCGACCGCTACGCGCGCGATACCGTCACCGAGCATGAACGCGTCATCGCGAGCGACATCGTGGCCTCGGTGGACCGCATCCTGGACGGCGCGCGCCTGCGGCATGTGGACGAACTGACCGCGCTCGTCGGGCGGCCATGCCCGGCGGTATTCCGGACGCTCGCCGAGATAGGCACGCGCCTGCGCTATCTGCGCGCCGTCGCGCTGGTGCACGAGGGCCGCGTCATGTGTTCGTCGGCGCTGGGGGCGATCGACCTGCCGCTCGGCGCGTATACCCACGAGCCGGAACCGGGCTCGACGCTCGTCACGCTGCTGCGCCAGACGCCGTTCCAGCAAGGCATCCCGGTGCTGCCCGTGTTTTACGCGACCGCACCCGGCGCGGGTGTGCTCTACCTGATCGAAGGCGACTACGTGGCCGACGCGCTCGCGCACGGCGCCCGCTACGGGACGGAAACCGCGACGCTGTCGATCGCGGGTTCGGGCCATCTCGACCAACACGGGAAATTCACGCCGGAGTCGGCCACCGAACCAGCAGGCGGAAGCACGATCGTGTCCCCCCGCTGGCCGTTCACGGTGCGGGTTGCCGCATCCGCGCACTATGCGTCGCAGGTCCGGCAGCACTATCGGCTGATCGGCATCACGATCGTGCTGCTGGCGGACGGCCTCGTGATGGCGGCCTACCTGCTCGCGATGGCGCCGCGCCGGCTGCTGCTGAAGGCCGTGCGAAACGCACTCAGGCGCGACGAGCTCCACGTCGTGTACCAGCCGATCGTCGATGTCGAGACGCGCAGGACCGTCGGCGTCGAGGCGCTGTTGCGCTGGCAGCACCCCAAGTGGGGGGCAATCAGCCCGGCCGTGTTCATCCCGCAGGTCGAATCGAGCGCGGTGCTGCCGAAAGTGACCGAATTCGTGCTGCGGACAGCCGTGGCGGAACTGTCCGCGCTGACGCCTTGCGCGCCGCTGCGCATCGCCATCAACATCGCGCCGAAGGATCTCGAGCGCACGCGGTTCGTGTCCGTCGTCGAGGACGCGATCCGCGCGCTGCCGCCGGGCTTTACGCTGGTGCTCGAAGTCACCGAGCGCATCCTGCTCGAGAAGAATGCGCGCACCACCGCGATGTTCCATGCGCTGCGAGCGAAAGGCGCGAAGTTCGCGATCGACGATTTCGGCACGCATCACAGCAATCTCGACTTGCTGTCACGCTTTCCGTTCGACTACGTGAAGATCGATCGCCAGTTCGTCTCGCAACTGAACGGCGGCAGTGCCGGGTTGATCGAGGGGATCGCGTCCGTGGCGCATCACTACGACCTGAAGATCATCGCTGAAGGCGTGGAAACGGAAGCGCAGCATCGCGCGCTGCATGCGGTCGGGATTCAGTATGCGCAGGGGTATCTGTATCAGCGGCCGCAGCGGCTGGAGCATTTGAAGGAGGATTTTGCGTGGGTGGCGGTGTAGCGGCGTGGCCGCATGCACGATTCCGCATGACCGACGCCAGCTCGACGCCGACCGGCACCCGCGTGCCGCCCGTGCGAGCGCGACCACGCTCAGACATGCTCCCGAAGGTAGCGGATGCACTTCATCCGCAAACTCGACCGGTCTGCCAGCGCATCCCGTGGCGCGCCCGTCTCCGTCGATTCAGCGTCGTCGACCGGGCGGGCCGCCTTCGCGATCTGAAGAGAAGCATGGCCTATCCAGACACGATCGCGCCAATCGCATTTCGCACGATGGATAACCAGCCAGCCTTGCAGCGATTCGACGAGTTGAAACGACGACAACCACTCGTGCGTCTTCCGTTGCGTCACGAGTTGCAATACAACGAGGAAATAGAGCAGATCCACGTACTTCGTCGTGACACGCATGGTTCGCCCTTGGGTTGTCGATGCTCGCGAGCGTGTCGTCGTCAGCTCATCCCTGGACGCTGAGCGCCTTCTCTAGCGCGGCAATCAACTTGAACGCATCGTCGCGTCCGATCAGAAAACCGCGGCTGGTGTACTCGCATCCGAACGCATAGAAGCTCGGCAGCAGCGTCACCATGTCCTTCTGCCGATCGAGATCGACTTGGCATTTGGTCAGCGGGAAAAACGGGGGCGCCTCGGCCGGCAGGGTGTACATGATGCCCTCCTAGTACATTTTGCGCGGCGGCAACATGCGCTTCGCGCGCAAGCGCTGTCTGGCCACGGCGCTCGCTTTTTTCCGCTTGCGTTCCGTCGTGGGCTTTTCATAGCCCGTGCGACTGCGCAACTCCCGAATCAGCCCGGTTTTCTCGATATCGCGCCGAAATCGTCGCAGCGCGACATCGATCGGTTCGTTGACCTTCAGCGTAACGGTTGTCATGGTGATCCTGTTTTCGAATGGTTGAACGGCACACTAGCCGAGTCGTGTCATGACGGCACTCGCGATCTCGTCGGACTCGAACTCCGAATATCCGGCTCCGATCGACAACGCGCGTACCGCCACGAACATTTGCAGTTCCTGCTGATGGCACCGCGCTGAATCGCCGATTCCGGTGGGCAGGATGGCGTCGGTCCTGATGACCTCATGCCGCCTGATCAGGCCGAGCAGCTCATCGATGATCATTTCGTCCTCCGAATTGACAACACATCGCGTTGCCTTGGCGGTTTGCCTCAAGGCTTGCCGGAAAAGAAGCCCTTTTTGCCGCGATTGTCGTCGATGATGTTTTCCGCGTAGCGCAGCGAAGCACGACGTGCATCGCCGGCACTGCCGAACGGGGCGTTGTCGCGCAACCTGAAAGTCTGGCTGTGCGTCAGCGTATCGCCGCGCAGGCAAATCTTGACTGCCGCATCGAAACCGGCATCGTAGTTGTGCGGGCTGCCATCCAGCGCCGGCGCGTGAGGGTAAATCAGTGGATAGATCTCGAATCCACGGTAGACATGCATGCTCATGACAAGCTCCTGGCGTCCGGCCGCGACGAATCGCACGGGCGAACAGGGCCGGCCAGTATCCCCGTTGCGGGGCGGGCCAGTGAGGTGAAAGGGACAACGTTGCAGCGCGGAGGCGGGGCGATGCAGCAAACGGGTAGATGGAGGAGCGAGCGACCGGCTTACCAGGGTCGATCGGATGAACCCATCATACGCGCATCATTTGCCGAGCGCCCAACTTATTCCGGATGACGCACCACAACCCACGGACGCGCCGCAGGTGCACGATGTCGGGTTGCAAGGTGTCGCGCGGAGCGCGTCGCCTTGTCCCGACGAAGACGGTCACGATCGGGCCGGCGTCGCCAGAATCGCTCTCCTGGCGAAGCAGCCGGTGGCCGCCTCTCGACTGGCGGAATGATCCGGATCGCTAATACGGAGCCGGCGTGCGCTTCTTCGGACGCGATTGCGTATCCAGGGCCGGCTTCGGCGGCACCCAGTTCAGTGCCGTGCCGAGCTTGGGCAGCACCACGGCCGGCTTGACGCGCGGCGGCGCCTTGTTGCTGCGTGACTGACTTCGGGTCATGCGATTCTCCTGCTGCGCGGTGTGCACGATCCGATGAGCGCTGCTCGTCCGATCGTGTACACGCTGCGAAAGCGGCTGGCGCACAGATGTGCACGCGGGCTCGACATCCCGATGCGCAACGGCTGGCCCTGCCGGGCCAGCATCGGCACACGTGGCGCCCGCGACGGCGGCACGTAGCGCAAGATGCGGCGATTGCGCGCCGCGCCGTGAACGAGGCGGACGGCTCTGGGCGATTACAGCGGGGTGATGTTCGATGCCTGCAGGCCTTTGGGGCCGCTCTTCGTTTCGTAGCTGACTTTCTGGCCCTCGGCGAGGGTCTTGAAGCCGTCGCCGCGAATCTCGGAAAAGTGCGCGAACAGATCGTCGCCGCCCTTGTCGGGCGTGATGAAGCCGAAGCCCTTGCCATCGTTGAACCACTTGACGGTACCGGTATCCATGTTAGATCTCCTGAAGATGAACGTGCGTAGCGCACCCTGACGGGTTCGGGAAAAGAATCAAGGAGGGGGAGGACAACGAATACCGCAGGCTACGGTCGATGATGAGCAGCAATCGCGCTTCTTGAATACTTCACCGACCGACAGTACGTGTCATCACAGAGTGTGTCAAGCGCTTTCGGCGGACGGGCGGAATGCGCCGCCGCCGTCCGGGCGTCACTGATCGACGCTTCGACGGGAGGCGCATTCGTCGACCACGGCCATCCCGGCGGCGACATCAGAGGGTGGCCAGCAAACCCAGTTGATGCTCTGTCTCGGTTCCATTGATCAGCGCAAAGAACCCGGTCTCACGACGCTCGGCCACCGAAAGGCCCTCGGCGGCGGAGAAGACGTTCCACGCGACGTCATCGACATGCGCGAACCCTCCGCGCGCGCGTGCGAACGCGCGCAACATCGGGCTCGCTTCGCGGCGGAGCACCAGGCGGTCCGCATTCAATACATAGGGGGGCCAGCCGGCGCGAAGGACGAGGTAGCAGGGAATGGAGCTGCGATCGATTTTCATGGGGGCGCCGTTTCGTCCGGATCCGGTTCGTGCAAGCCAGGGCACTGCCTGCTTCAAAGTCGACGCCACATCCACCATGCCGACCCGGGGCATCGATGCCCCCGCACGCCCCAACGCCCGGACGATGTCACGCCTGAATGCGAGGACTGTTCCAGGGAACCGGCGACAAGGCTAGCCCCACTATACGCGCTGCCGCCGTCGCGCACACCTTCGCGGCGACCCGGCAGGACGGAACCCGTGCGATTCAGCTTGTCATGGTTCCGATTCGATCCGGCCCCTCAAACGACTCGCGCGCGACAACCGGAAGCTACGGCGACGGCATGCCCTGCGGGGTTTCAACCGTGTCGCGGCTCACGGACGCGTAGAACACGCGGAACCACACCCAACAAGCCACAAAGGCACTGCCAAGAACAACGATCGCCATCATTCCGGACAACACGCCCGCCCCCAGCATGCCGCCAAGCAACTGCACCGCCAAATAGAACACCACCGACGTGGATGCCATCGCCGCGAGCGACGCGCCCAGCAGACGCCAGCCGTGCAGTCGCACGAGGTCGCGAGGCAGGCCGAGTCGCGTTCCCGCAAAGACCAATGCCGCGGGAACGGCAACCGCGCCAACGTAGCCGAACATCATGCGCGCGAGGTCGTCGTCAAAATAGTCGAGCAACATCGGCACGGTCGTCGTCATCAAGAGCAGACATACGCTGGCGAACAGCCACGCCGCGAGCCCGGCAATGGGCCGCGCCGCGCGACCTCGCGGCGCCTCGGGGAGCGCATCGTGGCGAAACATGCGCGTGACGAGCCGCCATGCGAACCAGGCTACGAGCGTATAAAGGGCAGCGCTCACCGGCGCGATGAGGTTCACGATGACCGTCAGATGGGTGCCATTTCTGGCCAGACTCAGCAGCAGCACCTGGATGATGAATATCTGTGCGATCTGCCAGACCAGCAGGCATAACGCATAGCTCGCGAGCAGCCTCGCGGGGCGACGGAACGCAAGCTGATCGCGATGCTCCCCGTGCCATCGGACAATCAGATAAACCAGGCCGGTTCGAAATACCAGGTTCTGGATGAAACTGGCCAATTGCAACGCCAGCATCTGCGTGTCCAACGAGAACCTCGTCAACTGCACGCAGAGGCCGGATAGAAACAGCAGCGTGATGATGAACGCTGCAACGAGTGCGGCGGCACCGGGTAACGAGACGGGCCGAGTGGGTGAATTCATGTGGACTCCGGGGTCGATGAAGTTGTCGGTTGTACGGCGCCGGACCTGCCGGCCTGTTCTCGAGAAACCGGCGCTGCGTATCGTCAGGGTGTCGCGCACTCGATGCCGGGTTGCGGTCAGGTCTGATCGATCTGCGCGACCGTATCCAACGTCAAACGGGATGCGACGTCTGCTGGTGGGTCAGTCTCATGAGGCCTTGTCCGCCGATCCCGAAAGCGGCAGCCCCGTCGCGAGATCGAGATGCCTGGCTTTCGCCATCTTGTTGATGAGTTCGTCCGAAGGCTTCAGCGGCGGTGTGGCCGCATGCTGATCCTTTTTCCATTGGAATGTGCCGTCCCATGGGGGAAGCTTTGCGGGTGGCAGTGGAACGATCCTGTCGATGTCGGGAACCAGCGGGTGACGGCGATCGTTCGCGTAACGAAACAAGCTGTCAGCTTGTGGATCGAGTGGCGGCAAGGTGTCCGCCTGATGCATGCAGGTGAACACCAGATTGGCGCGCACGGCACTCGTGTCGGGCAATGACGTCGCCAAGGGCTCCCGTTTCGTGCACGCACACGACAGAACAGCCAACACGACAACCCAGAGGTGTCGGTTCATGGCTCAATCGCGACCACCAGACAGTGCGCAACCATGGCGTCTCTCTCAGAATGATATTGTTCTTGATCGGCGATTCTACGAACGATGATTCCGTGGCGTCAATCGGGCGCCATTCAAATCATTGAACGCCTGGATTTGCCGCTCGTATTCGTGAATGCCGCCAGCGATCCCACTGCCGCACCACGACGTCCGGAGTGCTTTCGATGCCCACCGCCCTGCTGCTCCGCACAACCCATTCACACCTGTCCCCCGGCAGCATCGTCACGCTCGACCACGACGCGCCGCGCTCCGGGAAGCCGCACCCGGCCGTGGTCGAGTTCGCCGATGGATCAGGCGCGACCGCGACGCTCGTGCGCATCGATGGCGAAGCGCTCGAACTCGCCGTCGACGCATACGTGACGCAAAAACGGCACGCGGTAGCGGCGCGACGCTGGTTGCTCAAACCTTCCGGTACAGCGCGCACCGAATGGCGCGTCGCGCAACGGCTCGCCGTTGCCTGATTCCAAGCGGGACGGCGGGCACTCACCGAATGCACACCGGGGGCGAGCGAGACGCGCACAATGTCGTGCATGCCATTCCGGCAAGCCCCCCGCCCAAGCGCTAAAATCCGCCGCCTGGGCATCCACCACGAGCAAGCGTTTTGACGGCGTTCGAGCAGGGTTTCATCCTCACCCGCCACTGGCGGGACACCGCATCCGGCATCGAGATCGAGTTCTGGCTGGCAACCGAACACGGTCCGCGCCGCGTACGGTTGCGCCCGCAGGAAGCCGTCGCGTTCATTCCGGCCGAACAGCAGGCGCTCGCCGAACGCACGCTGGCCGGCGAGCGCGAGGCCGAGTTGCGCCCGCTCGCGCTGCGCGACTTCCGGCAGCGCCCGGTCGTCGGCCTCTATTGCAAGCGCTATCGCCATCTGTCCGGGCTGCAGAAGCGTCTCGCGGCAGCCGGCGTCGACGTCTACGAAGCCGACGTGCAGCCGCCCGACCGCTACGCGATGGAGCGCTTCATCACCGCGTGCGTGCAGTTTCGCGGGCAACCCGGCCCCGACGGCACGCTGGCCGGCGCCGAGCTGAAAACCACCGACGGCTATCGCCCGGCGCTGCGCTGCGTGTCGCTCGACATCGAAACCAGCGTGCACGGCGAGCTGTACTCGATCGCGCTCGAAGGCTGCGGGCAACGGCAGGTCTACATGCTCGGCCCGCCGAACGGAGGCGACAGCGACGCAGCAAACGCCGTCGACTTCAACCTCGACTATTGCGACAACCGACCCGCGATGCTCGCGCGGCTCAACGAATGGTTCGACGAACACGATCCCGATGCGGTGATCGGCTGGAATCTCGTGCAGTTCGACTTGCGCATCCTGCATGCCCATTCGGAGCAATACGGCATCCCGCTGAAGCTCGGGCGCGGCGGCAGCGTGCTCGACTGGCGCGCGCACGGCCAGCAACCCGACCACTTCTTCGCGGGTGCGGCCGGCCGGCTGATCCTCGACGGCATCGACATGCTGAAATCCGCGACGTGGACGTTCCCGTCGTTCAGCCTCGAATACGTGTCGCAGGCGCTGCTCGGCGAAGGCAAGTCGATCGACAACCCGTACCAGCGGATGGACGAAATCCAGCGCCGCTTCGATCACGACAAGCCGGCGCTCGCGCGCTACAACCTGAAGGACTGCGAACTCGTCACGCGCATCTTCGACAAGGCCGACCTGCTGTCCTTCGCGCTCGAACGCGCGAGCGTGACGGGCCTCGCGGCCGATCGCACCGGCGGGTCGGTGGCGGCCTTCACGCATCTGTACCTGCCGCGCATGCACCGGCTCGGCTATGTCGCGCCGAACCTCGGCGACGTGACGGGGCAGAACAGCCCCGGCGGCTTCGTGATGGATTCGCGCCCCGGGCTGTACGACTCGGTGCTCGTGTTCGACTACAAAAGCCTCTATCCGTCGATCATCCGCACGTTCCTGATCGATCCGGTCGGGCTGATCGAAGGGCTCGCGCATCCCGGCGACGACGCATCGGTGCCCGGCTTTCTCGGCGCACGTTTCTCGCGTACCGCGCACTGCCTGCCCGATATCGTGCGCCGAGTGTGGGAAGGCCGCGACGACGCGAAGCGGCAGCGCAACGCGCCGCTGTCGCAGGCGCTCAAGATCATCATGAATTCGTTCTACGGCGTGCTCGGCTCGACGGGCTGCCGCTTCTTCGACCCGCGCCTCGCGTCGTCGATCACGATGCGCGGCCACGAGATCATGCACCGCACGCGCGAGCTGATCGAAGCGCAGGGGTACGAAGTGATCTATGGAGACACCGATTCGACGTTCGTGTGGCTCGGCCGCGCGCACGACGACGACGAAGCCGGCACCAAGGGCCGTGCACTCGTCGAGCACGTGAACCGCTGGTGGCAAACGCACCTGCGCGAAACCTTCGGGCTCGAGAGCGCGCTGGAGCTGCAATACGAGCGGCACTACCGCCGCTTCCTGATGCCGACCGTGCGCGGCGCGGAGGAAGGCAGCAAGAAGCGCTACGCGGGGCTCGCGGCAGCGGCCGACGGCGGCGAGGACCTCGTCTTCAAGGGGCTCGAAACGGTGCGCACCGACTGGACGCCGCTCGCGCAGCAGTTCCAGCGCGAGTTGTACCGGCGCGTGTTCAGCCGCGAGCCGTACCAGGATTTCATCCGCGACACCGTGCGGCGCACGCTGGCCGGCGAATTCGACGACCAGCTCGTCTACCGCAAGCGCGTGCGCCGGCCGCTGCGCGAGTACGAGCGCAACGTGCCGCCGCACGTGCGCGCGGCGCGGATCGCCGACGCGTTCAACCAGGAACAGGGCCGGCCGCTGCAGTATCAGCGCGGCGGGTGGATCAGCTACGTGATGACGACGGCCGGCCCCGAGCCGCTCGAAACGATGCGTTCGCCGATCGACTATGCGTTCTACCTGAGCCGCCAGTTGCAGCCGGTGGCCGACGCGATCCTGCCGTTCCTGCGCGACGACTTCGAACGCGTGATCTCCGGGCAGGGGCAGTTGTTCCAGGAGTAGCCGCGCCACGTCGGGCAAGGGGGACACGTCGGGCCGGTTAAAATACCGCGCTGCTGCGCGTCCTGCCGCAGCCGAAGGAGATTCATCATGACCGCACGTCGCGGAACAGCGGTCGCCATCGCGCCCGGCCACGAGGCAGCCAGCCTGTCGAACGCCCAGAAAGCATTCAATACGCTCGTCCAGCAGATCGAGAAGCGGCGCGAGCGGCTCGGCGCGTGGGAAGCGGCGATGCCGGCCTTCCAGAAGAAATTCGTCGACGAGCTGTTGCCGCTCGAACAGACGTCCACCGCGCTGCGGATCCGGCTGCTCAATCAGCTCGACGATGCGTATCTGCAGAAAGGCTTGAGCAAGGCCGAGCAGCACACCCTGTCCGGGATGATCGCCAGCATGGCGCGCGACTTGCTCGACTTCAGCGACGACGCGCAGTTGAAGGCCATCCACGCCCGGCACGACGCCGCCGATCACGGCAGCAACGCAGCAGCCGAGCCGGAACCGGAGCCGAAGTCGGAACCGACGCCCGGCGTGACGAAGGAAGACGATCTCGACGCGCTCTCGCCCGAAGCACTCATGGCGCGCATGCAGGCCGAACTGGACGCGCAGTTCGAGCGGGACATGGCCCAGCACGCGGCACGCGAGGCGCAGCGCGCCAAGCGCAAGAAAGCGCCCCGCCAATCGGCCGCGCTGGCGAAGCGCGAAGCCGAGCAGGCCGAAGCGAGCCGGTCGATCCGCGAGGTCTACCGGAAGCTGGCGAGCGCGCTGCACCCCGATCGCGAAACCGATCCCCAGGAACAGGAACGCAAGACCGTGCTGATGCAGCGGGTCAACCACGCTTACGCGAACGGCAAGCTCCTGCAACTGCTGGAGCTGCAACTGGAGATCGAGCAGATCGACCGGCACGCGATCAACGGCCTCGGCGAAGACCGGCTCGCGCGCTACAACGGCATCCTGGAAGATCAGCTGCGCGAGCTGGACCAGGAGATCCAGGACGTCGAGACCGGATTCCGGCGGACCTACGGGATCGCGCCGTCGGTCAAGGTCGCGCCCGATACCATCATGCGCATGCTCGCGCGCGACATCGCCGGCACGCAGCGCAGCATCCACGACCTGAACCTGACGCTGCGCGAGTTCGACGATCCGGCGAACGTCAAGGAATGGCTGAAGGACATGAAGCGCCAGCGGGCATTCCCGCGTTTCGACGACTAGCATTGCCGGGCAGGCATGCGTCTGCCCACCGGGCATCGCGTGCGTAGCCGGTCTGACGGAACGGCGGCGTGCCCCGCATCGATCGGCATTCCACGCGAATCAACCCACCCAAAGCCGGGCACCAAGGACGCCGTATTTCCCCCAACTGTCACGGATTCAGGAACACTGTTGGACAGGAATCGGCATTTATCCGGCCGATCCGGGTTCCTAAACTTGTCTCGTCGGTTCAGCCAGCCGCCATCGCGCCGAACCGCAACGAAACCGTCTGAGGAAACCGTGAAATCCATCATCGTCACCATCGCCACCGTCGCCGCAACCGCCACCGCCCTCCTCGCCGCACCGGCCGTGTCGTACGCGCAGTCGTCGCATTCGACGCTCACGCGTGCGCAGGTGCGCCAGGAATTGTTCGACCTCGAATCGGTCGGCTACGAGCCGATCGCCGCTGATGGCGACAACTATCCGGGTGACATCGTCGCCGCGCAGGAACGCCTGGCCGCCAAGCGGCTGGCCGAGCGCAAGAGCGCCGAAGCGGCCTACGGGTCGAACGGTGCGCCCGGCACGGATTCGGGCGCGCCGGCGGTTGCGGTGGTGAAGCCGTAACGTAACGCCGCTCCGCACGGCCACGCATCGACGCAGGCGAGCGGCCACGACACCCGGCCGCCGCACTGCGCCGCGCTCGCCCGCTCGGGCGAACCGCCGCTTCACGTCACGCCCGGTGCCCCGAGATCGGCCCCGCTTCGCCGGTCAGGTTGAAGATGCTGTCGATCCACGCCAGAAACGTCGAGAACGTGAAATCCGACCCCTGCTGCGTGCGGAACGCCTTCATCACCGGCGTATCGGCCGGGTCCTGCTGGTTCAGCAAGTTGTCGACGAAGGTGCCGATATCCGCGTCGATGCCGTGCTCGTGGATCCCCGACCCGGTGAAGCTGACCGCCGTCACCTGGTGGTTGGCGATGAAGTCGTTGCGCGCCCACGGCATGAAGTAGCCGAAGTTCGGCAACGGGTTCAGCGTCTGCTTCAACCCGTCCAGCTCCTGGTCGAACAGCGCGAGCGACAGTGAATCCTTCGTCGCGTCGTCGGGCGCCGCGATCACGGCCGGCACGAACGCGCGATAGTGATACGCGGCGATGATCTTGTCGCGCTGGTAGCTCGAGAAGCCGAAGCGGTCGTGCGGGAATGTCGCCGACAGCGCCGCATACGCGCTCCCCATGTTGCCCGGATCGAAATGGCGGGTCAGCCGGCTGTTCACGGTGATCATCCCGTCGGGGCCCGTCATCCCCCACTCGGTGCGCACGCGGTCGTACAGGCCGACCGATGGATGCGTGGCCGCGTCCGCGTCGAACGGCGTGTTGAACACGGTACCGGCGTCGTCGAGCAGCGAACTATGTGCCTGCGGCTGCAGCGTGTTGCGCAGCGTCGCGTAGTTCGCGAGCGTGCCGTAGCCGCCCGCGCTCATTCCGTACACGAGCAGCCGGTTCGGCTTGCCGAAGCCGTGCGACGTCAGCCACTGCGCGACGGCCTGGATGTTCTTCAGCCCGCTGTAGTGCTGCAATCGCCAGTCGCCGCTCGGCGACGTGTAGTTGCGCACCGCGCTGCCCATGTGGATATCTCCGGTGCAATAGGGCACGAAAACCTGTGTCCACTGCTGCGTCTCGACCTTCGGTTCGCCGACGAGAATATGCGCGAGATCCATCCGCGTGAGCAGCGGCGACAGGAACGACGACAACAGGCTCTGGTTCGCGGTGCCGTTCATGTAGTTGTGCGGGATGCCGTCGGGGTTGAAGCCGCCGAGGCCGGCCTCGGCGCCGGTCGACGTCTGCGTGCAGGTGCCGTAGTCCCAGCACGCGCCGCCCGGCTCCATCATGTACAGCAGGTTGTCCGACTGCGCGCGATTGATGTAGAAGCGCATCGGCGTGCCGTTGCCGCACGATGCACCGGTGCTCTCCGGCAACGTCACTTCGTACCACGAATAATACGGAATCGACGGATCCGGCATCGTCGTATCGGCGGCGTGACCGTTCAGTGCCGCGCAACCGAGCAACATGGCAACGGCCGCGCGCAGCAGGCTTCGTGCTGTGGACATCTCCCCTCCTTGTCGATGGACATGACGCGGCCGCCGGGCTTCACCTCGGCGTCGCGGATTCGGCGCTCAGTGCACACCGGGCGGTGAAGCGCCGTCGAACAGCTGGACCCGCAACGCCTGCAGGCGCTGCGCGATTGCGGCTTGTTGCTGATCGGGATCGGGAATGCTCGCCTGAACCTGCCGGACGACGTCGCGGCTCTGCTGTTCGTACGAGCGATAGCGCGGATCCTGCACCGGCGACGGGCCGACCGTCTGCTGCGCATAGGTGTCCCATTGCGCACGCATCGACCGGATCGCCGCGCCGCGCGTCGCGGGATCGGCTTCGGTATCGGTCAGCAGCGCCGCGCTCAGCGCCTCGGCCTGCACCGGCACGATCTCGTTGCGCGCGACATGGTCGGGGAGTGCGTCGAGAATCCGGCGCGCGAGCGCGGCGCGCTCGGCTTGCGGCATGCTGTTGCGGCGATCCCCATACGCGGCAACCTCGTCGCGAAAACGCGCGAACGCGACGATGCGCTTCACTTCGGCATCCGCGTCGGGGCGCCCCGCGAGGCTGCGGCGCAACGCGTCGACATCGAGCCGCCGTTCCTCGGGGCCGGGCATCGCGGCGCCAGTGCCGGTGCCGAACGTATCGGCTGTGCCTGGCTGCGCGCTCGTCGTCGTGGCCGTTGCGCCGGACGACGCGGCTTGCGCCGGCGTCGCCATTTCATATCGCCAGACTGCAACGACGACCACGCCGATCGCCGCGATCGCGCCCGTGTGCCGCCAGCGTGCCCTGTTCTTCTTCACGTCGCCTCCTCGTCACGTCATGCCGTTCTTCGCCGGTGCATCCGCGAGTAGGTTCTAGGTCGAATCCGGCAGGCAGTCAAAAGCGGCACTAGAACGCAGGCACTAAACCTGCTCGCGGCGGCCACGTCCCGCCAGACGTTTGAAACGCATTTCCTGATCGCTCGGCCAGGCGCGCCATGTCGTGCGTCACGCCCGTCCGGCGGCGGTTCGGGCCGATACGTACCGTGTGCGCCGGGACACCAAGCAAGCGGCGATCCAGCCGCTCGCAGCACGCGGGCCATGCATCGGCCTGGCCGATACGGATGGCCGGATAAGACCCGTCGAACGACCCGCTGAGCGCTTGGTCGTCATTTTGGCCGGCCCTATGCTGGTTTCCGACACGCGCCGAACGGTCGGCGCGACGCCCACCCCACCCAGCCGAGCCCGTTCCATGAGCCGTGCAGACCTTCCGCATCGCGCACCCGCCGCCGTCCACGACTATCCGACCTATCGCGACGCGCTCGCGGGCCGCCGGCTACCTGCCGCCTTCGTCGACCTCGACTGCCTCGACGCGAACCTCGCCGACCTGAAGCGCCGCGCACGCGGCCTGCCAGTCCGGCTCGCGACGAAGTCGGTGCGCTCGCGCGAATTGATCGGTGCGGTGCTCGCCGCCGACCCGTTCATGCAGGGGCTGCTGTGCTACTCGGCCGCGGAGGCCGCGTGGCTCGCGGACGGCGGGTTCGACGACATCGTCGTCGCGTATCCGACCGTCGAGTCCGACGACCTGCGCGCGGTGGCCGCGCAGCTCAGGCGCGGCCGCTCGATCACGCTGATGATCGACGCCGCCGCACAGGTCGACGCGATCGACCGCGTCGCCCACGACGAACGCGTGACGTTCCCGCTCGCGATCGATCTCGACATGTCGTCCGCGTATCCGGGCCTGTACTTCGGCATGTACCGCTCGCCGGTGCGCGACGCGGCCGGCGCACTCGCGCTCGCGAACCGCATCGGCGAGCGACAGCACGTGCGGCTGGACGGGCTGATGGGTTACGAAGGACAGATCGCCGGCGTGGCCGACACGGAGCCGGGCAGCGGCGCACGCAACGTGCTGGTGCGGCACCTGAAGCGCCGCTCGGCGCGCGAGATCAACGCGCGCCGCCAGGCGGCCGTGCAGGCGCTCGCGGCGGCAGGCCACACGTTGCGCTTCGTGAACGGCGGCGGCACCGGCAGTATCGAGAGCACGCTCGGCGACGCGTCGGTCACCGAGCTGGCGGCCGGCTCCGGCCTCTACGCGCCGGCGCTGTTCGATCACTACGCAGCGTTTCATGCGCAGCCGGCCGCCGGCTTCGCGCTGCCGGTCGTGCGGATTCCGCGGCCGGGCATCGTGACCTGTTCGGGCGGCGGCTATGTCGCATCGGGGCCGGCCGGCAAGAGCCGCCTGCCGCGGCCGTGGCTGCCGGCCGGCTGCACGCTGATCGACAACGAAGGCGCGGGCGAGGTGCAGACGCCCGTGCGCGTGCCGCGCGGCGTCGCACCGGCGATCGGCGATCCGATCCTGTTCCGCCACGCGAAGGCCGGCGAACTGTGCGAGCGCTTCAACACGCTGCTGCTGATTCGCGGCGGCCGCGTGGTCGGCGAGGCGCCCACCTATCGCGGCGAAGGCAAGAGCTTTTTCTAGCGGGCCGCGCGGCCCGTCGTTCAAACCGCTCAAACCGCTCAAACCGGTCAACCCGTTCAATCCATTCAAACGACAACCACGGAGACAATGCCATGTGGCGCAACTGGTCGGGATATGTCTGCAGTCCTGATGCAACCGTGTCGACGCCTGCGTCGCTCGCCGGGCTCGCGGCCGTGCTGCGCGACGCGGCGGCCGCCGGCGCCACCGTGCGCGCGGCCGGCGCCGGTCACTCGTTCTCGCCGCTCGTGCAGACCGACGACGTGATCCTGTCGCTCGACGCGATGCAGGGCGTGATCGACGTCGACCTCGACCGGCGCGTCGCGCGCGTGCAGGCCGGCACGCGGCTGTGGGCACTGGGCCCGGCGCTCGCCGCGCACGGCCTCGCGATGGAGAACCTCGGCGACATCAACGTGCAGTCGATCGCCGGCGCGACCAGCACCGGCACGCACGGCACCGGCATCACGCTCGGCAACCTGGCGACGCAGATCGACAGCCTGACCTTCATGTGCGCGGACGGCAGCGAGATCCGCGCGAGCGCCGACACGCATCCCGACCTGTTCGCCGGCGGCCGGATCGGGCTCGGCGCGCTCGGCGTGCTGACGGAGATCGGCCTGCGCCTCGTGCCCGCGTTCAAGCTGCGCCTCGAGCGCGGCGGGATGAATCTCGACGACTGCCTCGCGCAAGCGGACGCGCTGATCGCAACGCATCGCTCGTTCGAGTTCTACTGGTTCCCGCATACGGACACCGTGCTGACCAAGGCATGGGACATGACCGACGAGCCGGCCGACGCGGTGCACTGGGCGAGCCGTGCATCCGAGTCGTTCCTCGAGAACACGGTGTTCGGCGCGCTGTGCGGGCTCGGCCGGCACGTGCCGTCGCTGTGCCCGGCGCTGAGCCGGCTGTGCGCATCGACGGTGTCGGCCGGCCGGCACGTGGATGCGAGCTACGCGATGCTGTCGACGGTGCGCCGCGTGCGCTTCAACGAAATGGAGTGGTCGGTGCCGGCCGAACGCGGCGCCGATGCGCTGCGCGAGATCCGCGCGTTCATCGCGCGCCGCAGCTTCCCGCTGATGTTCCCGCTCGAATACCGCTGGGTGCGCGGCGACGACATCTGGCTGAGCCCCGACTACGGCCGCGACAGCGTACGCATCTCGGTGCACCAGTATCGCGGGATGCCGTTCGACGCGTACTTCTCGGGCGTGCAGGCGATCTGCCGCAATCACGGCGGGCGGCCGCACTGGGGCAAGGTGCATGCGATGAAGGCCGCCGAGCTGGCGGCGTGCTATCCGCAATGGGACGATTTCCTCGCATTGCGCGAACGGATGGACCCGCACGGCCGCTTCCTGACGCCGTACCTGCGCACGCTGTTCGGCCTGCCGCAACGCGCAAGTGCAAGTACAAACGCAGCCTCAGCCGTCCGCGCCATGCCGGCCCGCCGAGGGACACACCCGATGCAAGAAACGGCCGGCATCGCACATGATCGGCCGCGATCCAACCAGGAGGCCTCGTGAGCACCGCCACCCTGCATGCCGCCGCACAGTCGCGCCCCGATCCGTCGACCGGCGCCGTCGTTCGTCTCGCGTTCGCGTTCGCCGCCGCCACCAACGGCCTGATCCTGTCGCCGTTCCTCGTCGCGGCCGTGATGACGCGCTTCCGGCTCGACGAAGGCACCGCGACCGCGCTCGTCAGCGCCGAGATCCTCGGCATCGCGATCAGCTGCGCGCTGCTGTCGCACCGGATCGCGCGCGCCGCGCGGCCGTTCACGCTGGCCGGCCTCATCGGCACGCTCGCCGGGCAGGCGCTCAGCGCGGTCGCGCCCGGGATCGTGTCCGCGGCGCTCGCGCGCGGGATGACAGGGCTGTTCGAAGGGATGCTGTTCGTCGTCGTCGCGTCCGGCGTGTCGCAGCGCGCGTCGACCGACCGCCTGTGGGGGCAGATCAACCTGCTCGCGGGCATCATCAACGGCGGCATCCTCGTGCTGATCTCCGCGTTGCCGGCCGGCTGGCTCGAGCGCGGGGTGTTCGCGCTGCTGGCGGCCGTCGTCGCCGTGCTGGCGCCTGCGATCCGCGGCATCGACGCATTCGCGAGCGCCCCCGCGCAGACCCACGCGCGCGCCGGCACGCTGCCGTGGCGGCCGGTGATCGCGATCTGGATCGTGACGGCGCTCGTCTATGGCGTGCAGGCATCGCAATGGGCGATCGCCGGCTTCGTCGGCGAGCGTGCCGGGCTGTCGCCGACGACGATCGGCGTGCTGCTGTCGGTGTCGTCGCTGCTCGGCTTCGTCGGCGCGGCGATTCCGTCGCATCCGGCCAGCCACAAGCACCGCCTCGCGCTGATCTGGGCCGCGCAGCTCGCGATGATCGCGTCGATCGAATGGTTCTTCCGCGCGCGCGGCGGCAGCGCGTACTTCCTGAGCCAGTTCGTGCTGAACAGCGCATTCTTCGTGATCGTGCCGTTCCTCACCGGGATGCTGTCCGACGTCGACCCGGACGGCTCGCTGGTCGCACGCACGCTCGTCGTCACGTTCTTCGCGGCCGGCATCGGCACCGCGCTGTCGGGCGCGCTGCTCGGCCGCTTCGGCGGCGCACGCGTCGCCCACGTGCTGTGCGTGGCGGTGCTGGCCGCTGCCCCATTCGTGCGGCTTGCGCTGCGCCGCGCGGCGCCCGGCACGGTGGCGCGCGCGTCGCCGTCGCCGTGACCGCAGTGCGTCATGCCGTGGCCGCGACGCACCACGAGAATGGCCACCGCGGCCTTGGTCCGCGCAAATTTGGCTTTCTACAGTCGTTTCCGGCGGTACGCGCCGCCACCCCCTGCTCGATGCGGAGTCCAGAACAATGAATCGTCACGATAACGTTCGCGCCGCGTGCTGCGCGATGATGGTCCTGGCCAGTACCGGTGCGCACGCGCAAAGCAACGTGACGCTGTACGGCGTGATCGATGCGGGCATCCGCTACGAAACCCACGGCGTGTCCTACGGCGCCGACGGCGCGCCGGTGTCGACGGGCCGCAAGATCTCGATGGCCGACGGCGGCGGCCTGACGGAGAGCTACTGGGGCCTCAAGGGGCAGGAGGATCTCGGCGGCGGGCTGTCCGCGCAGTTCAACGTGGAAAGCCACTTCGGCCCGAACAGCGGCGCGATCGTGCCGGCCGGCGCGCCGAACTTCTTCGAGGTCGCGTACGTGGGGCTGACGTCGACGTCACTCGGCCAGCTCGCGCTCGGCCGCCAGTACAACGTGCCGTTCGAGATGGTGTCGCTGACCTACGGCTCGAACCTGTGGGCCGGCCCGCAGGATCCGTACTTCAACCTGTTCAAGCCCGAGCAGACGATGCTCGCGGGCTCGCGCACCAGTAACATGATCCAGTACGGCGCGCAGCTCGGAAGCCTGTACCTGCTCGCGCAGTACGCGCCGGGCGGCCATGCGGGCGGCGGCGTGCTGGGCGGCCAGGCCGGTGCGGCGATCGCGTATGCGCCGGACAAGGGGCCGTTCACGGTCGGCGCGTCGTTCATGCGCAGCTGGGACGACGTCACGCACGCGAAATTCGACATCTACGGCGGTGGCGGCTCGGTGACGCTCGGCAACGCGACCGTCAACGCCGGCTATATCGAGAACGCGCGCGACAACGACTTCACGTCGTTCGGGAACGGCCCGTTCAGCCCGACCGATCTCGCCGCGCTCGGCATCATCTCGCCGGCGCAGGTGGTCGATCCGTCGACGCCCGGCGGGTTCCGGCGCCGCAAGATGGCGCTCGCGGGGCTGACCTACCGGTTCACGCCGGCGTTCACGGCCGCCGTCAACGCGTGGTGGACCACGCAGTCGGGCTACACGCCGGACTTCGACGGCCGCGCGCGCCAGTTCCAGGTGATCGCCGGCTACAGCCTCTCGAAGCGCAGCATGCTCTATGCGGAAGTCGACTACGCGATCTATCGCGGCGGCCTGGTCGGCGCGCAGCTGGTCGGCATCAATGGGCAGTCGCCGAGCACGAGCACCACGCAGCTCGGCGCGACGGTCGGCCTGCGCCACTACTTCTGACGCGGAGCCGCTCGGGATGTGGGCAATCGCGGCCGGGGCGGCACCGGGTTTCCGGCCGGGCGGGACGAGTACAATCCATGGAAAAAAATACGGAGCATCCATGGACGAACCCGACCGTTATACGACGGCGAATCTGCCGGTCCATCTGTTGCGGTGCCTCGCGGAGACAAGCAAGGAACTGGGCATCGACCCCACGCGGCTGTGCCTCGGGCTCGGCTTCGACGTCGCGGACCTGTCGAATCCGTCGTGCCGGATTTCCTTGCGCCAGGCGAGCACGATGATCCGCCGCGCGCTCGAGATGGCGCCGGGGCGGGCGCTCGGCCTCGAACTCGGCACGAGCGAGACGATCGCGTCGATCGGCCTGGTCGGCTATGCGATGCTGACGAGCCCGACGCTGAAGGACGCGATCACGGTCGGGATGGACCTGCAGCGCCACACGGGGCCGCTGTTGCGCTTCGACGTGACGTCGGATGCACGCACGCTGTCGATCCGCGCGACCAACGTCTTCCTCGAACCCGACATCGAGGCGTTCCTCGTCGAGGAAGCGTTCGGCAGCTTCATGAAGATCGGGCGCTCGCTCGTCGGCCCCGCGTTCCAGCCGAAGGGCGTCGATCTCAGCTACCCGCCGCCGGCCTATGCGGAACAATATGCGCGCGTGTTCCCGTGCCCGGTGCGGTTCGAACAGGAGCAGAACCTGTTCTCGTGCGACGCGGCGCTCGGCAACCGCCCGATCGCGACCCACGATCCGCTCGCGCATCGCCAGGCGCTCGAATTCCTGCAGGACGCGCTGCCGCCCGAACCCGAAGGCACCGAATTTCTCGAATCGATCGAACGGATCATGCGGCGCGACCTGCGGCACGCGCCGTCGCTCGCGGCGATCGCCGCGCAGCTGTGCATGAGCGAGCGCACACTCCGGCGGCGGCTCGCCGATCAGGGCGTGTCGTATCAGACGGTGATCGACACGATCCGCCGCAAGCGCGCATTCACGCTGCTGAGCAACCCGCGGCTGTCGATCGAGGACGTCGCGCACGAAGTCGGGTTCAGCGACGCGCACAACTTCCGGCGCGCGTTCAAGCGGTGGACGGGGCATGGGCCGAGAGAGGGCATCGGCCGTCACGCGGCCGGATCTTCGACATAGCCCTTGCGCAGCTTCTCCGCCACCAGCTTGTCCATCTCGCGTCGCGCCCGTTCGACAGTTGCGAATTGCTTCAGGTTGGCTTGCCCGTTCGTCCCGATACGGCCGTAGGTCACGTTCAGCTCGGTGCCTCGCACGCTGGCGCGCCAGAACTTGCTGGAGGTGCCTTGCTCGAACCGCAGCGATCGCACCCATTCCGTCGTCACGCCGGCCTCCGCCACGGTCGCCTGCTCCGCAGCCGTCGAGCCATGTGCCGACGTCTGAACGGATGACATCGGCAATTCGATTTCCTGGTCGAGCGCACGATCTTCGCCATCCGCGAGCATCGCCTCGATGCGTGCCAGCACCGCGGCCGAGTCATCCAGCCAGTCTTTCCCGGGGATGTCGAGCACGCGCCAGCCGAAGCCGCGCAGAATGCCGGGCCGGAATACGTAGCGTTCCGCCGTATCGGCCACGGCATTGGCCGGGTTGTCGAGCAGGATGGCCAGCGCATAGTCCTGCTTCGACGCACCGACGATCGCCAGGTCGCAGCGGAATTGCGAACGGCCGACATCGACGTCGACCCGATGGCCGCGCGCGCGCAACGCTTCGGCCAGTGCGTCACGAATGGCGTCGGACGACGTCCGTCGCGTGAAGGCATCGCGCGCACCTTGATTCAGCGCACCGAGCACGGCCTGCGCACGGTCGAACTGGCCTGTGGCGCTGGCCTGCGCAAATTGCAGAAACGCGCGCAGGGCGGCCGCGCCGTCGTTGTGCACGTTGGTAATCGCGTCGGCCTGGATGGTCGAGACGACGGCCATCCGGTGCCTTGCGCGGCTGAAGATGACGTTGAGCCGCTTCTCGCCGCCGCGCTGGTTGATCGGCCCGAAATTCATCAGCATCTTGCCGTCGGGACCCGGCGCGTAGCAGATACTGAGGATGATCACGTCGCGCTCGTCGCCCTGGACGTTTTCCAGGTTCTTGACGAACAGGCCGTTGAACTGGTCGTCGTCCTCGCGCACGTATTCGCGCTCCAGTCGCGCGGCGAAATCGGCGTCCTCGGCCGCCAGCGCCTCCAGCGCGGTTTCGATCGCGCGCTGCTGTGCCTCGGAAAACGCGACGATCCCGAGGCTCAGGCCCGTCTCCCGGCGCAGCATCTCCCGCACGACCGACGCAATGTAACGTGCTTCGGGTGCGTTGCTGCGCTCGACGTACACGCCGTCGTCGAGCCGGTGGAAACTGATCGGCCGCGCGAGCAGCGCATCGGTACCCGCCATGCCTGCGTCGTCCTGGCTCGATCGCACCGGCTTCACTTCGTCGTCGGCTCGCTCGAGCATTCGATCGGGGATCGTCACGAGACGACCGTCGTAGAACGCCGCATTGGAAAAACTGATCAACGCTTCGTGCCGGCTGCGGTAGTGCCACGCCAGAAGCGTCGCGGGCAGATTGCGCGCCGCCTGATTCAACAGGCTGTCGGAGTCGAGATTGATGGCGATGCGCTCGCCTTCCTCCTCGATCACGATCTCATCCTCGCCCCCCGTGCCCGCAGCCGTGAAAAAGCTCGTGGGCGGCAACTGCATCTCGTCGCCGACCACCACGACCTGCCGGGCACGGCTGAGCGCGGGCACGGATTCCTCGGTGGGAATCTGGCTGGCCTCGTCGAAGATCACCACGTCGAACAGATCGGGCGACAGCGGCAACGTATCCGATACGGATAGCGGACTCATCAGCCAGACCGGTTTCAGATCATTGACGACCATGCCCGTTTCGTCGTCGGCGAGATCGCGGATCGAGCGGTGTCGCATGCTCTTGCCGAATTCGTGTTCGAGCTCGCGCCGGCCGGTCGCGTAGCGCTTCTTGAAGGTCTTGCCGTCGGCATCGAGTTGCGTGGCCGACAGCGAAGACTGGCGCACGTGCTCGGCAAACTGCCGATGCAACGTCGCGCTCACCACCTGGGCGTTCACGGCCAGCAGTTCGTGCTGGATCCGGGCGGCAGCGCGCGCAGCCTGGGCCAGCGCCGCGCCGCCGAATCGCGCGAGCACCGGATTCTCGCGCTCCAGCCTGCGCAACGCCTCGTCGGCAATCAGTGCCTCCATCTCCCCGGGCGCGAGATCGATGGACTGAAGCGTCGCCGCATACGCGGGAGCGGCCGCATGCACGGCGCGCAGCAGCGGCAGCAAGTCAGGCAGGTCGTCCAGCCCCTCCCGAAGGTCGCGTAGCGCTTCGGCAATGTCGGCCAACGACACGTCGTCGTCCATGACCAGGTTTTCGCGGACGCGGCGCGCCAGCTTGTCGAGCGCCTCGCGTGCACCGGCATCGAGACGCGCCGCGGCAAGCGGATCGACGGCCTGACGCAGATGCGCGATCCGGTCGCGCAAATCGCCGTCCGAATCCAGGCGGGTTTCCAGTTCGGCCAGCGCGTGCAGGAACGCACCCATCTCGCTCACGCCGTAGCGCTTGCGGCATTCGACATCGGCTGCGTCGAGCGCGGCCGCCGCCGCCTGCTCGGCGGCAAGCTGCTCCAGTACCTTGATGTAACCGGGATGCACCGCATGCTGCCCGAAATCGTAGCGACGCCGGAGCTCGCCGCGCAACCGCCACCATGCCGGCTGCAGCCAACGCATCGCCGACGTCTCGAACCGGCGCGCGAGCGCCAGCGCGGACGCGGTATCGCCCGGCGACAGCTTGTCTCGCCAGTGCACGGTGGCGGCGCGCGCGGCAGTCAGCGCTGCCGCGTGCGCGGACAGCGCGTCGCGAACTTCCCGCAATGCCGCCTGCGCGGACGAGGCCGGCTCGAGCACGTCGAGATGCGCGGCGAGACCCGTATCGATCAGCCACTGGCTGTCGGCGGCGATCGCGCATGCACGCGGCAGTGCCGTGTCATGCCCGATCGACGCCACCGCGTGGTCGAGCACCGGATCGAGCAGGTCGAACAGCGCCTCGGCGTCCCGGCACAGCTGCTCGGCCCGTCCGAATGCGCGTTCGTCGGCCAGCAGCGCCGCCGACAGCCGCGCGAAGGGTTGCGAAGCCAGACTGTTGGCGCCGAACCGCTCGCGCATCGCACGATGTACACGCTGGGTCAGCTCTCCGTGCTGATCCCAGACCGCAAGCGCCGGCAGGCGCTCCCGCAACGCGAACCCCACGTCCGGCGCAACCGGCAGCGCAGCCAGCCGGCGCAGCAAGGTACGTACGCTGGCGCCCAACGCGTCGGGCGTCTCCGCCATCACGGCTTCAAACGCATCGATGCGTTGCTGCTGCACGTCGAGCGCATCGATCAGTGTCGCGCGCCGTGCGTGCAGCGCTTCGCTGTCGTGCGATTGGGCGATCCAGCGCTCGTAGCAGGTCTTCAGATCGGCGATGAACGCCTTCTTGTCGGTCTGCGAGTCATGGATCAGGCAACACAGCGCGTCCAGCCCGCTCTGCTTGAGCCGGTGGAACACCACGTCCAGCGCCGCGCGCTTTTCACATACGAACAGCACACGCTTGCCGCGCCCCGCGTAATCCGCGATGAGGTTGGTGATGGTCTGCGACTTGCCGGTGCCGGGCGGGCCTTGAATGATGAAGCTGCGCTGGCCGCGGGCCAGGCTCACCGACGCATTCTGGGTTGCATCGGACGCCACCACGTTCCACTGCTCGCCTGCCGGCAGCGGGGTGGCAGCGGACGTTTCCACCTCGCGCGGCTCGATCGAGAACACGCGGTCGAACGCCGGATTCGCGCTGGTCTCCTCGAGCAGTTGCGCGTAGTCGCGTACCAGCGACATCTTCCTGTAGTTGAAGTTGGCCAGCGTTACCTGCGTCAGGTCGAGATCCCACGCGTAGCGATGCCCCTCCGACTCCTGCAGCACGTAACCCTGCCGCTCGTCGACGGCCTCGCCCGCCGCGTCGGCCATCTGCGGTCGACGCAGGCTGGCGCCCGGCGCGGCGCCGGCCTCGAAACGCTGCGGCAGTTCGCTCGGCCGCACCCATTCCTCGAACAGCGCACGGCCGAGCGGGCGGTAGTCGTCCTGCGCGTAGCTGAACGACGGCAGCCGGCTGCTGCGCGCATCGCCGGCCCGCGCGGCGGGCTTGCGTCGCCGGTATTGCTGCATGCGCTGCAGCGCCTTCTGGCGCACCATGCGAATCGACGCCCTGTCGACGAGCCGAAGCTCGACCGACGGCTCGGAACGCCGGATCTGCGCCAGGATGTCCGCATGAATCTCGGCCAGCGTGATCTTGCCCAGATCGACCGTTTCGGGCAGCCGGATGTCGTAGAGCTGGCTCAGGTGGTGCCGCAACACCGGATTGAATTCGGCGTCACCGCCGGTGCACTGGATCACGTACTGATCGCGCACGCCCTTGCGCTTGACGAGTTCGACCGGCAACCAGAGCAGCGGCGACACGATGCGCTCGTCGGGAGTCTCCTTCAGGTTGTGCCAGCGCAGGAACGCGACCACGAGACGCAGGTTGCTGAAGCCGAACTCGGCACGTTCGCGGCGCGTATCGGCGATCAGCCGGTCGAGCGACGCCGGCAGGTAGGGCTGATCGTCGAACCGCAGCCATTGCTGCAACGGCACGGCCTTGCCGGCCACGAGGTCGGCCGCGAACGGCCCACCCCACGTGCAGATGTGCTCCGGACGCACGCTTTCGATCTGCAGCATCAGCGGCACGCTGGCAACGGTCAGGTTGACGGTCGCCGCGGTCGGACGGAAATGCAGCAGCCGGTTGCGACGCGACAGATCGAACAGCCGGTCACGCAGGTGCGTCAGCACGGCGCCACGGCGCGATGCCGCGCCCGTCGCCCCCGCCAGCGCACGCTCGACGTCCAGGCCGAGCGGCTGCTCGCGCCAGGTGCGCAGCCGCATCGCCAGGGCCGCCACGTCAGTCGCACGGTCATGGCGGTTCACCTCCGTCATCTCGACGATCACCGCCGCAACGATCGGATGCAGCCGCTCGTGCAGCACGAACAGATTGCGCCGATGCGCAACGAACGCTTGCAGGTCGCTCCCGGTTTCGAAGTTCAGCCCGCATGCGAGGCTTGCCAGTACCATCCCCAGCGCGAACACGTCGGTGATCTCGTCGTGATGACCGATCGATCGTTCCCAGCTCGCGTAGCCGGGCAAAAAGACCGGACGCTCGATCGGCGCCGCCGCATCGAGCTGCAGCGCGAGATCGGTCTGGCTGTGCTGGCCGTCGGGCGTGGAGTCCAGCCGCAGCGCGCCGACGATGTTCAGGCCCGATGCCGGATGCGGCTGCACGCGATGCACGGCGCCGACATCCATCTGCGGCATGTCGCCTTCGGGGCGTCGCAGCGCCAGCCGACCCGCTTCGTCGATCACGATGCTGTCGGCATCGAGCGCCGCCACCTTATCCCGCGCATGCAGTTCGGCAACCTGCCCGAACAGCGGCAGCACCAGGACCAGCACATCATCGGTCGGCAAGGCCGCGCCGGCCTGCGCGGCAATCAGCGTGCGCAGCGTGCGCGGCGCACCGTCGGCGATCCTGTCGGTCATGCGTCCTTCTCCTCGGCCAGTTGCCGCTTGTAGCGTTCGAGTTCGCGCTTGCCGAGGCCCGCGTCGCGCCGAAGGTTGAGTTGCAATGCATCCAGGCTGCCGAGCGCCCGGGCAACCTGCCCGGCACGCAGCAACGCAACGTCCCGCTGATCGGGGTCCGCCAGCGCAAGATCCATCATCAGCGCATTCAGGTAGCCGCGCACGCTGTCGTCGGCGCCCACCGCCTCGAACGCGTCCGGGCCGGCAACGAGTTCGTCGTCACGCCAATCCGGAAACAGCATGCGAACCTGGGCCAGCACGGCATCGCTCGCCAGCGACGCGCCGTCGAGATAGTGCGCAACGAACCCGCGCGTCAGTGCCTGCAGACGCGCCTGGCCTGGCAAATCGAGCCGCTCCAGCGAAAGCGGACCGTGCAGACGCGCGTCGATCCAGTCGTCGAGGCTGGCCTCGCCGTCCCACCACAAGGCAAGCGCACGTGCACGGATGAAGGTCTCGGGATGGCTCAACGCGGCACTGGCGCCGGATTCGTTCGATTCGACTTCGGCGGCCTGGCGCAAATATGCGGCGGCATCGACCGTACTGATGCCCGTCTGCACCTTCACGAGTGTCGAAACGGCCGGTGCGACCGCGCCGGCCGCCATTGCGCCCCCGCGATCGGCGAAGAGTTCGGTGTGCAACGCGTAACGCCGGAACGTCTCGCGGTGACTGTCGGCTCCGCCGGGTGCGGCCACCGCGTCGTTGAGGATCCGGTCTGCCGTCAGGAACCTCCCACCGTCGAGCGACCACAGCAGATAGTGCGCGAGCTCGTGCCCGAGGATCGCCAGCAGCTCGAGAGACGACAGGCGCTCGAGCACGGCCCCCTGCAACAGGATGTGAATCTCGCCCGGTACGAAAACGAGCGACGCATTCATCTGGGTACCCGGCGATTGGTAGAGCGTGGCCGGCACACCGACGATCCCCAGTCGCTCCATCGCCAGCGCCAGCGCGGCATGGACATCGCCGTGGGCGTCCGCATCGATCCGGTAGGTTTCACGCAGCAACGACGCTCGCAGCGATTCGAGCTGTTCTGCATGGGTCGTGCGCTCGCCGGTCCAGCGCCAGACGTCCGGCTCGTGCCGGTACAAATAGTCCGCCACGGCTTCGTGGTAGGCGAGAGGCGCCAGTGCGCCTCGATTCGGGGCGTGAGAGTCCATGCGAGGCACTCCGTTCGGGAAGTGCTGATTCTACCGATGGAATGCGTCGCCGCAACTGTCGATGACGAGCCGTCGCACCCGCACGCGCGAAACCGGACGCGCGTCGAATCGATTCGATGACGATCGCCACGCGCAATGCGAGGCTGAACGTGGCGAAGGTGTTGGCGCGGACACTCGGCGGTACGCCATCCCGGTAGCGGCACACGCACGCCTCGGCCGGCATACCTGCCGGATGCGGGGGCCACGTCCGATCGTTCTGCATCGGGGCAGCCCGCACCGATCACGGCATCTGCTCACCCAGGCGAAGCTGGTTCGTCACCTGCGTCACCCCGTCGACTTGCCGGGCCGCCTCCACGGCCATCGCGGCCTGCTGGCCGTCGCTCACGCCACCGCGCAGCGTCACGACGCCGCTCCGGACACGCACCACGATGCGCGTCGCATTCAGCCCGCGCGTGCGAGCGAGTGCGGCGCTGACACGACGCGCCAGGCGCCGGTCGCCGGCTCGGCTCGCCTTGTCCGCCGATACCCCGCTGGCAACGGTTGTCGATGCCGGATCCGATGCCGCTCGCGCGGCACCGGCGACGGCCACGATGCCGAGCGCCACGACGATCGCGCCCCATCCACGTTGCAATGCTTTCATTGAGTCTCCCTTCACATACGAAAAATGACGGCGACCGACGCTCAGAACTTCGTCATCAGGCCAATCGATGCCCCCGTCATCCCGCTGCCGCCCGACCGCAAGCCGATGGCCGCGATATTGGTCGGATCGGTGCGGTACGCACCGGAGAAGCCGTTTCGATCGAACTCCGCATAGATCTCGGTGCGCTTCGACAGGAAGTATTCGACGACCGCATACGTCGTAAGCTTGTGCCCGTCCGCATCGCGCCGATTGCCGAGATTGCTGCCGATGTCGTCGTACATGCCGGCCGTGAACTGCAGGAACGGCGTGGCCTGATAGACGACACCCAGCGCGGGAATCTTGTCGCGGCGATGCGGCCGGTTCGCGTTCGCGCTCGACACGTCGAGGGCCGAGTAGCTCGCATAGAGCCGGCCGGCACCGATCTGCCAGGTCCCGCCCGCCATCCAGGTCTGCGCGTACTGTGTCGCGTCGGCGCTGTACGTCTTCGCGTAGGACGCGCCGCCGAGCACCGTCTGGTATTGGTACATCGCCGCAGCGGAAAAATTGGTTCCCGCACGCGTATTGCCGGCGACGCCGCCGGGCGAATAGCTCGCCGCAACGCGCAGGCCGCCCAGTTCACCGATGTACTTGATCGTGTTGTTGAAGCGGGAATCGAGCGTGAACGGATTGCCGCTCCACAGCACGCCGGGCTCGATGGCAAGCGACTGGCCGCGCCCGCCCGCCGGATCCACGACGATCCCGAAGTCGGTCGCCGCGTTGAACTGGCGCCCGAACGTCAGGCGCCCGAAGCCGCCCGTCACGCCCACGTACGCCGCCTGCGAAAACAGCGTGCCGGACGTCTTCAGTGCGCCGGTGCCGCTGCTGAACGAGCCATCGAGCACGAACAGCGCCTTGAACCCGCCGCCCAGGTCCTCCCTTCCCCGGATGCCGAAATCGTTGCCCGCGATCAGGTTGTTGTTGTACCCCACGGCGCTCCCGCCTTGCATGCCGTTGGTCCATCGAATCCCGCCGCCGATCTGCCCGTAGAGGGTCACGCTCGACTGCGCCATGCCGATGCCCGGCAATGCGCCGAGCAATGCCACCCATGCGAATGTCCTCATCCGTCTCCTCCTGCCAGTGCCTGGCTTTATGCGTTCGTCACCGCTTCACTTCATCATTCGCATACCGAAATGATTCACCGACAGCCACCGCGGGTTGCTACCGGTTACTGCCGGGAACGGCGTTCCGCGCGTTCGCCGATCCCCGTCTTCCTGGATTACTCGGCGAGCTGCCCGACGTTCTGCACGAGCGAGCTGACGTATCCCGGCCCGCCCGTGCCGGCGTGCTCGACCTCGACATACCATGCGAGGTTGTAGTCCGCCCGCAGGTTCAGCGCGGCGTGCCACTCGCCGTCGCGCGCCGCCATCGGCGTCGATTGCCACGTGGCGCTGCGCCAGTCCTGCGACACCGGATGAAACGCGTGGAACAGCCTGACACCCGACACCTGCTCCGGCTCGACGCGCGCGGCCACGTCCAGCCTGTCACCGGCAATCTCATGCCGGATCACCGGCGTGCCGGGAACGCGACGGCCGGCGAAGGTGCGGGCGAGCCACATCCGCCACGCCGCCAGATGCTTCGTGGAGACCCACGAATGACGCGCGTTGTCGATGGCAAGATAGGCCTTGTCGCCCGCCATGTCGGTCATCATGCTGTTGGGCGCGCCGAGCGCGAAGAACTCGTCGTTCGTGCCGAGCGCGACGAGGTACGCAGCCTTGATCCGGTCACGCCACAGATACGGATCGAAATGCATCAGCATCTGAAAGCCGACCGGATTGTTGAGTGCACGCAGCATCGTCTCCGCCCCCTGGAAGCCAGGCCCGGCACGTGACTCCGACGGCCCGGCGACGTGCGGCCCGAACTCGGCGAACTTGGTCGCAAGGTGATACAGGTTGTTTCCGCCGTGGTAGCCGCACACCATCACGCCCGCCACCCGGTCCAGGTCCGCGCCCGACGCAATGGCCACGCCGACCCCGCGTTTCGAATGGCCGAGCAGGACGGCCCGCTTCGTCCCGATGCCCGCGAGCGAATGCAGCAGCGTGATGGCGCGCAGATACGCCTTGGCGATCGGGTAGTACCCGTTCCAGGTCAGGTCACCGGTCTCCAGCATCTTCTTCAGCGCATAGCCGGTGAAATCCGATTCATCGAGTCCGAACGGGCAATCGGCCGGGTTCGCGAAGATCATGACCGGCATCCCGAAGTCGAGCGCGGTGCCTTCCGCGTATTCGCCCTCGGTATCGAGCGTCGAGCCGGGAATGACGCGCCGCGCCCATTCCCCGGGCTCGAAGGCCTGGCGTTCCGTGCCGATGATGCCGGCCGCGCCGTCGCCGTCGTAACCGTCGGGCACGTAGATGCGGGCGGGATGCCGCCAGACGAGCCCATGCCATTGCTGGCTGGTGAAGGTCAGCTCGATGACGCGAACCCGGCGCCCGGCACGATGCCGGCTCTCGCGCACGTCATCCGAGGCGATCTCGGGCTGCAGCGTCGACTCGTCGAGCAATTCGGCTTGGTCGAAGAAGGGGGCCGGCCCCAGCACCGGCTTCGGGTCCGTGAAGGTCTGATTCATGAGCGTAGTTCCTGATTGATGAGTGCCGCTTCGACGGCCTTGGGACGGATGACGCAGGCGAACAGCAGCACCACGGCAACGAGCGCGAGCGCGACGAGATAGAGCGCCGGGTCGAGGCTGCCTGCCCGCACGCGAATCGCGCCGAACAACGCGGAACTCACGCCGGATGCCGCGCCCATGCTCGAGATCAGCGCGACGCCGGCGGCCGCGGCGTCGCGCGGCAACAGGCGCGTCGCGATCGCCCAGAGCACCGGGTAGGCGGACGCGATGCCGCAGGTCGCGACGATGGCGCCGGCCATGACGCCGGGCAGCGCACCGTGCGAGACGGCCATCGTGCACAGTCCGGCAATGCCCGCGCCGACCGCGACGATGAAATGCACGTGACGCTCGCGGCGCCGGTCCGAACGACGGCCGTACCAGACCATCGCGATCGTGCCGGTCAGGTTCGGGATCACGACAACCAGGCCGACGTGCTGCAGGTTCGTGACGCCGGTCGCCTCGATGATGGACGGCAGCCAGAAAATCAGCAGGTTGGTCGCGCACCCGAGCGAGAACGTCGTGAAGCCCAGCAGATAGACGCACGGCTCCCGCAGCGCGGCGCGCAACGGATGACGGGCGGCATGCCGGCCCTCGGGCGCGCCGAGCGCCTGCTGCACGATGCGGCGCTCGTCAGGCGACAGCCAGCGGGCCTGTTCGGGGCCTTCGGGCAACACCCGGTATGCGATCACGCCGAGCACGACGCTTGGCACGCCCTCCAGCAGCATCAGCCATTGCCAGCCGCCGAGGCCCGCCACGCCACCCATCGAGTTCAATACCCAGCCCGATACCGGCCCGGTCACGAGCCCGGCCGCGGCGGCGGCGGTCATGAACAGCGCAATGACCTTCGCGCGGCGCTCGGCTGGAAACCAGAACGTGAGATACACCACGACGCCGGGGAAGAATCCCGCCTCGAACGCGCCGAGCAGGAAGCGCAGCGTGTAGAACTGGGCAGGCGTCCTGACGAACATCGTCGCGACCGCGACCACGCCCCACAGCACCATGATCCGCAGCAGGGTGCGACGTACGCCGACCCGCCGCAGCATCAGGTTGCTCGGCAGCTCGAACATCAGGATGCCGACGAAGAACGCCGAAGCCGCGACGCCGTATACCGCGTCGGTGAATCCGAGCGCCCCCTGCATCTGCAGCTTCGCGAGGCCGATATTGTTGCGATTGACGAACGCGGCCAGGTAACACAGGAACAACAGCGGCACGAGACGCCTCGTGATGCGCGCGTACACCCGGTCCGCCTCACTGCGCGCGGCCATGCCGCCGCCGTCCGTCGAGCATTCCGTTCCGGTGCTCATGCCGATGCCCCTCCGTCAGGACGCGACGCGTGCACGCGGTAGCCCAGGCCCGGCGACAGCACGCTGCAGTCGCCGTCGGACAACATGACGGATTCGAGCGCGTCGTGGTTCATCGCGTCGTCGACGAACTCGACGATCGTGCGCACCTTCGCGCAGGCAACGCCGACGCCGGCGCACGCTTCCTCGAGATCGGCCGCGCGCCATTCCCGGATCGCGGTGGCCAGTGCGGTGCGCAACGCCGCCGGGTCGTTGGCGCGCAGGAACGCGGACGGCCCGCCGGCATCGAGCGGCGGATCGAAATAGCGGGGATCGCGTGCGATGTCGGCGCGCCCGAGTATGCCGAGCGCGGCAGCCAGTTGCCGGGGCGTGTTGGCGCCGAGCGCGACCCAGCCGTCCCGGGTGGCGAACAGATCCGCCGCCGGACTGCCCGAGTAGCCCTGGTTGCCGACCCGTGGCGGCGCCACGCGGCCCGTGAGCGCCTGGCAGGCGAACGGATACATCAACTGCAACGCGGCGCCGGTCATCGACACGTCGAGATAGCGCCCGAGACCGGTTGTATCCCGCTCGCGCAGTGCGGCCAGGATCGCCATCGCGGCAACGAGCCCCGTCCCGGCATCGACCACCGGAAAGCCCGTCTTGACCGGCGGCTCGCCTTCGCGGCCGGCCATCAGCGTCATGCCCGTCGCAGCCTGGACGACGTGGTCGTAGGCGGGCCGGTCCCGCCATGCGCCGGCGTTGCCCCAGCCGCTGATCGCGCAATACACGAGCCCGGGATTCAGCGCGCGCAGCGGGCCATCGCCCAGACCGAAGCGGTCGAGCACGCCCGGTCTCAGGCTGTCGACCAGCACGTCGGCTTCGCGTGCGAGTTCGAGCGCCTGGTCGCGGTCGCCTGCGTCGCTGAGGTCCAGTTCGATGGAGCGCTTGCCGGCGTTCAGCGCAACGAAGCCCATCCGGCCATTGCCGCGGCGCATCACGTCGCCGCCGTTGCGGTTCTCGACCTTGACGACCTCGGCGCCCAGTTGTGCCAGATGGAACGTCGCCAGCGGGCCCGCGATGACGTGCGTGAAATCCAGCACGCGAATCCCGGTGAGTGGTTTGAATGCCGTCATGTCCGCCCTCCCGTCGCCCCTTTCGCCCCTTTCGCTGCCGCCCGACGGCTCGGCGACCCGGCCGGCTGCCGTTGCCGGTCCCCTGCTTGCCCCAACCCCTTGCGCATGTCTCTCTCCATTAGGTCGAGTCGCTATTGTGGGCAGGTTGCGCTTTCATGAAAATTGAAGATTCATGAACCAGCCTTCCGAAAACATGAATCCCGACCTGATTTCCGGGCGACGCAATGCGGGCAATTTCCTGCGGCTGCGGCACTTGCGCATGCTTGAGCTGGTCGCGGACGGCGGCTCGCTCGCCGCGGCCGCCCGCACGCTGCACCTGTCCCAGCCGGCGATCACGAAAATGCTGCAGGAGATGGAAGCGGTGTTCGGCACGATGCTCGTGACGCGCGGCGCGCGCGGCGGACGGCTGACCGCCGACGGCGAAGCCGTCCTGCAGCGCCTGCGGATCGCACTCGCGCAATTCGACGTCGCGCTGGCCGGCGACGGCAACGACGAAGGCCGGCCGCTGCTGCGCATCGGCATGCTGCCCGTGGTCAGCGTCGCGCTGTTGCCGCAGATCATGCGGCACCTGACACGGGACGCTCCGGCGCCCCGGCTCACGGTCATGGAATCGAACGTCTCGGGGCTGCTGGACGCGCTGTCCGCCGGGCGGATCGACTGCATCATCAGTCGCCCCGACGCGGAAGCGTTATCGAAGCTCGACGGGCTCGATGTGACGATCCTGCCCGTGTACGAAGAACCGCTGGCGATCGCGTGCCCGCTCGCGCATCCGTTCGCCGATGCGCGACGCATCTCGACTGAGCAGTTGCAACGCGAAGCCTGGATCATCCCGCATGCCGGCACCGACACGCGCCGCGCCTTCGACGCGCTGTTCGTCGATCACGGCCTGATGCCCCCGCGCCCACTCGTCGAATCGATGTCGTTTCACACGAACCTGCAGATGGCCGACGCGCTCGGCGCATTGACCGTCGCGCCCCAGTCGGCCGTGCTGCACTACGCGCGCATGGGCGTGATCCGCAAGGTCGTCGGTTTTCCCGTCATGCCGGTGGGGGAGATCGCGCTGATCCATCTCGCGACGATGGCCGGCCTGCCCGCGCTGCAGCGATTTCGCGACGCGGTCGAAGCGGCCGCGCAAGCGCGTCGTTGATGCGCGGTTATCGCGGGGCGGCTTGCATCCGCGTCGTCGAGAAGGCCACTCGATGTGCAGTCGGCTCACGCCGAAGTTGCCAAGGGCTACCGCACACGCATCACTGCGCGTCGCCGATCCCGCCCATCAGCATCATCAGTTGCTCGCGCAGCCACCGGCTGCCCTGGTCCTGATCGGCGCTGCGATGCCAGTAGCAGAAGTATTCGAGGCCCGGCATCTCGAACGGCAGTTCGAGAATCCGCGCCGGATAGCGCTGCAGCAGGCGCAGCGGCGCCGTCAGCGCGAGATCCCCGCGCATCGCGATCAGCGGCGCGACCATGTAGTGCTGCACGCGCATCTGGATCGTGCGGCGCAGCCCGAGCCGCGTCAGCTCCGCGTCGACGTGCCCGCTGCCCTTGCGGCGGCTCGACACGTGGATGTGCCCCATCGCCAGGTAGTCGTCCATGGTGAGCGTGTCGCCCTTGAACGGGTGATCGTCGCGGATCATGCACGCATAGCGGTCGCGCACGAGCAGCGCCTGGTGCAGGTGCGGATCGCCGATCAGCGGCGCGTCGATCGCGAGGTCGACGGAGCCGTTCGCGAGCGCGGTCGCGACTTCGCGGCGGTCCATCGTGTAGCTGCGCACGTGCATGCCGGGCGCATGCGTCTGCAGCAGTTCGCCGAGCGCGGGCAGCAGCAGCGCCTCGGTCAGGTCGCTCATGCTCATCCGGAACACGCGCGTCGACGACGCCGGATCGAACACGTCGCCTTCGTGCGCGCTCGAATCGAGCAGCTGCATCGCCTCGCGCACGCGGCCGACGATGTTCTCGGCCAGCGGCGTGGGCATCATCCCGGCCGGCGTGCTGACGAACAGCGGATCGTTCAGGGTCTTGCGCAGCCGCGCCAGCGCGTTGCTGACGGCCGGCTGCGTGAGGTTCAGCACCTCGGCCGCGCGCGTCAGGTTGCGCTTGGTGTAGATCGCGTCGAATACGACGAACAGGTTCAGGTCAATCTTCGAAAGGCGCATCGCCGGATCTCCTTGCCGGCATCTTACGGCGTGCGCCTCTCGTTCGTCCACGGCCCTGCGCATCGTGGCGCGATGCTCAGCCGCGCAGCGGCGGCGTCAGGTACGCGGCCGTCGAACCCGGCTCGCCGTCCTTGATTTCCATCCGTGCGATCGCCTGCAGATGCACCTCGTCCGGGCCGTCGGCGAAGCGCAGCGCGCGGCCCCAGGTCCAGTGGTCGGCGAGCGGCGTATCGGGGCTCAACCCCGCCGCGCCGAACACCTGCATCGCGCGGTCGCACACGTCCGTATAGACGGTCGGCACCAGCGCCTTGATCATCGAGATTTCCTTGCGGGCAGCCTTCGCGCCGACCTTGTCGATCATCCACGCGGCCTTCAGCACGAGCAAACGCGCCTGCTCGATCTCGATGCGCGAGCGTGCGATCCATTCGCCGACCGTGCCGTGCTTGTTCAGCGGCTTGCCGAACGCGACGCGCGATTGCGCGCGGTCGACCATCAGCTCCAGCGCAAGCTCGGCCGCGCCGATCGAGCGCATGCAGTGGTGGATGCGGCCCGGCCCGAGGCGGGCCTGTGCGAGCGCGAAGCCGCTGCCTTCCTCGCCGAGCAGGTTGCGCGCCGGCACGCGCACGTTGTCGAACGTGATCTCGCAGTGCCCTTCCGGCGCGTAGTGATTGACCACCGTGATGTTGCGCACGATCGTCACGCCCGGCGTGTCGCGCGGCACGAGGATCATGCTCTGCTGCTGGTGCGACGCGGCCTCGGGATCGGTCTTGCCCATCACGATGAGGATCTTGCAGTTCGGATGCGCGGCGTTCGTGATGAACCACTTGCGGCCGTTGATCACGTACTCGTCGCCCACGCGCTCGATGCGCGTCGTGATGTTCGTCGCATCCGACGACGCCACGTCGGGCTCCGTCATCGCGAACGCCGAGCGGATCTCGCCGCGCAAGAGCGGCTTCAGCCACTGCTCGCGCTGCTCGGGCGTCGCGAACATGTGCAGCAGTTCCATGTTGCCGGTGTCCGGCGCGCTGCAGTTGAACACTTCCGACGCCCAGGCCACCCGCCCCATGATCTCGGCGAGCGGCGCGTATTCGAGGTTCGTCAGGCCCATGCCGGGCTCGTCGTCCTTCAGGTGCGGCAGGAACAGGTTCCACAGCCCTTCCGCCTTCGCGCGCGCCTTCAGTTCCTCCATGAACGACACGGGATACTTGCCCGCATGCACTTCCTCGTTCCACTGGCGAATGCGCGGCACGATGTGTACGTCCATGAACGCGCGCACGCGGCTGCGCAGTTCTTCCACTTTCGGGGTGTAGCCAAAATCCATGATCGACTCCTCGATTCCGTTCGTCCGGTTCGGTCAGAAGGCCGAGACACCGCCGTCGACGGCGACGGCCTGCCCGGTCAGATAAGTGTTTTCCTTCGCGCACAGCGTCAGCATCGTCGCGACGATTTCCTCGGGCCGGCCGAGCCGCTTCATCGGCGAGCCCTGCGCGAGAAAATCCTGGCGATCGCCGAGATCGCTGTCGGTGACCATCGGCGTCGTGCTGTAGAACGGGCATACCGCATTCACGCGGATGCCGTGGCGCGCGTATTCGATGGCCGCCGTCTTCGTGAGCCCGACCACCGCATGCTTGGACGCCGCGTAGGCCGCCAGCTTCGGCGCGCCGCCGAGCCCGGCCATCGACGCGACGTTCAGGATCACGCCGGCGCGCTGCGCGAGCATCTGGCGGATCTGGTGTTTCATCCCGAAGAACACGCCCTTCGCGTTCACCGCGAAGCTCAGGTCGAGATCGGCTTCGTCGGTGTCGATCAGCGCCTTCATCGGCGGTGCGATGCCCGCGTTGTTGATGCCGACGTCGAGCCGGCCGAAACGCTCGGCCGCCGCCTGCACCAACGATGCGACCTCCGCCTCGACGCGCACGTCGCAGCGTTGCGCGATCACGTCGGCGCCGGCCGCGCGCAGCGGCGCGGCCACGCGTTCGAGCGCGTCGGCGTTCAGGTCGCCGAGCGCGACGCGCGCGCCCATCGCGGCCAGTTCGCTCGCGAGCAACGCGCCGAAGCCGCTCGCGGCGCCGGTGATCATCACGGCTTGCCCGGCATAGCTGTCGATCTTCATCGCGCGCTCAGATCGTCAGGCCGCCGTCGACGACGATGCATTCGCCGTTCGTGTAGCTCGCCGCGTCCGACACGAGATACAGCACCGTGCCGGCCATTTCGCGCGGCTCCGCATGGCGGCGCAGCGGAATCTTGCCCATCCAGGTCTCGTAGATCTCCTTGTCGGCGAACAGCGCGCCCGCGAACTTCGTCTTCGTGAGACCCGGCAGCAACGCGTTCACGCGGATGCCGAGCGGCCCGCATTCCTTCGCGAACGCCTTCGTCATGTTGACGACCGCGGCCTTCGTGATCGAGTAGATGCCCTGCCGGTCGCCCGGCTGCAGCGCGTTCACCGACGCCGTGTTGACGATCGCGCCGCCGCCGTGCGTCTTCATCAGCTTGCCGGCCTCGACCGACATGAAGAAGTAGCCGCGGATGTTCACGTCGACCGTCTTCTCGTACGCGGCGAGGTCGGTATCGAGGATGTGCCCGAAATACGGGTTCGCGGCCGCGTTGTTCACGAGGATGTCGAGGCGGCCGTGCTTGCCGCGGATGTGCTCGAACGTCGCGGCGATATCTTCGAGCCGCCCGACGTGGCAGGCCAGCGCCTCGGCGCGGCCGCCTGCCGCGACGATCTCGTCGGCCACGGTCTGGCAGTCGGCGAGCTTGCGGCTCGACACGATCACGTGCGCGCCCTGCTCCGCGAGCAGTTTCGCGATTTCCTCGCCGATGCCGCGGCTCGCGCCCGTCACCAGGGCGATCTTGCCCGTCAGGTCGAATAGATTCGTTGCCATGTTGCTGTGCTCCTCCATTGATGTGGTGTCCTGCCGCTGCCCGGCGAAACCGGCCGCTTCAGCGATGCGCGTCGATCACGCCGACGGCCAGCTCGGCGAGCCGCCCGGTCATCGCGCCGACGCGCAGCGCCTGCTCGCTCGACGCATTGCCCTGCAGCGCGCGCGCCTTCACGCCCTGCGCGATCGACGCGAGCCTGAAGAAACTGAACGCGAGGTAGAAGTGCCAGTCGCGGATCGGCTCGATGCCGCGCAGTTCGCAATAGCGCGCGACGATCGCCACTTCGTCCGGCACGCCGAGTTCGGCGCGATCCTGGCCCGCGAGCCCGCGCACCTGCCCGCCGGACGGCAGCCGCAGGCACATGCAGAGATACGCAAGGTCGGCGAGCGGATTGCCGAGCGTCGACAGCTCCCAGTCGAGCACGGCCTGCACGCGATAGCTGTCGCGCGCGAACATCAGGTTGTCGATCCGGAAGTCGCCATGCACCAGCGTCGGCCGGCCCGTGTCCTCCGGGCACGCCTTCGGCAGCCAGTCGATCAGCGTTTCCATCGCGTCGAGGCGCTCGGTTTCCGCCGCGCGGTACTGCTTCGTCCACACGCCGATCTGGCGCTCGAAGTAATTGCCGGGGCGGCCGTAGTCGGCGAGGCCCACTGCCTCGACATCGACGTCGTGCAACGCGGCCATCGTCTGCAGCAACGCGTCGTAGCAGGCCGCGCGATCGGCCTTCGGCAGCTCCGGCAATGCGGGATCCCAGAAGATCCGGCCGTCCTCGTAGCTCATCACGTAGAACAGGCTGCCGATCACGTCGCGGTCTTCGCAGAGGTGAACCGGACGCGCGACCGGCACCGCGGTGCCCGACAGCGCGGTGAGCACGCGGAATTCGCGGTCGACCGCATGGGCGGACTTCAGCAGTTCGCCCGGCGGCTGGCGGCGCAGCACGTAGCGGCCGCTCTTCGCGTGCAGCAGGAAAGTCGGATTCGACTGGCCGCCGGCAAACTTCTCCGTGTCGACCGGGCCTTCGAAGCCCGGCACGTGCGCTTCCAGATAGCGCGTGAGGCGGGCTACGTCGAGTTGCTGGGTAGGGTTCGTCATCGTCGCGATCGTTCGTGGGTCAGCCGTAGGTTCGCAGCGCGTGTCGTTCGGGATCCTCCAGATGCGGGATGCCGTTGAACGACGCGAGGTGGAACGCATCGGCATTGAAGAAAAACTGCGAAAGACTGCTGTTGCGGATCTGCAGGTTCAGCGCGATCGCGCTCGACGGCGGCGCGGCCAGCACCTGCTGCACGGTGACCGCGATCGGGCCGCCGGAGCTCACCGCCAGCACGCGCTGGCCGCCGCCGTGGCGGATCGCCGCGCGGGCCTCGGCCACGCGCTGCTGGAAGTGCGCCCAGGTCTCGGGGGCCGACTCGCCGAGCTTGTCTTCCGACCAGAGCTGCAGCACCTGCCGGAGCGCGCGGAAATGCTCTTTCATCGAGCCGGCCGCGAGGCGGGCGATGTCGGGGTAGTCGTGCGCGGCGGCCGCGAACAGCCCGTGGAAGTCGTATTCGTTCAGGCCCGGGTGGCGGTCGACCGGCGCGCCTTCGCGGCCCATCCCGCGCAGGATCGCGTCGACCGTCTGCGCGTGGCGGTTCAGCGTGCCGCAGATCACGCGGTCGAATGTGAGCGCTTGCTGCGCGAAGTATTCGCCGAGCCAGACGCCCTGCTGCGCGCCCGACGCGGACAACCGGTCGTAGTCGTCCGTGCCGAAGGACGCCTGCCCGTGCCGTACCAGAAAAAGTTCAGCCATCGCATGCCCGCCAGATCAGAAGGATTCAGCATAGGGGGCGGGGACGCATTTTTAAACTTTATTTTCTGAATCCGGGGGTATTCATTTCGTGAATCCTCCCCACTGCGGGCCTTGCCGCTGCTCGGCACGGGCCGTCGCGGCACGCGCATTGCTCGCCTCGCACTCGGCGGGAGAACCGCAAAGTCCAATCCGTTCCAGGAGGAGTGCGATGCTCGGTACGATCCTTATCATCATTCTGATTCTCCTACTCATCGGTGCATTTCCTGCATGGCCCCACAGCCGAAGTTGGGGCTATTGGCCCTCGAGCACCGTCGGGCTGGTCGTCGTCATCGTCGTGATACTGGTGCTGATGGGCCAGATCTGACGCAGCGGCGCGCCAGCCGGGCGTGCAGAGGCCCGTTTGAAACAATCGCTGCCGGCCATCCCGGAACGTGCGCATCCACGCGCCGGGAGGGCCGGCAGTCGATTCACGGGCATGACGCGCACCGCATGCGATGCGTGTCAGCCCCGACGTCTGCCGGGCTGAAGCGCGGCCCGGTCATGCGGAATGCTTGCCGTCTGCGGCGAAAGCCGGCGTGCGCAGCACGATCTTGCCGATGTGGCGGCCGGAATCCATCAGCGCGTGCGCCGCGCTCGCGTCGCGCAGATCGAAGGTCTGGTAGACCTGCGGCTTCACCGTGCCCTGCCGGATCAGCGGCCACACGGCTTCCTCCAGCTCGCGGATGAGCTGCGCCTTCTCCGCATAGGTACGCGAGCGCAGCGTCGAGCCGATGTGCGTGAGACGCTTGGTGAGCATCGGGAACAGGTCGAGCTCCTTCGCGGGCCCATTGATCACGCCGATCTGGACGATGCGGCCGTTCATCGCGGCCGCCGCGAAATTGCGCGCGACGTAGTCGCCGGCGATGATGTCGACGATCACGTCGACGCCCTTGCCGTCGGTGAAGCGCTTGACCGCATCGACGAAATCCTCGTTGCGGTATTCGATCGCGAGATCCGCGCCGAGCCGCAGGCTCGCGTCACGCTGCGCGTCCGAGCCCACCGTGGTGATGAGGGTCGACGCGCCGAACGCCTTCGCCAGCATCGTCGCGGTCGTGCCGATGCCCGACGCGCCGCCGTGAATCAGCACGCTGTCGCCGGCCGCGAACCCGCCGCGCTGGAACAGGTTCAGCCAGACCGTCATGAAGGTTTCGGGCAGCGCCGCGGCTTCCGTCATGTCGAGGCCGTCGGGAATCGCGAGCGTATTGCTCTCGTTCGCCACCGCGTATTCCGCGTAGCCGCCGCCCGGAAGCAGCGCGCAGACTTCGTCGCCGATCGCGAAGCGCGTGACGTCGCGGCCCACCGCGACGACTTCGCCGGCCACCTCGAGACCGGGAATGTCGGACGCGCCGGGCGGCGGGTCGTACAGCCCCTTGCGCTGGAATACATCGGGGCCGTTCACGCCGGCCGCATGAATGCGGATCAGCACTTCGTCGTGGCCCGGCGACGGCACGGGACGCGTGGTCGGCACGAGCACGTCGGGGCCGCCGGGACGCACGATTTCGATCGCCGTCATGCGGGCGGGCAGGGTTTTCACGTCATCAGTCACGATATGATCCTCAGCGTTCGTCGATGCGCGGCCGATTCGCGGAACCTCCTCGAATCGCGGCATCGCAATGGGTGTGAAGACAGTCTAGGGACGGTGCCGCGCGCGGGCACGCAGTGAATTGCCGAACGAGGAATGCAAAAATGCATCAGTCAGCACCATCGATGAACTGGGACGACGCACGCGTGTTCCTCGCGATTCATCGCGAACGCACGTTGCGCCGCGCGGCGCAAACGCTCGGGGTCGACCAGGCGACGGTCGGGCGCCGGCTCGCGCAACTCGAGCACATGCTCGGCGCCACGCTGTTCCTGCGCTCGTCGAAGGGCTACCTGACCACACCGGTCGGCGCGCTGGCGCTACGCGCCGCCGAGGCGATGGAGCAGCATGCGCACGAGCTCGTCCGGCTGACGCAGGGCGTCGACCGGCGGCTCGCCGGCGAAGTGAAGATCACGACGACCGATGCGCTCGCGATCGAATTCGTGATGCCGTCGATCGCGCGGCTGCATGCGAAGCATCCCGACGTATGCGTGTCGCTGAACACGTCGACGCAAATCCTGAACCTGGCGAAACGGGAGGCCGACATCGCGGTGCGCACCGTGCGGCCCGACAACCCCGATCTCGTCGCGCGCCGCCTCGCCCGCTGGGACATGGGCCTGTTCGCTTCGCACGACTATCTGCACCGGCATGGCGAGCCCGTGCGCGGCAGTGCGTTCGCGGGGCACGACCTGGTCGTCTACCAGCCGTATGTCGACGCGAGCCGCAAGCCGGCGATCGCCGGCGAGCCGATCGACGCAGGCCGCATCGTCGGGCGGATGAATTCGAGCCTGATGATGCGTGCCGCGCTGCGCTCGGGCCTCGGCATCGGCGAAGTGCCGGTACACATGGGCGAACGCGACGGCCTCGCCCGCATCTGGCCCGCGCAGACGCGGGAAGCGCCTTACGAGGTCTGGCTCGTCACGCACCGCGACCTGCGCCACACCGCGCGCATCCGCGCGACGATCGACGAGATCGTGTCCGCGTTCGACGCGCATCGGTAAGCGCGCCGCCGCGCACCCCCGCCCCACCTCTGCTCGACGGCGTTTCCCATGCGGTAGTATGGCGACTCGATGGAAACCCCGATGGACTCACACGAATGGCCCTGCCTGATCTCCCGCCCCCTTCCAGCGCCGGCCAGGACGCCCAGGCGCTCGTCCTCATCGCCGAAGACGAACCCGAGATCGCCGAGATCCTGACCGCCTATCTCGCACGTGGCGGCCTGCGCACCGTGCACGCGGCCGACGGACGCCGCGCACTGGAACTGCACCTGCAGCTCAAGCCCGACCTCGTGCTGCTCGACGTGCAGATGCCGCACGTCGACGGCTGGAAGGTGCTCGCCGAAATCCGTCATCGCGGCGACACGCCCGTGATCATGCTGACCGCGCTCGACCAGGACATCGACAAGCTCACCGGCCTGCGCATCGGCGCCGACGACTACGTGGTGAAGCCGTTCAATCCCGCCGAAGTCGTCGCGCGTGCGCAGGCGGTGCTGCGCCGTTCGATGGCCGGCTCCCGCCAGGAAGAGCAGCGCGTGCTGCGGGTCGCGCCGTTCGAGATCGATCTCGAACGCCACGAAGCCACGCTCGAAGTGGGCAGCGAACGGCACACGCTCGTGCTGACGCTCACCGAGTTCAAGCTGCTCGCGCAGCTCGCGCGCGCGCCGCGGCGTGTGTTCAGCCGCGCCGAGCTGATGGCCACCTGCCTGCCGGAAGGCGACGCGCTGGAACGCACGGTGGACAGCCACGTCAGCAAGCTGCGCAAGAAGCTGGACGACCTCGGCGTGCAAGGCGTGCCGGTCAGCGTGCGCGGCGTCGGCTACAAGCTCTGGAGTTGACGTGAAACTCGACGGCCTGAGCCGGCAGATCGCGCTGACGATGGCCGGGATGGTGTTCGGCGTGACGCTGCTGATGGTGCTCACCGCCACCCTCTTCTACTACGTCGCGTTCAACTACTGGCCCGCGCATTTCAACACGAAGGACTGGCTGCCGACCGCGCCGGAATGGCTGTGGCTGATCGCGACCACGTCGGTCGGCCTCGCACTGTCGGTCGCGGTCGCCGTCAATCTCGCGCGCCGCATCCTCGTGCCGCTCAATTCGGTTACTGACAGTATCCGCCGCGTCGCGCGCGGCGATCTCGACGCGCGAGCGGTCGCAGGCGACCGCTCGCTGCACGAAGCCGCGCTGCTCGCCGACAACTTCAATGCGCTCGCCGACGAGCTGCAACGCGTGACCAACGAGCAGGCGATCTGGAACGCCGCGATCGCGCACGAGCTGCGCACGCCCGTCACGGTGCTGCGCGGGCGCCTGCAGGGGCTCGCCGAGGGCGTGTTCAAGCCCGACGAAGCGCAGTTCCGCAGCCTGCTCACGCAGGTCGAAGGGCTGACGCGGCTGATCGAGGATCTGCGCGTGGTCAGCCTCGCGGATGGAGGCCACTTGAGCATCGAGATCCGCGACGCCGACCTTGCCGCCGACGTGCGCGCCGTGGTCGACGTGTTCGCCCATGCGCTGCAGGCCGCCGGCCAGCATCCGGTGCTCGATCTCGACCCGCGGCGCATGCGCTGCGACCCGGTGCGGATTCGTCAGGCGCTGCTCGCGCTGCTGGAAAACGCGCGCCGCCACGCGGTGCCCGGCACGATCCGGATCCAGACGCGCATCGAGGCAGGGATGTGCCGGCTGCGCGTCGAGGACGACGGCCCCGGCATCCCGGCCGATTTCGCGCCGCACGTGTTCAAGGCGTTTCGGCGCGTCGACGAGTCGCAGCCCGGCGGCAGCGGCCTCGGGCTCGCCGTCGTCGCGGCGATCGCCCATGCGCATCACGGCGAAGCCGTCTGCGTGCCGACCGGCGCGGGCGGCACGCGGTTCGAAGTGCAGTGGCCCGACAACCTCGTGCCGGCGCCGGAAAACGCGCGCTTTCCGGCTTGAGACGCCGCCTTTACTGCACCTTTATGTCCGCTTCAACCGTCACGCGCCCGGTTCGCGCCCGACCTGTTCGAGTGGCGGGCTGAACCCGAGCACCGTGTACTCCCGCACGGACACGGTTCCGTTCCCCGCCGCGCCCTGCACGACGACCGCGCGCACCGCACCGGCCCGGTCGAATTTCAGGCGGGTGCCGAGGGTCGCGTTGCGCAGCGCCTCCAGTTCCTCGATCCGCGCGATCGCCAGCTTGCGCACCGCGCCGGACACGTACACCGGCAGGAACACCAGCGCGATGAAGATCGACACCGCGTCCTTCCAGGCGGTGTCCAGCACCGGCTGACCCGACAGCACGAGCGACAGCGAGGTCGCCGCGACGAAGATCGCGAGCACGGTCGCGCCCACGCCAAGCGACGAGAACCGTTCGGCCGCCTTCTTCATGCGCGCCTTCACGAGCGCGCGCGTGGTCGCGGCGGGCACCAGCCATTCGCGCCGCGCGCCGTGGTATCCGGCGAAGCCGAGGAACAGCGTCGCGACGGCGCTGATGCCGATGGCGGTGTACAGCGCGTCGAACAGCACGCAGACGAATTCGAGCACGAACACGATCACCGGCGGCCACAGCAGCAGACGGAACGAATAGCCGTCGCGGCCATGCCCGCGGATCCACCATTTCACCGGCGGCAAGTCCCAGAAGCGGCTCTCGCGGCGGAGTGAAAGTTCTTCGTCGTCGGTCAATTCTTCACCTGTGGTGCTCCGTTGCGTCGGGTACGGCTGCTGCGGATGATGCGGCTGATGCCGCTGAAACGGAAATGAATACCTGGGGTTATCGATTGATCCCAAAGATTCATTAGACAGTGTCTCCGCCGCCGCGCGATGCTGGCCCGACCAGTGAACGCGGCGTCATTGTCACGCCGCGCACGAGAATGGAGTGAGACACATGCCCAACGACCCCCGTCAACGGCGCCACACGCTGTGGCTGCTGTGCGCGCTTTCGTTCATCCTCTACGTCGACCGCGTCAATCTCGCGACCGCGGCCGGCGCGATCAAGGCCGAACTCGGCCTGTCGAATACCGAACTTGGCGTCGCATTCTCCGCGTTCGCGTATTCGTATGCAATCTGCCAGATCGGCGGCGGCTGGATCGCCGACCGGTTCGGCGCCCGCATCACGCTGATCGGCTGCGGGCTGATCTGGGTCGTCTCCACCTTCACCACCGGGCTCGTGCACAGCCTCGGGCTGCTGTTCGCCGCGCGGCTGCTGCTCGGCATCGGCGAAGGCGCGACGCTGCCTGCGCCGCGCCGCCAGCCGGCCCACCCCCCACCACCACATTTTGTGCATCGCACGACCAACCTTGAGCAAAAAGTATCGGTTGGCGTTTTCTTTTGATGTGGTGCCCGCATCGCCCCCGTCACACCATTGTTCCTGCCGTCATCGACGGCATTCGAACAAGCAGAATCAAGGAGACACGGGTGAACAAGATGCGAATCGTCGCAGCCGGCTTGCTGCTCGGCGCCTGTCTGCCGGGCGTCGCGGCCGCGCAGGTCTGCAAGGTGCCGACCCTTCGGGTGCTCGCGCAGAAGAGCCTCGGCCTGTCGGTGATGGAGAAATCGCTGGCCGACTACGAGAAGAAGAGCGGCACCAAGGTCGAGATCAGCTATTTCGGCGAAAACGACCGCCGCGCGAAATCGCGGCTCGACGCGTCGACCGGCGCGGGCTCGTATCAGATCTACTACGTCGACGAGGCGAACGTCGCCGAATTCGCATCGGCCAACTGGATCGTGCCGCTCCTCAAGTACTACCCGAAGGAATACGACTACGACGACTTCCTGCCCGGCCGCCGCGCGGTCGCGAGCTACAACGGCGTCGCGTACTTCGCGCCGCTGATCGGCGGCGGCGACTTCCTGTTCTACCGCCGCGACCTGCTCGACGCCGCACACATCCCGGTGCCGAAGACGCTCGACCAGCTCGTCGCCGCGATCAAGAAGCTCAACGCGCCGCCGAAGCTGTACGGCTGGGTCGCGCGCGGCCAGCGCGGCTCGGGGATGAACGTGTGGCGCTGGTCGCCGTTCATGCTCGGGATGGGCGGCGCCTGGACCGACAAGGGCGGCCAGCCCGCGTTCAATTCGCCGGCCGCCGTGAAGGCCACGCAGCTCTACGGCGACCTGTTCAAGTACGCGCCGCCGGGCGCGGCAACCTACGACTGGAGCAACGCGCTCGAAGCGTTCCGCTCGGGCAAGGTCGCGTTCATGATCGAATCGACGCCGTTCGCGGACTGGATGGAGGATGCGAGCAAGTCGAGCGTGGCCGGCAAGGTCGGCTACACGCGCCCGCCCGCCCCTCTGCCGTCGGCCGCCTACGGCCACGGCTTCGCGATCTCGGCGGTCGGCGCGAAGGACGACTGCACGCGGATGGCCGCCGGCCGCTTCATCGCGTGGGCGACCAGCAAGGACCAGGAGCAGGCGCGGCTGCGCAACGGCGTGTTCAGCGACTACAACCGGTCGAGCACGATCGCCAGCCCGTACTTCAAGCAACACGTCGCGCCGCAGATCCAGGCCGGGCTGAACGACACCAACCCGGTCACGCAGGTGACGATCTGGCGCACGCCGCAGTGGCCGGATATCGGCGACAACCTCGGCATCGCGCTCGAGCAGGTGTTCACCGGCACGCAGACGGACGTGCGCGGCACGCTCGACGACGCGGACCAGTACGCGAAGGACGCGCTCGAACATGGCGCTCGCAAATGACGGCGCCGACGGACGCGCGCTCGGCGTCCGTCCGGCCCCTGCCCCGCCTTCCGCACCGTCCGCCCGGCGCGGCCGCGCACGTCGCGACCGCACCAGCCTGCCGTGGGTGTTCCTCGCACCGACGCTCGCGCTGCTCGCCGTCCTGAGCCTCGTCCCGACCGTCGCCGCGATCAACCTCGCGCTGCGCAACCGCGTGCTGCGCTATCCGGACAGCGAATACGTCGGCCTGCGCAACTTCATCCGGCTCGCGTCCGACCGGCGCTTCCTGAACGCGATCGAGGTGTCGGTGCTGTGGGAAGTCGTCACGGTGGCCGGTGCGGTGCTGGTCGGGGTCGCGCTGGCCGTGTTCCTGTTCGAGCGCGTGCACGGCCGCTGGCGCCGCCTCGCGTCGCTGGTGCTGATCATGCCGGTGCTGCTGCCGCGCGTATCGGCCGCGTTCATCTGGAAGTTCATGTACGCGCCGCTCACCGGCATCCTGAGCTGGCTGCTCGGCATGCTCGGGATCGAGAACACCGCGTTCCTCGCCGATCCGCATCTCGCGCTGTACGCGGTCGCGCTGGTCGACGTGTGGCAATGGGGGCTGTTCTTCGCGGTCGTGATCCTGAAGCTGCTGGAGACGCTGCCGCCCGAGCCGCTCGAAGCCGCGCGGCTCGACTACGCGACGACGTGGCAGGTGCATGCGTACATCACGTTGCCGATGCTTAAGGCGCCGCTCGTGAGCCTCGTGTTCATCAAGATGGTCGAATCGCTGCGCTCGTTCGACCTGATCTACGTGATGACCAAGGGCGGCCCCGGCATCGCGACCGAAACGCTCGACCTGTACGCGTACCAGCAGGGCATCGGCCTCGCCGGCAAGGTGTCCTATGCGTCGGGCATGGCCGTGCTGATGATGGTCGCGACCACGCTCGTCTTCACGCTCATCTGGAAGAGGGTCAACAAATGGGACGACTGATGGCCCGCCGCGGCACCGCCTCGACCGTTTCGACCGCAACGACTGTCGCGATCGCCGGCGCGATCCTGCTCGTCGCCGCGTTCCCGCTGTTCTGGGCCGTGCTCAATTCGCTCAAGCACCTGCTCGACATCGTCACGCCCGTGCCGCGCTTCATCTTCACGCCGACGCTCGCGAACTACGAGCAGGTGCTGTCGAGCCCCGAGGTGCTGATCGGGCTCGGCAACAGCATCGCGATCGTCGGCGCGGCCGTGCTGATCGGCGCGGTGCTCGGCGTGCCGGCCGCGTATGCGATCGCGCGCTACCCGATACGCGGCAAGCGCGACATCCAGTTCTTCCTGCTGTCGCTGCGCTTCCTGCCGCCCGTCGCGGTCGCGTTGCCGCTGATCGCGATCTGGGTCGATCTCGGGCTGTACGACACGAAGCTGTCGATGATCGTCACGTACCTGCTCGTCACGCTGTCGACCATCACGTGGCTGTCGATCCCCGTGTTCCGCCGGCTGCCGCGCGAGATCGAGGAAGCCGCCGCGCTCGACGGCTACGGCCCGTACGCGGTGTTCTGGCATATCGCGCTGCCGGTATGTGCGAGCACGCTGCTCGGCGGCATCGTGTTCAGCTTCGTGCTGGTGTGGAACGAACTGATGATCGCGCTCGCGCTGACGTCGTCGCGCAGCGCGACGCTGCCGGTGGTCGCGTCCGCGTTCACGTCGCTCGGCCAGGAAGTGCCATGGGGCGTGATCAACGCGTCGACGGTGCTGCTCGCGCTGCCGCCGCTCGTGTTCGTCGGCATGCTGAGCCGCCTGCTCAATTCGATGGTCAAGGGAAAATAAGGAGGATGTGTTGAAAGCACTCGTACTCGAACGCACGCGCGAACTCGCGCTGCGCGACATCGACCTGCCGCAGGCGGTCGGCCCTGGCGACGTCCGGATCAAGGTGCATACGGTCGGCGTGTGCGGCAGCGACGTGCATTACTACGTGCACGGCGGGATCGGCCCGTTTCGCGTCGACGCGCCGATGGTGCTCGGCCACGAGGCGTCCGGCACCGTCGTCGAGACCGGCGCCGGCGTCACGCATCTGCGCGTCGGCGACCGCGTATGCATGGAGCCCGGCGTGCCGCGCCTCGATTCGCCCGCGACGCTGCGCGGGCTCTACAACCTCGATCCCGACGTGCGCTTCTGGGCGACGCCGCCCATCCACGGCTGCCTGACGCCGTACGTCGTGCATCCGGCCGCGTTCACGTACCGGCTGCCCGACACCGTGTCGTTCGCCGAAGGCGCGATCGTCGAGCCGCTGTCGATCGGCCTGCAGGCCGCGAAGAAGGCGGCGATGAAGCCGGGCGACCTCGCGGTCGTGATCGGCGCCGGCACGATCGGCGCGATGACGGCGCTCGCCGCGCTCGCCGGCGGCGCCGCGCGCGTGATCCTCGCCGACGTCGTGCCCGACAAGCTCGCGCTGTTCGCCGACAACCGTGCCGTCACGACCGTCGACGTGCGCACACAGTCGCTCGCCGACGTGGTGGCCCAGGCAACGGACGGCTGGGGCGCGGACGTCGTGTTCGAGGCCAGCGGCAGCGCGAACGCGTATGCGGGCCTCGTCGACCTGATGTGCCCGGGAGGCTGCGCGGTGCTGATCGGGATGCCGGTCGCCCCGGTGCCGCTCGACGTGGTCGCGCTGCAGGCGAAGGAAGGCCGCATCGAATCGGTGTTCCGCTACGCGAACATCTTTCCGCGCGCGCTCGCGCTGATCGCGTCCGGTGCGATCGACGTGAAGCCGTTCATCTCGCGCACGTTCCCGTTTTCCGAAGGCGTGCGCGCGTTCGAGGAAGCGGCGAGCGGCCACCCGCGCGACGTCAAGATTCAGATCGAAATGGATTAGGGCGTGTTCACGCTAATAACGGGCTTGCGAACGTGCCTTTCCGCCCGCAGTGCAAGGAGTAAGGAGCGCCGTTTGGCCGTGCCAAACAAGCGACGCACGACGCCGCAATGTGGGCGGAAAGGCACGTTCCCCTGTTTGAAAAATGCATTCGTGGGGCTGGCCACCAGAAGGGCCGAGCGCCGCGTCATGCTCCTCGCGAATACGTCGAGTATTCGCTTCGTCGCAATCCTCGCGCTCGGCCCTTCTGGTGGCCAGCGCAAGCCCGTTATTAGCGTGGACACGCCCTAAACCATGGCCCAGATCACCTGCAAAGGTTTGTCGAAGCACTACGACGGCGGCCCCGCCGTGCTGCACCCGCTCGACCTCGAGATCGCCGACGGCGAATTCATCGTGCTGCTCGGCCCGTCCGGCTGCGGCAAGTCGACGATGCTGCGGATGATCGCGGGCCTCGAGGCGATCACCGGCGGCGAGCTCGTGATCGGCGACGCGGTCGTCAACGACCTGCCGTCGCGCGAGCGCAATGTCGCGATGGTGTTCCAGAACTACGCGCTGTACCCGCACATGACGGTGTACGACAACATCGCGTTCGGCCTGCGGCGCCTGAAGGTGCCGGCCGACGAGATCGACCGCCGCGTGCGCGACGTCGCGCGCATCCTGAGCCTCGACGCGCTGCTCGACCGCCGCCCGCGTGCGATGTCGGGCGGCCAGCAGCAACGCGCGGCGATCGCGCGCGCGATGATCAAGACGCCCGCCGTGTTCCTGTTCGACGAGCCGTTGTCGAACCTCGACGCGAAGCTGCGCACGCAGTTGCGCGGCGACATCAAGCGGCTGCATCGTCGGCTGAAGACGACCACGCTGTACGTCACGCACGACCAACTGGAGGCGATGACGCTCGCCGATCGCGTCGTGCTGATGCGCGGCGGCCACATCGAGCAGATCGGCACGCCGGCCGAGCTGTACGGGCAGCCGCACACGGTGTTCGCCGCCGGCTTCGTCGGCACGCCGGCGATGAACTTCGCGGCGGGCACGATCGAGCGCCTCGGCGCGAACGTGCTGCTCGACTGCAACGGCGCGCGCTGGCCGCTCGCGTCGCCACGCTTCGCCCCGCTGCACGACGGCCAGCAGGTGAAGGCCGCGATCCGGCCGAACCACCTGCGGCTCGTCACCGAAGCGGATCCGACCCCGGGCACGCTCGCGCTGACCGGCACGGTCGAACTCGTCGAGCTGCTCGGCGCCGAGGCGCTCGTCACGCTGGACTGGCACGGCCAGCCGTGCGCGGCCCTCGTGCCGGCCCCGATGGCCCCGGCGCCGGGGGCCGTGGTAGCGTTCCGCTTCGACGAAGAAGCCCTGCATCTGTTCGACGCCGGCACCGAGCGCAACGTCACGCTGCCGGACGCGAACCCGACCGCGCACGCGGCGCCGCCGGCAGCCGCGACGCGCACCACGCCGCCCGCCGCGACGGGCTGGTCGATGTCCCGCTCGTAGCACGCCGGCACGCCCCCGACGGAGCACACGATGAACCCGGATCTCGAGATCGTTCCCACCCACCGCGACGAATCGTTCCGCGCGTGGGTCCACGACTATCCGCACTCGGTCGCGAAGTGGCACTTTCATCCCGAGTACGAGATTCATCTGATCCAGTCGTCGCACGGCAAGATGTTCGTCGGCGATCACATCGGCGATTTCGGCCCGGGCAACCTGATCGTCACCGGGCCGAACCTGCCGCACAACTGGGTCAGCGAACTCCCCGACGGCGAACGCGTGCCGTCGCGCGACGTCGTGCTGCAGTTCTCGCGCGATGCGATCGAGAAGATGGTCGGCGCGTTCAGCGAGCTGCAGCCGGTGATCGACCTGATCGACGATGCGGCGCGCGGCGTGCAGTTTCCCGACCGCGTCGGCCGCGACGTCGCGCCGCTGATGCTCGAACTCGCGAACGCGCACGGCTGCCGGCGCGTCGAGATCCTGATGTCGCTGTTCGACCGGCTGTCGTCGTGCCGCGAGCGGCGTGTGCTCGCCGGCCCCGGCTACCGCAGCGACGCGCAGCACTACATGTCGTCGACCATCAACCAGGTGCTGTCGTACCTGCAGCAGAACCTGCCCGGCATGCTGCGCGAGACCGACGTCGCCGCGTTCGCCGGGATGAGCGTCAGCACCTTCACGCGGTTTTTCCGCCGCCATACCGGCTCGTCGTTCGTGCGCTACCTGAACCGGCTGCGCATCAACGAGGCCTGCGAGCTGCTGATGTTTTCCGACCTGACGGTGACCGACATCTGCTACCGGGTTGGCTTCAACAACCTGTCGAATTTCAACCGCCAGTTTCTCGCGATGAAGCAGGTGCCGCCGTCGAGGTTCCGCGCGCTGCACCGGCTCAACGAACCGCACGGCCGCGACGACGCGCCGCCCCCGCGACGCACGCCGCCGCGCGCCCCAGACAGGATGCTTCACACGTGACATTTCTCGGCATCGATCTCGGCACGTCCGAGGTCAAGGTACTCCTCACCGATTCCCGTTCGGCCCCGCTCGCGACCGGCTCGGCCGCGCTGTCGATCAGCCGCCCGCATCCGCACTGGTCGGAACAGCGCCCGCAGGCGTGGTGGCACGCGATGCTCGACGCGATCGCGGCGGTACGCGCCGCACACCCGGCCGGCTTCGCCGCGCTGCGCGGCATCGCGCTCTCGGGGCAGATGCACGGCGCGACGCTGATCGATCGCGCGGACCAGGTGCTGCGCCCCGCGATCCTGTGGAACGACACGCGCGCCGGCACCGAGTGCGTCGAGCTCGAGGCGCTGGTGCCGGAATCGCGCGCGATCACCGGCAACATGGCGATGCCCGGCTTCACCGCGCCGAAGCTGCTGTGGCTCGCGAAATACGAGCCCGCCGTGTTCCGCGCGGTGCACAAGGTGCTGCTGCCGAAGGACTACCTGATCTGGCGCCTGTCCGGCGAATTCGTGTCCGAGATGTCCGACGCGTCGGGCACGCTGTGGCTCGACTGCGCGCGCCGCGACTGGTCCGACCGGATGCTCGCCGCGACCGAGCTGACGCGCGCGCAGATGCCGCGCCTCGTCGAGGGCAACGCACCGGCCGCACAGCTGCGCGACGCGCTTCGGCGCGAATGGGGCATCGCGGGGCCCGTGACGATCGCCGGCGGCGCCGGCGACAACGCGGCCTCCGCGATCGGCATGGGCGTCACGGGCGCCGGCAGCGGCTTCCTGTCGCTCGGCACGTCGGGCGTGCTATTCGCCGGTAATGACCGTTTCGCGCCGAACCCGGATGCGGCCGTGCACGCGTTCTGCCACTGCGTCGAAGGGCGCTGGCACCAGATGAGCGTGATCCTGTCGGCCGCCGCGAGCCTCGACTGGCTCGCGCGCGCGCACGGCACGACCGCCGGCGTGCTGGCCGCGCGCGCCGAACGCGCGGAGCCGGCCCGTGCGCCGCTGTTCCTGCCGTATCTCGGTGGCGAACGCACGCCGCACAACGACGCGCATGCGCGTGGCGTGTTCTTCGGGCTGTCCAACGAACACACCGCGGACGATCTCGCGTACGCGGTGATGGAAGGCGTCGCGTTCGCGATGGCCGACGGCTACGACGCGCTGCGTGCGGCCGGCACGACGCTCGACGCGGTGTCGTTCATCGGCGGCGGTTCGAAGAGCGCGTTCTGGGCGCGGCTGTGCGCGAATGCGACCGGGCTCGCGATGCAGCGCCATGCGGACGGCGCGGTCGGTGCGGCACTCGGCGCGGCGCGGCTGGCACGCCTGGCCGCGACGGACGACACGCTCGCGGAAGTCTGCGTCGCACCGCCCGTCTCGGAGACGGTCGCGCCCGATGCCGCCATGGTCGATCTGCTGGCGGGGCGGTTGGCGCGGTATCGGCGGCTGTATCACGCGCTGCGCGACGAATTCGCGGCGGCCGACTGACTGACGCGCGGCGCGGCCGGCGTCTTCGTCGATTCACGTCAACACGCGAACGCGCTTGACCCGGCCCTTGGGATCGCCTTTATGCTCGTCATCACGAATCGACGACCCGAAAGGTGACCCATGAGCGATGTCACGCGCGGCCTGAGCGCATCGGAAGCCGCGATGCGGCTTGGCGTATCGGCCAAGGCGCTGCGGCTGTACGAGCGGCAAGGACTGGTCACGCCCGGGCGAACGGTGGCCGGATACCGCGCCTACGGCCCGCACGATCTGGCGCGTGCGGCCGAAGTCGCGGCGCTTCGCGCGCTCGGCTTGAGCCTGGCCCAGGTCGCGAACGTGCTGGGCGGCGACGCCCGCAGCCTGAGCGACGCCCTGGCGACGCATGAGGCGGCGCTCGGGCGCGGCATTCAGGATCTGGTCGGCAAGGTCGACAAGGTTCGCGCGATCCGCGCCGATCTTGCCCGCGGCCGCATGCCCGACGACGGCGAACTGACGCGCCTGCTCGCGCCGGCCGCCGCGGGCGTTGCGTTCAACCTCCCTTGGCCGTGGGACGGCGAATGGTTCGAATTTCGCGATATCCGTCCGCTGAACTACATCATCGGTTCGCTGGGCAGCGGCAAGACCCGTCTCGCGCATCGGCTGGCCGACGCATTGCCCGGCGCCGCGTTCATCGGGCTGGACCGGCTGGAAGACGGCGGCGCGGCGGCGTTCGCCGCGTTGCGGGCCGATCCGGCGCTGAAGGCGCGGGTCGAACGCACGTCGGCACGGCTTGCGGACGAAGGCACCACTGCGTCTGCGGCGCTGACCGTGCTGCTCGCCGGCCTCGAGGCGGACGGCGTGGGTGCTTTGGTCGTGGACATGATCGAACAGGATCTCGACCAGCCGACGCAGGCGGCGCTGATTGCGTACCTTCGCCAGCGCGCCAGAGCCGACGGCATGCGCCCGCTGTTCATGCTGACCCGCTCGTCGGCGATCCTGGATCTGTCGGCCGTCGGCCCCGATGAAGCGATCATTCTGTGTCCCGCGAACCATAGCCCTCCGGCACGCGTCGCACCGTACCCCGGTGCGCCGGGCTACGAAGCGGTGGCTACGTGTCTTGCGTCGCCCGCCACCCGTGCGCGGATCGCACGGCGACCGGAGGCGGGGTAGCGGCATCGCAATTTCGCTACAAATAACTCGTCGTAAACGATGCGAAAACCGCCGAAACACCATCTTGAAAATCGCCGGGAGCTTTGGGCGAAAGAAGTACGGACACGTCGGTGCGCGAGAAAAGTAAGCTTGTACGGTACTGCTCTATCCGCGCAACAACATCATATCTATGCGGTAGATTCCCCGGCTGGTTTGGTCCCGGCCGTGCTCCGACTGCAAATCCGGCGGCGCGAAGAATAACTTCGGCGTCGTCAAATGAACTTCCGAGCGGAATGTAGCGCACTGCGAGCCAAGTAATGTCCCCGGCTTTATCTATCTCTTGGGTCGAGCCGCTTTTGGGGACCTTCTGGTACGCCTTGTCGATTTCAATGCGAAACCTCTTTCCCAGTACTTCGAGGTCTTGCCAAGGGGATGCGAGCGACGCCCAAGGTGCGAGCGCAAAATAAAGCGGCACCCATAATCCCGCGTGTATCGCAGTGCGTCGTTGGGAGACCCGCTTCCGACTTTTTGCCATTGCCACTCCCGATTCGCAGGATCAGTCGCATCGCAACGCGGATGGTTCTCACCGGAACATCGCGGGCGATTGCGTTGGAGCATGCGTCCGTGGAGCCCTGGTGTCAACGTTCTAGCCCCAACTGTTGGAAGACCGCTTGTGGCCGAGAGCCGCCGCCGATGATGCGAACCAGGCCAGTTAAGTCAGCTCGGTCGAAAGGCGGAAAGCATGGTGCCAGCCACCCATGAGGCACGAACTCGGACGACGACATCACGGGGTGTTATCGACCATGCGTAGAACAGTCGCGGTAACTCTGTCACACAATCGCAAAATCGTGGCGCCAGCCGCACGTACTCCGGCGCCCCGCGGGTTCGTCATCCACCACGCCCGGTTCACACACGAACGAGCCGATACAAGCGTCGAACCAACGTCAACGCCTGCTGCGCCGACGTCAGGTTCGTGAACCCGAGCAACATGCCGGGCGGCATCCGGCCGCCCGGGCTCCAGTTGTTCAGCGGCTGAACGGAAAAGCCCTGCAGGTCGGCCATGCGTGCGACGGCGCGATCGTCGACCGCCGTGCGCCAATAGGCCACCACGTGCAGGCCGCCCGCGCGGGGCGGAACGTGCAGCGCATCACCGAAGACCTTACCCAACGCATCGATCAGCCACGCGCGGCGGGTGGCATAAAGCGCCCGCATCTTCTTCAGATGACGCGCGAAATGCCCTTGCTCCATGAAATCAGCGACGACCGATTGCATCAGCATCTGGCCGCTACCGCCGAGCCAGCCGGCGGTGTCGCGAAAGGCCGCGACCTGCTCGTCGGGAACAACGAGATACCCCAGCCGCAAGCCCGGATACAGCACCTTGCTGAACGATCCTGTGTAAAGCACGCGCTGGTAGCGATCCAGGCTCTTGAGCGCGGGCAACGGGCGGCCGTGGTAACGGAACTCGCTGTCGTAATCGTCCTCGACGATCCAAGCCCGTTGCTGCCGGGCCCAGTCGAGCAAGGCAAGACGTCTCGGCAGCGACAGCGCGACACCGAGCGGGCTTTGATGGGTCGGCGTCACCACGGCAAAACGCGCATCGGCCGCCCGGCGCAGCCCCGCTTCCACGCGCAGGCCGTCGTCGTCGACCGGCACGGACACGAGCCGCATCCCCGCGTGCTCGAGCAGGCGGCGTGCGTGGATATACCCGGGATCCTCGAACCAGCCGGCGTCGCCGGGACGCAGCAAGGTCCGGCAGATCAGGTCCAGCGCGCCGCGATACCCCGCGGTGATGAAGATCTGCCCGGCCGAACAGTCGATGCCGCGCGACACGCCGAGGTACGCGGACAGCGCACGCCTGAGCCCGTCATGCCCTTGCGGCGGTGCATAGTCCAGCGACGGGGTCGCCATCGCCCGCACATGACGCCCGGTGAGCCGTATCCACGGCATGCGCGGAAACGCATCGAGCGCGGGAATGCCCATCTGGAACGGCTTCGGCCCGCGCGCCGCCGGATCGCCGCGCGGCGGTTCGTCCGGCCGGGGCGCCGCGGCGCGCGGCTGCCGCCCATCCGGCAACTGGGGCGACACGACGGTGCCGGCCGGCCCATGCGCGACCAGGTACCCTTCGCCGATGAGGATCTGATAAGCCGCTTCGACGGTGCCGCGTGCCAGATTGAGTTCGCTGGCCAGGCTCCGTACCGACGGCACGCGCTTGCCCGGCGCCAGCTTGCCCGTCTCGATCGCCTCGCGGAAGCGCCGGACCAGTTGCCGATAGACCGGCATGTCGAGATGACGGTCCGGCATCAGATCGTCGAATTTCATGTCCCAGTCAAATAGTCACTTTTTGGACCTTCAGGATACGCCATCCGATTCGTACAGTAGCGACGTTACCGTGGAGCAATCGTGATGCCAGAGATCCATTTGAAACGCGCCGTGACGGACGCGGATTACCGGTCGACGTTCGACGTGATGCGAGAACTACGCCCGCACCTGACCGATGTCGATGCGTTCGTGCGGCAGATGTGCCGCCAGGCCGAACAAGGCTATGTGCTGCTGACCGCACGGCACGGCAGCCCGGACGGCGCGGTCGTCGCGCTGGCGGGATACCGCCACCTCGAAAACACGCTGTACGGGCGTTTCGTCTACGTCGACGATCTGGTCGCGACCGAACACGCGCGCAGTCAACGGCTGGGCGAGCGGCTGCTCGATGCGGTACGCGACGACGCGCGGCAACACGGCTGCCGGCACCTGGTACTCGATACCGGGCTCTCCAACGCGCTCGCGCAGCGTTTCTATTTCCGCCAGGGGCTGCTGTCCCGCGGCGTGCATTTCAGTCAGTCACTACAGGCGCTCAGATGAACAACCTTCTTTTTGTCGATGCCAGTCCACATGGCAGTCATTCGCTGGGCGCACGCCTTGCGCACGAAGCCGTCGCGCAATGGCGGGCGGCCCGCCCCGATGCGCGGGTCGTGTCGCGCAGCCTCGGTCAACCCGGATTGCCTTCGCTATCGGCCGACTATGCGCATGCCGTGGTCGCGAGGCAGCCGGATGCCGATCCCGTGCTGGCGTACTCCGAACAACTGATCGCGGAAGTGGAACACAGCGACGGCGTGTTGATCAGCACACCGATGCACAACTTCACGGTACCTGCCGCGCTGAAGTTGTGGATCGATTTCGTGCTGCGTATCGGCCGCACGTTCACGGCCACGCCGGAAGGCAAGTTCGGCCTGCTCGCCGATCGACCCGTGCTCGTGCTGGTACGCTCGGGCGGCATCTGCACCGGCGCGGCGGCGCGGCAGCCCGATTTCCTGACCCCGTACCTGAAGCAGGTGCTGTCCGTCATCGGCCTGTCGACGGTCGATTTCATCTACCTCGAAGGCATTGCGCCGAGCGACGCAGCCATCGATGCGGTACGCGCCCAGTTGGCCGCATCGACTCTGCTGGCGCGACGCGCGACGGAAACGGAAACGGCATGAATTCGCCACGCCCCGGTACGCATGCAAGACCCGATGCGTACCGGGGGCAGCGGATCTCGCGCATCCCGGGCCGCGCACGTCACCGTCAGGATTCCAGCCGTCCCATCCGGCGCGCCATCGCCGGGCTCACCGCATGCACCGGATCGAACCCGAAGAAGTCGAGCACGTGGCGCGCGACGTCGTCGCGATCGTTGTCCGCGCAGATCATGTGATAGCTGTTCTCGAGCACGATCCCGCGCGCATCGGGCATCTTTTCCAGCAGGAAATCGGCCGAGCGCAGGCTCGTCAGTTCGTCCTCGCGCGCATGCAGCACGAGCGTCGGGCACGGCGTGCCGGCCGCGGCCTCGAGCGCCCAGTCGCGCATCCGGTCGACCTGCCGCACGCATGCGAGCGGCACCCATGCGTAGTGGAAACTGTCCTCGCGCTCGAACTTCTTCTTCACGATCGCGCGGATCGTCGCGTTCTTGATGCCGAACGGCTCGCCTTCCTCCACACGCATCCGCTCGGCCACACCCGGCACGCGGTACAGCACGTGCCGCAGCGCGCGGTACCACGGCGTCGACCATCCGTCGATGAACACCGGCGTGGCCAGCAACGCGAGCCGGCCGCGCGCATGCTGCACGCGGTGGCACAGCAGCAGCGCGACCAGCGCGCCCATGCACATGCCCGCGACATGCAGCGTGTCGTACTCGTTTTCCAGCGCGCGATACTGCTCGGTCACCGCATCGAGCCACACCTCCGCGCGCACGCCGACCAGATCCTCGGGGCGCGTGCCGTGCCCCGGCAGCGTGATCATGTGCGTGTCGGCGCCCGCGCGCCGCATCGCCTTGTGCAGCGAACCGAGATCGTATTGCGTGCCGCCGAGCCCGTGGATCAGCAGGACGCCCGTGCGGCCCGTCATGACGTGCGTCCGCTCATTCGTCCGCCGTCGGCCACACGCGTTCGAGTTGCCAGACACCCGCCACCACCGTCACGTCGACATTCGAATCGAGCAGCGGCGCACCATGATCGGTGATCGTCTGCGTGCCGCCGTCGCGCTGCACGATGCGCAGCGACAGCGACGCGCGGTCCTCGCCCGCGATCTCCGCATCCCAGTAGTCGCGCAGCGCATCGCGGTCGCCCGGCTGCACGCGTTCGAGCACGAGCGGCACGCTCGCGATCTGCGATGCATCCACGCCGACGCCGAACACGCGCTCGACGTCGCCGCTCCACTCGATCCGCCCCGATTCCGGGTCGAGCACGTACGCGATCTGGCCGGCGCTCGCGAGCGCGAGCTCCATGTTGTTCTGCAGGACGGCCGCATGCTCGTGCACGCGTTCGCGCGTCGTCTTCAGCGTGCTCGCCGTCAGCACCAGCAGCGACGCCACCGCCAGATAAAGCTGCGCCTCGAGCAGCGCACTACCGTAATGCTCGTGAAACGACGCGAACGGGCCGTCGCCCTGCGCGGTCTGCTCGATCACGATCAGCGCGAGCACCAGCACCGACGACGAGCCCGCCCGGCCGCCGAGCAGCAGCGTCACCGCGACGGTGAGGAACAACGGGATATACGTCAGCGCGAAGCCCGCGCCGGTGCCGAATTTCCGCGACGTGTCGCCGTCGAAGATCACGAGTGCGACGCCCACGACCAGCACGAACGAGACCATGCCGAGCACGAGGTCGAAGCGCTCGTGATCGCCCGAGCGATGCGCGCGAAAGCGCGACCATGACGCGAGCACCGGCGTGACCAGCAGCACGCCGACGAAATCGGACGCGGCCCACACCGACCACACGTCGAAGAACGGCGCGCCCTTGACCACCGTGTACCAGGCCGCGCCGCCGATCGCGCCGACCACGCCCGCGATCAGGCCGGCGAGGATCACCGAGCGCAGGAAATACAGCCCTTCGAGCGAGAAGCGCACGCGCTGGACGAGCCACACCGCGAGCGCGGCCGCACCGACCTCGTCGACCGTGAACAGCACCGCGTTGATCAGGCTAGCCTGTTCGATGGCGCTCAGCGCGAGCTGCCCGACCAGGAATGCGCCGGCCAGCGTCAGCCATTCGCGCATCGGCCGCAGCATGAACGCGCCGACCGTCACGCCGGCCGGCAGCCAGATGTAGCCCGTCAGCCGGACGGGGCCGTTGAACTGGTGCGAGATGTAGCCGGTCGCGAGATACAGCGCCGCCCAGAGCAGCGCGGCGACGAGGCCCCGCCGCGATCGTTTGGTGTCCATCGAGAATCCCTGTGTGCTGCGCCTGCGGTCGGCGGGCGCGCGATGTGCGAATGATATGCGGGCGGGGCGGGCCGGGGAATACCGGGGCCGGAACCACGTGCGGGGCGCCGGCGCGCCCGCGCGCTGGCGGTTGTGACCGGGCCAGGATCGGAAAAGTTCGGTGTGTGCCGGGTACGGCCGGGACACGTCAGAACGTCGTCTTGGCCGGACGGCCAAAATCGCCTGCGGTCGGTGGATCGCATCTAGCATGAAAGACATCCGAAAGCATCCGCTTCCGGTATCGTCCACGTCATCCGCCCACTTTCCGCATGACCCTACGCCATGAAAACCGTACCGGCCCGGCCGATCCCGGCCCCCTCTGCGCCATGAGCCGCTTTCGCGCCACCTACGACGGGCCCGCGCTCGAATCGTCGGAAAGGGACGTGCGCGAACTCGCGCCCGCGCTGCTTGCCATCGGGGATCTGCTCGACGCTTCGACCCGCGCGCTGTGCGGGGATCAGGTGCGGCCGCAGGTGAACGTGCGCGGCAGCTTCAAGACCGGCAGTTTCGGCATCGACTTCACGCTCGCGACGTCACTGCTCGGCCGCATGCGCGACCTGCTGAGCGGCAACGAAGGCACGGCGCTCGCCAATGCGGTCACGATCCTGACCGCGCTCGGCATCGCCGCACCGAAGGCGGGAAAAGGGCTCTTCGCCGTCCTCAAATGGCTGCGCGGGCGCGAGATCCTGCAGGTGCAGATGCAGGACCACACCGCCATCCTGCATGTCGAAGGCGACACCCTCGAAATCGACCTGCCCGTCCTCACGCTGCTGCGCGACGTCGGCGTTCGCCGCGCCACCGAGCACGTGCTTGCCCCGCTCGCGCGCGAAGGCATCGTGGTGTTTGCGGTCGGCACCGATACGGAAATCGTCGAAACGGTCGACCGGAGCGAGATCGCATGGTTTCACGCGCCCGAACCGGCCGACTCGCTCATCCTCGACGAGCATTGCAAGATGGCGTTCTCGATCGTGTCGCTCGCATTCAAGGACGACAACAAGTGGCGGCTATACGACGGCACGTCGACGATTCACGCAGCGATCACGGACACCGGCTTCCTGTCGCGCGTGAACAACAGCCAGATCAGTTTCAGCAAGGGAGACGTGCTCGTGTGCAATGTCCGCATGCAGCAGTGGCAAACCTCGGACGGCGCAAAAACCGAATACGAAGTCACGAATGTGCTCGAACATCGCCCGGCCGGCCTGCAGATTCAGCTGCCGGGGCTTTGACGCCCGCCCGCCTCAATCCACTCGCCGCCACACCGAGATCGGTATGTCGCCGTTCGCACGCGGCGGCACGCGGTAGCTCAGCTCGCCGTCCTTCAATTGATAGCTTCGCGTCTGTGTTTGCCCGATCCAGTTCGGGTACGACGAATTGACGATGTGAAACGCGAGCTTGTGTTTCGCGGGATCGACGGTCAGCGTGCCGTAGTGAGTGCTCGACCCGAGCACGGCGTCACGGAATTCGTCCGGCGTGCCGGTCGCCTTGTCGTTCGACGCGAAGCGCGGGCGCTCCGACTTGAAGATCTGCAGCGAATAGTTTCCGTGCACGTCGATCAGCAGCAGCCCCTTCGGATCGGCGCCATAGTCGCGGCCAACCGTGCCGTCGGGATGTTGTACGTCCGCCGCGACCAGCGTCCATGTCCCCGCGAGCGACGGCGCGGCCGATGCGTCGCCGGGAATCATCGATGCGGCCAGCAGCATGCCGGGAAAGCCTTGGCGGAATATCGAGCGGATGTTCATTCACGGTCCTCGTGAGAAAAAAGGGAAGCAACCTCACGGGCATCCGCAGCGGCGTATCGCGCGCATCCCCGTGAACCGGAACGACCGGTTCACTTGATGGTAGCGACGGGAATGTGCAATAAATACGGTAATTCGACATCGACTTATAAGAAAAACGGAATCATGACGCTCCCGAATCTCGACATGGATGCGCTGCGCACGCTGATCGCTGCGGATCGGCTCGGCAGCCTCAACCGCGCCGCCGACCGGATCGGCCGCTCGCAGTCGGCGGTCAGCCAGCAGATGCGCAAGCTCGAAACGCAGATCGGCCAGCCGCTGTTTCGCCGCCAGGGGCGCGGCCTCGTGCCGACCGAGGCGGGCGAACTGATGCTGTCCTATGCGCGCCGCATTCTCGAGCTGAACGACGAGGCGGTGGGCGCGATCCGCGGCGCGGCGATCGAGGGGGCCGTGCGATTCGGGCTACCGGGCGACTTCGCCGAATCGTGGCTGCCCGTCGCGCTCGGCCAGTTCAAGCGCACGCACCCGGGCGTGCGCGTCGACATCGTCGTCGACGGCAACGGCGCGCTGCTCGACCGGCTCGACGGCGGCGAACTCGACGTCGTACTCGCGATGGGCCGCGGGCATCGTACCGACGCCGAACACCTGGTCACGCTGTCGATGGCGTGGATCGGGCCGCAGGGCGTCGATGTGCGTCCACGCGCCGGCATGCCGCTGGATCTTGCGCTGTACAAGCCGCCATGCCTGTTCCGCAAGGCTGGTACCGATGCGCTCGACAAGGCCGGGATCCCGTGGCGGCTCGCTTACACGACCGGCAGCCTGCAAAGCCTGTGGGCCGGCATCGCGGGCGGGCTGGGGATTACGGCGAGAACGATGGTGGGTGTGCCGCAGACATTGCGGCAGCTTGGCGAGCGCGACGGCCTGCCGCCGCTGCCGGCAGTCGACGTGTGCCTCCACGCGGGTGAAGGCGATGCGTCTTCCGCGCTCGCGAGCCTGAAACGCGTCGTGGTCGACACGCTGATCGCCAATCTCGCGGATGCGCAGAAGGTGTCCGGCCGGCGTGCCGCATGATCGGCCACGGAGGCGTGCCGGATGGGCGCTGCGCCCTTTGACCCGCTGCCCGTCATCGGGAATGATGCGCTGCGGGGATCGACCTTGCCGTCGACGATCCCGCCTTCCCGAACGAACGAGTCCGCCCGATGACACACGCAATCCGACTGCGCCCGGCGTCTGCCGCCGACCTGCCGTTCCTGCTGACGCTTCGCAAGCTCACGATGACGGAGCATCTGAAACGCGCCGGCATGCCGACCGACGACGACGCGCACGACCGGCGCATCCGCGCGCACTTCGACGATGCGATGATCGTCTGCAACGACGATGAAGCCATCGGCTTGCTGAAGGTGACACGCGCCCCCGACGCGTGGCACGTGCACCAGATCCAGATCCTCCCCGCGCACCAGGGCCGGGGCGTCGGTGAAGTCGTGCTGAACGCATTGCTGAACGACGCGGCACGCGCGCACGTGCCGGTGTCGCTCAGCGTGCTGCACGGCAACCCGGCGCGGCGGCTCTACGAACGGCTCGGCTTCCGCAGCGAGTCGGAATCCGACACGAGCGCGAGCATGATCTGGCGCGCGTGACGTCCGGCGTTTCGACGCCGCCGCGTGACTGCATTACTGCATTACTGCGTGATCTTCGCGTCCTTCAGCAGGTTGCCGATCATCTGCGCACTCGCCTTCTCCACTGCAGCCGCCTGCAATTGCTGCTGAAGCCCCGGCTTCGCGGTCGCGAAGCCCGGCACCTGCGTCGGCCGCTTCGCATCCAGCTTCACGATCGCCCGCACGCCGTCGACCGGAATCGAATCGTTCGTCACGGCGCCGACCTTCAGTTTCTCGAGCGCCTGCGCGACCGGCAGCGGCAGGCCGGACGTCTTGCCTTCCGTCGCCGGCGTGTGGAAGCTCACCCACGGCAGTTCGCCGCCGGTATCGCGGCTCGGCGCCATGCTGTACTGACGCGCCAGCCCTTCGAACGACTTGCCCGCCTTCAGCTCACTGAGCACCGTCGCGGCCGTCACCGGATCCTGGACGATGATCAGGCGCGGCTTGTACTCGTTCTTGCCGAGCGCGGCCACGAGTTCGTCGTAGCGCGCCTTGACCTGTTCTTCGGTCACCGGCTCGGGCTTCACGTTGTCGCGCAGGTAAAGCTGCACTTCGGCATTCGTTTTCGCCTGCTGCACCGCCGCCTTGACCTCCGGCTTGTCGGCATAGTTCGCCTTCTCGGCAGCCTGCTGAACCAGCACGCGCGTGATCAGCTGATTCTTGATCGCCTGGCGGATCTGCGGCGAGTCCGGTTGCCCGGACGCGCGCAGCAGCGTATCGACGTCGGCCTGGGTGATCGGCGTACCGTTGACCGTCGCGACGGTCGCGACGGCCGGCGCCGTCTCTGCGTGGGCAGTCCCGCTCAGCGCGCCGGCCAGCACGGCGATCAGCAACAGGCGGTTCGGGGTGGTTTTCGTCTTCATCTTTTCGTCACTTCGGCTCAAAAAACGCGGCAGGGGTTGCCACGCAAATTCACCGGCGCGGCAATGCGCCGGTGCAACCCGTCAGTCGATTCGGTTCATCGTCGTGCGCACACGCAGTGCCGCCGACGCCGCTGTCATTGTGCCCTTATCGGGTTTTCCGTGTCGGGAGGTTCAGGACAGCCGCCCGGCGGGCGGTGAGGCGCGCGTTGCGCACGCCGGCCATTACGAACGCGGGATGTGGAAATTCTGTGGAAGCGGCATGGAAATCCCGCGAAACCGCGATGAATCACACCATGGCGTCGCGAGCCCGGCCGCCGACCGAGGTCGAGGCGGCCGCGCATGCCTCATCAAAGTCAGGGCGTCCAGCGGTACACGGTGATGCTGTTCCCCTTCACGTTGTTCTTCATCACCACGTACTCGCCGTTCGATCGGCGGTATGCGCGGATGCTGTACATCGCATCGATCGCGCTGCTGGTATCCACGGTCGCGGGGCTCGCGTTGACCAGCGTGGTGTCGAGCTTGCCGGTGGTGAGGTTGAACGCGTCGACGTTCGGCCACAGCGGCCCGCTGCTGCTGAACCAATAGCCGACGAACAGATGGTTGCCCACCGCGTCGATCGATTTCGCGCCGCTGTGCGGCAGCGTGATCACCGGGTCGGGCTTCGTCGTGTTGCCCGCGCTCCAGCCGTGATACACCTCGATGCGCGTGCCGATCGACGTCCAGTCGTTGCTCCCGATGGCGCCCTGCGCGAGCACCATCGTGTCGCTGTCCGCGAGATAGACGATGCGCGTGAGCGGCTGGATGCTGTCAGGCACGCGGGTCGCGACGCCCGCCCCCCACGACGGCTTGCCGCTCGCGTCGAAGCCCGTCAGCGGGTAGTGGGTAATCGCGCCGGTCTTGTCGAGGCCGGCCCACACGCCGCCCTTGCTGTCGATGCTGAAGCCGCTCGTCACGCGCCGCGTGGTGTTGAACGCGGGGCCCGGGATCGAGCCGTCCGGGATCGCGATATAGCCGTTCGCCGCGTTGAAGTGGAAGAAGTAGAAGATCGGCGGGTTCTGGCCCGCCGCGACGAGAATCCGGTTCGCGCCCACCGACGTGAGCAACCCGAAATGCTCGTCGCGCTGGGTATCGCTCATGTTGATGCGTGGATCGGCCGGATACGTGAACGGGTCAACCGTGTTCGCGACGAACGTGCCGCCCGCGCCGCCGCTGTACACATGCGTACCGCCGTAGAACAGCGCGCCGTCCGTGACCGGGTCCGGCGCGGCGATCCCTTCGAAGTTCAGCGACTGCAGCGTCCACCGCAGGCTGCCGGTGCTGCTGTACGCGTGAATGTCGGTCGCGCCGTTGCGGCCGAGATCCCAGCTGCCGCCCCACGGATTGTTGAGCACATAGAGATTGCCGCCGGTGTCCTTGCCGAGCCCGGCGATGCGCGTGAAGTGCTGCGCGCCGACCTGCCCCTTGATGCCCGTCGTCGTGTCGAGATAGCCGCCGCGCACGCCGAACGTGCCGGCCAGCGCGGGCCGTCCCGACACCGTATAGCGCTTGATGTTCTGGTCGGGGCCTTCGTCGCCCACCAGCAACTGGCCGGCCGCCGCATCGAAAACCAGCGCCGACGGCTGCGACCCGGCCGGCATCCGGATCGTGTTCAGCAGCGCACCGGCCGGGCTGAAGCCGGCGATCGCGCCCGCGCTCTTCTGCGCGACCCACACGTTGCCCGCGCCATCCACCGCGAGCGCGCCGGGCGCCGATACGCTGATGTCCCGCTGCCAGACGCCGTCGGTGGTGAATACGCGCACGCGATTGCCGTAGAAGTCGCTCGCGTAGAGCAGCGAGCCGGCCGTCGCGAGCCCGGTGACGACGTCGATGCGCGGCTGGTTGGTCGCCGCGCTGACCTGGATGACAAGGTCGCGATACTTCGTCGCGCGGTTGTAGCGCCCCACCGCGCCGCTGCCGTATGTCTTGCCGGGCTGCAGCGCGACGAACAGCGACGTCGCGTTACCGGTGATCGCGCTGCCCTGGAACTCCGAGTGCGTGCCGATCGAGCCGATGCTCTTGCCGTTCTGGTAGATCGCGACACCGCCCTCGTCCTCGTCCCACATCGACGCCGTATAGATCACGCCTTCGGGCGCGACCCACATCGCGCGCGCGACGTTGCCGACGTGGGCCGCGAGCGTGCCGTACGTATTCGCCAGCCAGTCGGTGGTGTTGCCTGCGTGAACGGCGGGGGTCATCGCGGCGATCGCTGCGGCGAGAAGCGCAGCCTTAAAGCGTCGTCTGGCGACCATGACGGATGCTCTCCTGAATGGTGCGAACATTCACATGAAGGGCCGGCCGGATGGCTCGAAAACCGTAACGCGTAAATACTTCCCCTGAATCATCCGGCGCAGTCGGTATTACGTGCAGCATGCGTTCGATAATGCGCAGCGCGAGAATAGCGTTATATAAATCGAAAAAAATTGCGAATCGCTCGCGTCGCGCGCTTTTCAAGGAATCGGCTTTGACGGCATTGCCGCTGCCACCCAAGCGCGCTGAAGGCGCGCACGACAGCGCGACAGTGAATGATCACTTACACGTCGAATCGGGGATCGGGAAAATCAGGCTTGCGCGTGCCTGCGGGAATATCGCCGTGTGTTCAACGACGACGGATTGAAACGTCGAGCGCCAGGTATCAATCGGGTAATCCGGGAATCAGGGAAAACGACCGCATTCAGGACGGAATCATCTCCCCAAAACAAATCGCCGGCCTGGATCCATTTCGAATCCAGGCCGGCGATTATCCACTACCGGAAAGCAGGCAGCGCACCCCTATCGCTGCGCTGCCGCACTGCTGCACATCATGCCGATGCCGAGGTCTCCGGCACCTTCACCTTCATCGCACGGCCGTTGCTCGGATCGTTGTCGTCGCGCGGGTCGTCGAGCTGACCTTCCCATTTCGCGACCACGGCCGCCGCGATCGAGTTGCCGACCGCGTTGGTGGCCGAGCGCCCCATGTCGAGGAACATGTCGACGCCCATGATCAGCAGCAACCCGGCTTCGGGCAGGTTGAACTGGTTGAGCGTCGCCGCGATCACGACCAGCGACGCGCGCGGCACGCCCGCCATCCCCTTCGACGTGACCATCAGCATCAGCAGCATCGTGATCTGCGTGCCCAGCGGCAGATGAATGCCGTACACCTGCGCGATGAACAGTACCGCGAACGTGCAGTACATCATCGAGCCGTCGAGGTTGAACGAATAGCCGATCGGCAGCACGAAGCTCGAGATCTTGCGGTTCACGCCGAAACGGTCGAGCGCGTCCAGCAGCTTCGGATACGCGGCTTCGGAGCTCGCCGTCGCGAACGACAGCAGGAACGGCTCGCGGATCAGCCGGATCAGCGTGAACGCACGCTTGCCGAGGAACGTCACGCCGGCGAGCGTCAGCACGCCCCACAGCAGCGCCAGGGCCAGATAGAAGCTCGCCATGAACTTCGCGAACGTGAGCAGGATGCCGAGTCCCTGGGTGGTGATCGTCGACGCCAGCGCCGCGAACACCGCGACCGGCGCGAACCACATCACCGCGCCCGTCACCTTCAGCATCACCTGCGCGAGATCGTCGATCACGCCGGTCAGGCGCTTGCCCGACTCGCCGAGCGCCGACAGCGCGGTGCCGAAGAAGATCGAGAACACGACGATCTGCAGGATTTCGTTGTTCGCCATCGCTTCCGCGATCGACTTCGGCACCAGGTGCACCACGAAGTCCTTCAGCGTGAAGGCGCCCGTCTTCAGCCCGAGGGACGCATCAGACGCCGGCAGCGGCAGGCTCAGATGGCTCCCCGGTTGCAGGATCGTGGCGGTCAGCAGGCCGAGCAGCAACGACGTGAACGACGCGATGAAAAACCAGCCGAACGCCTTGACGCCGACGCGGCCCACGGCACTGCCGTCGCCCATCTGCGCAATGCCGACGGTCAGCGTCGCGAATACCAGCGGCGCGATGATCATCTTGATCAGGCGCAGGAATATGTCGGACAGCAACGATACGTAGCCGGCGACCTCCTTCGCCATGTTCGGGTCGGGAAACGCGCTATGACAGGCGTAACCCACTGCGATTCCAAGAATCATCGCGACAACGATGTACTTGGTGATGTTGTGCTTCTTCTTCATTAGTAATCCAAATCACAAAGCGTATGTTGCTAACGGCTGGCACATCTTCCGCGCCCGGCTACGAATCGAAACCCACGTCTCTCTGGGTGCGACGAGTCCGCCTTTGGCAGTCGCCATGGCGGACAAGGGGGGGCATTCTAACGCAAATGGCCGTCCGGCTTTCGAATCTGAAAGTCGAGGGGGTTGATCTGCGTCCGGATGCCGTCGAAAAGTCGGGTTTTGTCGCGATCCAGCCCGCTTCCTGCCCCGCCAACGAGGGTAATCGGGCCGCTTCACCGGTCGCACCGGGCTCGCCACGCTCCACGCACCGGCGACAGGAACCCTATCGCCGGACTCCCCTCCTCCCCGGCGGCATCGCACCGCGTGACGACACGGTGAACGATCGCGACACTTGTTCACAAAGATGCGCAGACCTTGACACTACGGTACGTAATGCTTCTGTAATATTTGGAAACGATTCGCGGTGACGCCCCGCCCGGGCGTCGATGCGCGATCCCGCATCGACCACGCGGGACCAGGTTCGAGTCATTGCTCTCAACAAGCGGACACGCTCATTTTCTCAGCAGTCCTGCCCAATGAATGATCGAGGAAAGGCGGCATCGTGATGAACATTCTGTATACCAACTTCCACGGCGACTACGGCGGCGGCCAGGACACCTACGTCCGTGATCTCGCCGCCGCGATGAGCCGGCATCATCGCGTGACCGTCGCGTCACCGGAGGGCAGCCGCCTGTCGCGACTGTTGAAGGACAGTCCCGACGTGGCCATCTTCGACATGGAATTCAAACCGCGCTGGAACCGGCTGTGCCAGGAAATCCTCCGGCTGCGCCAGCGGATCGTCGCCGAGCGCTTCGACGTCATCCATGTGAACGGCTCCGCCGATCACCGGCAGGTGATGCTCGCGCTGCTCGGCTGCCGGTATCGGCCCGCCGTCGTGCTCACCAAGCACAACACCTACCGCGCCGACAGCTTCGGCAACGTGCTGCGCGCACGCCTCGCCACCGACCACACCATCGCGGTCAGCGACTATGTCGCGGGCATGCTCGCGCTCCGGTCGCCGTACGGGAACGTCACCGTCGTCAAGCACGGCGTGCGCCGGCAGGCCGCCGAACGACTGGCCAGCGACGAAATCCGTCGCCGCAAGATCGCGCTGTTCGGGCCGTCCGCCGCGGACGCGATCGTGCTCGGCAGCAGCGCCGGCACCGCGCCGGAGAAAGGCTGGATGGACCTGATCGCGGCACTGGGCCGCCTGCCCGAACACGAGCGCGAGCGGTTTCGCGTGCTGCTGGTCGGCGCGGAGCCGACCGCCGAGCAACGCGAACAGATCGCACACCACCGCATGGCCGCGCGCACCGTTTTCACCGGCCGGCTCGACGACGTGCGGACACCGTTCTCGATCATCGACGTGTCGTTCGTGCTGTCGTACCACGAGAGCCTGTCGTATGCGTGCCGCGAAGCGATGACGCTCGGCTGCCCCGCGATCGTGACCCGCGTGGGCGGGCTGCCCGAGAACGTCGAGCCGGGCGTGGACGGCTGGGTCGTCCCGCCGCGCGAGCCTGAAGCGATCGGGGAAATCCTGCGCTCGATCGTGCGCGAGCCCGGGTGCGTGCGCGCGATGGGGCGTAGTGCGCGGCTGAAGGGCAAGCGTGAATTCTCGTTCGAACGATTCATCGACGCGACGTTGTCCGTCTATCAGAAATCGATTCGCCACAACCCGTATCGTCGGGTGACATCCATGAGGTCCGTTTAATGGCAATGAATATCTGGAAGAAGTACTGGGACCTGCGCACGCAGGAGTGCCCGTGTGACGTGCACTTCGTCGAATGGCTGGAAACCGCGCGCCTCAACGGCATCCGCATCTATCACTTCGGCACCGGCGGCCATCATCATGTCGGCGTGGAATGCGCGCGGCCGCACCTGAACAACACCGTCTTCGGCGTGACGGCGTCGCCGAAGGAATACAAGTCGTACGTCGATCTCGTCACGCGGCAACCGGAGGTGAGCAAGACCTATCTGGCCTATTTCGGCGACATCTATACGAGCAATTCGGACCTGCTGCCGGCGTTCGACGTCGTCACGCTGTTCCATCTGTGCGAATTCCGCGACGAGTCGAACAGCCGCTACGGCGCGAAGACCGACGCCGAAGTGCTCGACCTGTTCGCACGACACACCGCGCGCGACGGCCACCTGTTGTTCTACAAGGGCTCGTCGGCGTACCGGAAGGCCGAGCCGATCATCGAGCAATGGGCGGCGAATGCCGATTTCGTCGAAATCGGCGACTTCAAGACCCTGCGGATTTTCCGCAAGGCCGCGTAATTCCCCGTTCCCGCGACCCGCTCATGCTGCTGCCCGCCACGCGCTACCCGATCCTGATGTATCACCAGGTCCGCACGCCGCCGCCACCGCCCGACCGGCTGCGCAGCCTGAGCGTCGCACCCGATGCGTTCCGCCGCCAGATGACGCTGTTCAGGCGGCTCGGCTACCGCGGCCTGAGCGTGCGCGAACTGCAGCCGTACCTGCGCGGCGAGCGCAGCGGGAAGGTTTTCGGCATTACGTTCGACGACGGCTTTCTCAACGTGCGGACGCATGCGATGCCCGTGCTCGATGCGCTCGGCTTCACCGCGACCTGCTACTTCGTCGCCGGCCGGTTCGGCGGCGAGAACGACTGGGATGCGGCCGCCGATACCGCACGCTCGCCGCTGATGACGCACGCGGACATGCTCGCTTGGCGCGATCACGGCCATGAAATCGGCTCGCATACGCTCGATCACGTCGCGCTGTCGCACGTGCCGGCGCACGTGTCGGAGGTTCAGATCGTCGAATCGAAGCAGCGGCTCGAAGCGTTGAGCGGCCAGACGGTCGAATCGTTCTGCTACCCGTACGGCGACCTGGACCCGCGCGTGCGCGACCAGGTCGCCGCCGCGGGTTACCACAACGCGACGACGACCCGGCGCGGCTGCGCCGATGTGCGCGACGATCGGTTCCTGTTGCCGCGGATGACGGTCGCGGGTGGAGTCGGCGCGATGCGGCTGTGGTTCAAGTGTGCGAAGGCGCGGGTTCAGCGGCGCGGGTAGTTCACGCTATTTCGGCCGCTGCCTGCGGAATGCAAGCAGACCAGTCAGCGCGATTCCCATAAACAGGATCCATCCCCGGACGGCGGACGGGCCGCACCGGCTTCGACCATCGCGCGGTGATCGAGGATCTGCACGATCTGTCGGACCACCAGGTGTATGCATGCGGCGTGCCGGTGATGGTCGAATCCGCGCAGCGCGATTTATTTCGTCACCGTCGACTGGCGGACGGCGAGTTTCTGGTGGATGCGTTCACGACGTCGATGCCGATGTGCTTGTGATGTGTTTGAGATAGCTGTCGGCGTCGCGCATGGGATTGGTGAAAAGGTGGGTTTCCAAGCGTTCGGTCGGAGAACGACTTGCCGCAAGAGCCTGGCTTCGATGGACATTTTTGTGCGGTTTGATGGAAAAATAGTGGAGCCCGGTTAAGAAAATTGCGATGCCGGGCTAGCTTTCCAGGTGCACACAATCTGTTACGACAATGGCGACCCTTCTTTTGATCGGAGTGCTATCTTTCGCCGGCCTTTCGTTGAAATGGTTCATTGAAACGAATCGGCAGCAACGCAAGAAACCGGACTTCAGATTGAGCACAAGGAAGAGCATTCGCATGTTGAAGAAGATCGCCTCCGCATTCATCGTCACCGCGGCCGCGGTGATTTCACTGCCAGCCGCGGCGGACAACTGGGACAACGCGCTCGGCGGTGCGCTGGGCGGTGTCGCCGGCGCAACCGTCGGCGACGCACTGGGCGGCCGCACCGGCGCGGTGGTGGGTGGCGCGATCGGTGGTGGCGCCGGCGGCGCGATCGCGGCGAACCGCGACGAGCGCGACGGCGCAATCATTGGCGGCGCACTCGGCGGCGGCGCGGGCACCGCGGCCGGCCATGCGATGGGCGGCCGCAACGGCGGGCTCCTCGGCGCGGCGCTCGGCGGTGGCGGCGGCGCGGCGCTGGGGGGCAACCTCGGCCGCAACGCACGGGAGCGCGACGACGCACGGGACCGCGACAACATGCGCAGGATGCGTCGCAACAAGCATCGCTACGACGACGCGTACTACGACTAAGGCGCTTACCGACCTGTCGCGCTAAACGATATGAAGACGGCGTGCAGCGCCGCACTAATTGCCAGTCAACAGCAATTTTTGGCGAGTGAGTGATAAGGGTGCCAACACAAGCCCGCAACCCCACCCACCCCCGTACCGGCATTCGTCAACCCAACTGTACCGGTACTGTACAGAAAACCGTCGCTAAACTGACCTCCATCCCAGTCCAGAACCGAACGGAGAATCCGCGATGGAATTCCTCACCCTCAGCGCGTTGCCCGCCGGCATGCTGTTCGCGCTCGTCACGTCGATCACGCCCGGCCCGAACAACACGATGCTGCTCGCATCCGGCGTCAATTTCGGTTTCCGCCGCACCATGCCGCACCTGTTCGGCATCAGCATCGGCGTCGCGATCCTGATGCTCTGCGTCGGCTTCGGCCTCGGCGAAGCCTTCAAGCGCCTGCCGCTGCTGTACACGATCCTCGAAGTCGCGAGCGTCACGTACCTGCTCTACCTCGCATGGCGCATCGGCACGTCGGGCGAAGTGAAGGCGCACGGCGGCAAGCCGCGTCCGATGACGTTCATCGAAGCCGCCGCGTTCCAGTGGATCAACCCGAAGGCCTGGATGATGGTGCTGACCGCCGCGACGACGGTCCGCCTGTCCGCCGACTACGGGATGAACGCCGCCTGGATGGCCGTCGTGTTCATCCTGATCGGCTTCCCTTGCATCTGCCTGTGGGCCGCTTTCGGCCTCGGCCTGCGCCGCTTCCTGTCGAACCCCCGCGCGCTGCGCATGTTCAACATGACGATGGCCGTGCTGCTGATCCTGTCGCTGTATCCGCTGGTCGCGCACCTGCTGGCGTAGTGAGCGCTCACCGCGCGCCCGTTGAGATTCGCCCGATGCAGGCGTACCCTTTTGTTACGGGCGCGCGCAGCCGTTTCGCCGGTTGCGCCGCTGCTGCCGGGAGAGTGCCGATGAAGCCATTGCTGAGGGCGGGCGAACACATCGAGGGGATGCACTGGATCGCCGAGTATCACCCGCTCACGCACGAGATTCGCGTGCTGCGCGAGGACATCGAGATCGGTATCTACAGCGCGCCGCCGACGATGTTCGGTGAAGAGGAAGACATGGGCGCCGCGAACCTCGCCGATCATCGCGGCCGGGAGGCCGCGCTGCGCGCATATCTGCGCAACTTCGTGAGGGAACACGACACGGAGGAATAGCCGGCGGCCCGACGGCCGCCGAAGCGGCGGGCCGGCGCATCGCACCGGCCCACGCGTCGCTCAATGCCCGAGCGATTCGATCTTGCCTGCCGGCTGCGTCACGCCATGCGGCCGCGCCATCTGCTTGATCAGCAGCGCGACACACGCGAGCAAGCCCGCGACGGCGATCGTCGCGAACACGCCCGCGAACGAGAAATGCCGGCGCGTCAGCTCGGCGACGAGGAACGATCCCGCAATCCCGCCGAAGCGGCCGACGCCGAGCATCCACGCGACACCCGTGCCGCGCCCCTCTGTCGGATAGAACGCGGCGGCGAGCGCCGGCATCGACGATTGCGCGGTATTCATCAGCACACCGGCCACGAACACGACCAGCACGAGCAGCCCGACGTTGCCGGCCGCCTGCCCGATCGCATAAACGCTCACCGCCGTCAGCGCGTAGCACACGGCAATCACGCGGTTCGCGTTGAAGCGGTCCATCAGCACGCCGCACAGCACCGCGCCGACGCCGCCGAGCGGGAACAGCGCGGAGATCAGCGTCGCGCTCTTCGGCGTCAGGCCGGCATCCTTCAGCAGGATCGGCATCCAGTTGATCGACGCGTAGAAGATCACGAGCCCCATGAAGTACGCGAGCCACAGCATCACCGAGCCGACGATGTACGAGCGCGACAGCACGACGCCGAGGCCCTTGCTGCCCGTCTGCGGCGCGGCTTCGGTCAGCGCGAACGAGCCGGCGTTCAGCGCATCGCGCGAGATGCGCGCGAGCGTCGCGCGAACCTTGTCGACGGCGTGGTGGTTGGCGACCATGAAGCGCACCGACTCCGGCATCTTCAGCAGCAACAGCACGCCAAGCAGCAGCGGCGTCACGCCGCCGAGTATCAGCACGCTGCGCCAGCCGAAATGCGGAATCATCCATGCGGCGAGGAAACCGCCGAACGCGGCGCCAAGCGGGAAGCCGCAGAACATCAGGTTGATCACGGTCGCGCGGCGCTTGTCCGGACAGAACTCGCCCATCATCGTGACCGCGTTCGGCATCGCCGCGCCGAGCCCGACGCCGGTGATGAAACGCAGGATCGTCAGGTGCCCGATCGTCGTCGAGAAGGCGGACATCAGGCATGCGACGCCGAACAGGAAGACCGAGCCGAGCAGCAGCGAGCGGCGCCCGAGCTTGTCGGACAACGGGCCCGACACGAGCGCGCCGCACGCGAGACCGAACAGCGCGGCGCTCAGCACCGGTGCGAGATCGGGTTTGGTGAGGTTCCATTCGCCGAGCAGCGACGGCGCGATGAAGCCGATCGCAGCCGTATCGAAGCCGTCGAGCAGCACGATCACGAAACACATGAGGAATACGAGCCACTGAAAACCGCCGAACGGCTGCTCGTTGATGAAGGTCTGAACATCGACCACGGGTGCGCGATTCATCGCGAGTCTCCTGATATATATAAGCGACGCGGCCTCGGAACCACGTCTTGCCTTTGTTCGCGCACCGGCCATCCGGTGCGCCGCGCGCCGATGCTCTGCCGGCGCGTTCATTCATCGCCGAAGCCTGCGAACCATCCGCAGGCCTCGGATCAACATCGGACTACACCCGGTACTTAACCGGCCACATCCTGCTCCTTGAAGATCTTGTCCGCGAGATGAAACGCGGAATTCGCCGCCGGCACCCCGCAATAGATCGCGGTCTGCAGCAGCACTTCCTTGATCTCGTCGCGCGTCACGCCGTTGTTGCGCGCAGCGCGCAGGTGCAGCGCCAGTTCCTCGCCGCGGTTCAGCGCCACCATCATCGCGATGGTCAGCAGGCTGCGCGTATGGCGCGGCAGGCCGTCGCGCGTCCAGATCTCGCCCCACGCATAGCGCGTGATCAGGTTCTGGAATTCTTCGGTCACCTCGGTGCGGTTCTCGAGCGAACGGTCGACGTGCGCGTCGCCGAGCACCGCGCGACGCACCTTCATCCCTGCTTCATAACGTTCCTGGTCATCCATCGCCGGTGCCTCACGCGGTCAGGAAATCGAGCAGCGCGCGGTTGAAGCCGTCGGTGCACTCGATGTTCGAAATATGCGCGGCGTCGAATTCGACGTGCTGCGCACCCGGAATCGCGGCGGCCAGCGCGCGGCCCTGGTCGGGCGGCGTCGACATGTCCTTCGCGCCGGTCACGACGAGCACCGGCAACGCGATGCCTTTCACCTCTTCGCGCAGGTCGGCTGCGTTCAGCGCGTCGCAGTTCGCCGCATAGCCATCCTTGTCGGTATGCACGAAGGTGTCGCGGATCGCGTCGAACAGGCGCGGCTCGCGTTCGACGAACGCGTCGGTGAACCAGCGCGGCAGCACGGCGTCGGCGAGCGCGGCCATCCCTTCGGCACGCGCCTTCTGCGCCCGCGGCGCCCACACTTCCGGCGAGCCGATCTTCGCGGCGGTGTTCGACAGCACCGCGCGAACGATGCGCGACGGGAAGCGTGCGGCCAGCGCCGCGCCCGTCAGGCCGCCCATCGAGATTCCGCAGAAATGCGCGCGGGCGATACCGACGTGGTCGAGCAGGCCGATCACGTCGCCGGCGAGCTGCTCGATCGTGTACGAACCGGCCGGCGCATCGGAATGGCCGTGGCCGCGCGTGTCGTAGCGCAGGATGTTGAAGTGCTGCGTGAGCGGGCGGATCTGCGGCGCCCACATCTGCAGGTCGGCGCCGAGCGAGTTCGAGAAGACGAGCCACGGCGCGTCGTCGCGCGCCGCACGGTCGATCCGGTAATGCAGTTTCACGCCGTTGACAGTGGCGAAAGGCATCAATGTTCTCCTGGTGATTGCGCGCCCGCATGCAGCGCGAGCACGGCGTCGACGTAGGCCTGCGCCTCGCCGACGTAATGAGCGGGATCGAGCAGCCGCGCGAGCGCGTCGCGCGACAGGTGGGCCGACACGGTCGCATCGGCGGCGAGCACGTCGAACAGCGTCGCGCCCGTGCGCACGGCTTCCTTCGACGCATGTTCGACGACGTGATGCGCGTCGAGCCGGCCGATCTTGTCGCCGAGCGCGAGCATCACCGCTTCGCCGAGAATCAGCCCGCGCGTCAGGTCGAGGTTCGCGGCCAGGCGTTCGGTGTTCACGTCGAGGCCCGCGACGATCTGCGCGATCTGCGCCAGCGCGCCGCCGGTCAGGCGCGCGAGATCGGGCAAGGCATCCCATTCGGCCTGCCAGCCGCCGAGCGCGCGCTCGTGCTCCTGCACCATCCCCGCGAACACCGTCGCGACGAGGTTCGGCGCACGCACGGCAGCCGTCAGCACCGCTGCGCAGCCGACCGGGTTGCGCTTGTGCGGCATCGTCGACGAACCGCCCTTGCCGGCGGCAACGGGCTCGCCGAGCTCGCCGACTTCGGTCTGCATCTGCAGCGACACGTCGCGCGCGATCTTGCCGAGCGTGCCCGTCAGCATCCCGAAGCAGGACGCGGCTTCCGCGATGCGGTCGCGCTGCGTGTGCCACGGCACGGCCGGCGCCGCGAGCTTCAGGTCGGCCGCCAGCGCGGCCGTGACGCCGGCCGCGTGCTCGCGCAGGCTCGCGAGCGTGCCGGCCGCGCCGCCGAACTGCAGCACCAGCGCACGCTCGCGCAATTCGGCGAAGCGCGCGCGATGGCGCAGCAGCGCATCGAGCCATTGCGCGAATTTCAGGCCGAGCGTGATCGGCAGCGCCTGCTGCAGCCACGTGCGGCCGATCATCGGCGTCGCGCGATGCGTGCGCGCGAGCGCCGCGAGCGATGCGCATGCGTCGTCGAGCATCGGTTCGAGCACGTCGAGCGTGTCGCGCAACTGCAGCACGGTGGCGGTATCGATGATGTCCTGGCTCGTCGCGCCCCAGTGCACGAACTTCGCGGCCTCGGGGTCGTCGGCCTTCACCTGCGCGGTGAGCTGCTTGACGAGCGGAATCGCGAGATTGCCGCCGAGCGCCGCACCGTGCGCGAGCGCGTCGGCGTCGAGCCGGCTGGCATCGCATGCGCGTTCGATCGACGCGACCGCGGCGGCGGGAATCACCTGCTGCGCGGCGAGCGCACGCGCGAGCGCGGCCTCGACGTCGAGCATCCGCTGGATCGTCGCGCGGGGCGACCAGATCCGGTTGAGCGGCTCGGTGCCGCAGATGAGGGAGGTGAGGCGGGCGCTGTCTTCGAGCATGGCATCAGATTGGGGAAACGGCGTGCGCCTATTGTCCACCCAAGCGTGCCGGCCTGCGCGCAAGCGCACGCGCCGGCACGCTCGGGGTTCAGGCAGCGGCCTTTTGCGTCGCGTCGATCAGCGGCACGCCGGTCAGCTTCTGCAGTTCGTCGAACGACAGGTCGGTGAAGATCTCGCTCACCGCGAGGCCGTCGGCCGTCACGTCGAGCACGGCGAGATCCGTATAGATGCGGCTCACGCACTGCACGCCGGTGACCGGATACGAGCATTGCGCGACGATCTTGCTCTCGCCCTGCTTCGTCAGGTGCTCCATCATTACGAACACCTGCTTCGCGCCGATCGCGAGGTCCATCGCGCCACCGACCGCCGGAATCGCATCGGGCGCGCCCGTGTGCCAGTTCGCGAGGTCGCCGTTCGCCGACACCTGGAACGCGCCGAGCACGCAGTAGTCGAGGTGGCCGCCGCGCATCATCGCGAACGAATCCGCGTGGTGGAAATACGCACCGCCGGTGAGCAGCGTCACGTGCTGCTTGCCGGCATTGATCAGTTCGTCGTCTTCCTCGCCGGCCGCGGGCGCGGGGCCCATGCCGAGCAGCCCGTTCTCGCTGTGCAGGAAGATTTCCTTGCTCGGGTCGAGGTGGTTCGCCACCAGCGTCGGCACGCCGATGCCGAGGTTCACGTACGCGCCTTCGGGGATGTCCTGGGCGACGCGCTTGGCCATTTCATCGCGGGTCAGTCGTTTCATGTCGGGTCTCCTCAGGCGGCTTGGGACGTGGCGTGTTCGGCGGCCAGCTCGGCCGCGTGCGCGGCCTGCGGCACCTCGACGATGCGCTGGACGAAAATGCCCGGCGTCACGATGTGTTCCGGGTTCAGCGCGCCGAGCGGCACGACTTCCGACACCTGCACGACCGCCACCTTCGCGGCGCTGGCCATGATCGGCCCGAAGTTGCGCGCCGTCTTGCGATACACGAGATTGCCCCAGCGGTCGCCCTTGTACGCCTTCACGAGCGCGAAATCGGCGTGGATCGGCGTCTCGAACACATACGGCTTGCCGTCGATCACGCGCGTTTCCTTGCCTTCCGCGAGCTTGGTGCCGTAGCCGGTCGGCGTGAAGAAGCCGCCGATCCCGGCGCCCGCCGCGCGGATGCGCTCCGCGAGGTTGCCCTGCGGTACGAGCTCCAGCTCGATCTCGCCGGCGCGGTACAGCCCGTCGAAGATCTGCGAGTCGCTCTGGCGCGGGAACGAACAGATGATCTTGCGCACCTGCTTCGCCTTCAGCAGCGCCGCGAGGCCCGTCTCGCCGTTACCCGCGTTGTTGTTGACGATCGTCAGGTCGCGCGCGCCCTGTTCGATCAGCGCGTCGATCAGCTCGGACGGCATGCCTGCCGTGCCGAAGCCGCCGATCATGATTGTCGCGCCGTCGTGGATGTCGGCCACCGCCGACTGAAGCGATTCGAAAATCTTGTTGACCATGTCTCTTCCTGATACGAACCCGCGGCTCGATGCGCGGCCTGTCGAGGGGACACGCGCGTGCCGCGTGCCGCGCCGGGGCCGATGTCGATCCCGGTTTTGTTCGCTATTCGAACCGAGATTCGATTAGCGAACGATGGGCCGATCATAGAGTCGTGCACAGCGCATTGTCAAGGCGGGTTGCCTCGGGGGTCGCTGCGTCGTCGAACGGCAAGCCGACGTAGTTTTCGGCGAGCGCCTGCGCGGCGGCCCGCGAGCGCGTCACGTATTTCAGCTCGGCAAACTTCAGGCGATTGACGAACGGCGAGTCGTCCGGCGACGAATGCAGCATGTTCGTCATGAAGTACGAGAAGTGCTCGGCGCGCCACACGCGCTCGAGGCAGGTCGCGGAATACGTGTCGAGCAGCGTCGCGTCGCCGTGGCGGTAGCGCGCACCGAGCGCGCGGGACAGCGCGCGGACGTCGGCCACCGCCAGGTTCATCCCCTTCGCGCCGGTCGGCGGCACGATGTGCGCGGCGTCACCGGCAAGGAACAGGCGACCGTGCTGCATCGTCTCGGACACGAAGCTGCGCATCGGCGTCACGCTCTTCTGCGTGATCCGGCCCTCGGTCGGCGTCCAGCCCGTGTCGTTCGAGAAGCGCGTGTGCAATTCGTCCCAGATCCACGTGTCGGACCATTCGGTGAGGTCTTCGTCGGGCTTGCACTGCAGGTACAGGCGCGTGACCGTGGGCGAACGCATCGAGAACAGCGCGAAACCATTGTCGTGATGCGCGTAGACGAGCTCGTCGAGCGACGGCGCCGCGTCGGCGAGGATGCCGAGCCACGCGAACGGATAGACGCGCTCGAACGTGTTCAGCCGCTCGGCCGGAATCGTCTGGCGCGCGATGCCGTGGAAGCCGTCGCAGCCGGCGATGTAGTCACAGTCGATGCGATCTTCGCGGCCGTCGGCATGCTTGAACGTGACGAACGGGTGCTCGCCCTCGACGTCGTGCAGCGCGACGTCGCTCACCTCGAAGTGCATCGCGTGGCCATGCTCGACGCCGGCCGCGATCAGGTCGCGCACCACTTCGTGCTGGCTGTAGACGGTGATCGCGCGCCCGCCGGTGAGCTCGGAGAGGTCGATGCGATGGCGCTGCCCCGAGAACAGCAGCTCGATGCCGTGGTGTTCGAGCCCTTCGCGGCGCATCCGGTCGCCGAGGCCGGCTTCGTTCAGCGTGTCGACCGTGCCCTGCTCCAGCACGCCGGCGCGGATGCGGTTCTCGCAGTATTCGCGCGAACGCGCTTCGACGAGGATGGAATCGACGCCTTGCAGGCGCAGCAGATGGGACAGCAGAAGGCCGGACGGGCCGGCGCCGATGATCGCGACTTGGGTGCGCATTGTTCGTCTCCTGAACATTAATTCGAATCGTTGAACACATTTGAGCGCTTTCCCGACTATGCGGCAACGCGATTCAGGAGATATGTTGTATACGTTTTGACGATACTGTCCCGGCGATGGATGCGCTCGATCTGAACCTCATTCCCTACCTCGTCGCGCTCGACGACACGCGCAACGTGAGCCGCGCGGGCGACCTGCTCGGCGTCAGCCAGCCGCGCGTGAGCACGGCGCTCGGCCGCCTGCGCGAGTACTTCGGCGATCCGCTGTTCGTGCGCACGTCGCGCGGGATGGAGCCGACGCCGCGCGCGCTCGCGCTGCTGCCGGCCGCCCGCGACGCGCTCGCGCAGATCGAGCGCGGCCTCGTCGCGCCGCACGATTTCGACCCGGCCGCGAGCACGCATACGTTCTCGATCGCGCTGTCGGACGTCGGCGAGATCGTGTTCCTGCCGAAGCTGCTGCAGGCGTTCGCGACGCGCGCGCCGCACGCGAACCTGCGCTCGGTCTCGCTCGCGCACGACGAAGTCGGGCGTGGGCTCGAAGCCGGTTCGATCGATCTCGCAGTGGGCTACTTCCCGGATCTCGACGGCAACAACTTCTTCCAGCAGCGTTTGTTCACGCACCGGTTCGTGTGCCTGATGCGGCGCGGCCATCCGTTCGAGCAGGCGCCGCCGTTCACGGTCGAGCAGTTCCTCACGTGCGGGCACGCGGTGGTGCGCGCCGAAGGCCGCAGCCAGGAAGTGCTCGAGAAATATCTCGCGAAGCAGCGCATGCAGCGCCGTGCGGTACTCGAGACGCCGCACTTCATGAGCCTGCCGTTCATCCTGAGCCGCACCGACCTGATCGCGACGGTGCCGCATGCGATCGGCTATGCGTACGCGGCCGAGCACGCGTTCATCGTGCCCGTCGAGCCGCCGCTCGCGCTGCCGCGCTTCGACCTGAAGCAGCACTGGCATCGCAAGTATCACAACGATCCGCGCACCGCGTGGCTGCGCGGCGTCGTCGCGTCGCTGTTCAACGACGAGCAGGACGAATGGCCGAAGTGAGTGCCGGGCCCCAGGCCGCACACGCGTCCGGCGAAAGCATGAAACAATGCCCGGATTCCGCGCCGCCCCGGCGGCGGCATTCGATGGAGTAGATAGATGGCTAAAAAGAAGTCCGCGCGGCCCGAGCCGGCCGCATCCCGACCGAGCCGCGAAGAAGCGGAAGACGCCGTTCGCGTGCTGTTGCGCTGGGCCGGCGACGATCCCGCGCGCGAAGGCCTGATCGACACGCCCGCGCGGGTCGTGCGCGCCTATGAGCAGTTCTTCGCCGGCTATGCGCTGGAGCCGCGCGACATCCTCGCGCGCACGTTCAGCGAAGTCGACGGCTACGACGAAATGATCGTGCTGAAGGACATCCGCTTCGAGAGCTACTGCGAGCACCACATGGTGCCGATCATCGGCCGCGCGCACGTCGCGTATCTGCCGAATCATCGCGTGGTCGGCATCTCGAAGCTCGCGCGCCTCGTCGACGCGTTCGCGAAGCGGCTGCAGATCCAGGAAAAGATGACCGTGCAGATCGCCGACACGCTGTTCGACGTGCTGCAGCCGAAGGGCGTCGGCGTGATCCTCGAGGCCGCGCACCAGTGCATTTCCACACGCGGCGTGCACAAGCCGGGCGTCGAGATGGTCACGTCGCGCATGCTCGGTACGTTCCGCACCGATCCGTCGACACGGCGCGAATTCCTGTCGATCGTCGCGAATCCTTCTTCCGTGAATCTGACGAATACGTAATGGAGCAGACGAAGCAAGCGGCGCACGCGCCCGTCGTGCTCGTGACCGGCGCCGCGCGCCGGGCCGGGCGCGCGTTCGCCGAGTATTTCGCCGCGCACGGCTATCGCACCGCGGTGCATTACGACCGTTCGGCCGATGCCGCGCAGGCGGCGGCCCGTGCGATCGCCGAGCGCGGACACGATTCGGTCGCGCTGCAGGCCGACCTGTCGGATGCCGCGCAGATCACCGCGCTGATCGACCAGGTGTATGCGCGCTTCGGGCGCCTCGACGTGCTCGTCAACAACGCGTCGGTGTTCTGGCAGGACCATTTCCCGAGCTTCGACCTCGCTGCGTTCGATCAGGCGTGGGCCGTCAACTGCCGCGCGCCGATCCTGCTCACGCGCGCGTTCTACGAACGGGCCCGCGCGGCCGGCGCGCAGGGTGTCGTCGTGAACGTGGTCGACCAGAAGATCAAGGAAAACTTTCACCGCGACCATTTCAGCTATACGGTCGCGAAGGCCGCGCTCGGCAACCTCACGCAGATGCTCGCGCTGTCGTCCGCGCCGGTGCTGCGCGTGAATGCGGTGTTCCCCGGGCTGATGCTGCCGAGCGACGACCAGACGCAGGCCGACTTCGAACACGCGAGCCGCGCCTCGACGCCGCTCGCGCGCATCGCGGGCCCCGACGACGTCGCGAGCGCGATCCTGATGCTGACGGGCAACGCGTACAACGGCGTGGATTTCGTCGTCGATGCGGGGCAGAACCTGATCCGCGTCGACCAGGACGTGCTGTACAAGCACCGCGCGCCCGACGGCAAGCACTGACCGGTGCGCGCGTCGACGGCCGGCGGCCGCGCGCCGCGTTACGGCTTGTCGGCGCTCCCGCCTTCTCGCACCTTGCCCTGCGCGACGCTCGTGCCGGGCGGCACGCTGTGCGTGAGCCACACGTTGCCGCCGATCACCGAGCCGCGCCCGATCGTCACGCGGCCGAGAATCGTCGCGCCCGCGTAGATCACCACGTCGTCCTCGACGATCGGGTGCCGCGCATTGCCCTTGACCAGCGCACCTTCACCATCGGCGGGGAAGCTCTTCGCGCCGAGCGTGACGGCCTGGTACACGCGCACACGCTCGCCGATGATCGCCGTCTCGCCGATCACGACGCCCGTGCCGTGGTCGATGAAGAAGCTCGGGCCGATCTGCGCGCCCGGGTGGATGTCGATGCCGGTCGCCGAGTGGGCGATTTCATTGATGAACCGCGCCAGCAGCGGCACGCCCAGCTGGTGCAGCGCATGCGCGAGCCGGTGATGCATCATCGCCAGCACGCCGGGGTAGCACAGCAGGATCTCGGTGATGTGCTGCGCGGCCGGATCGCCTGCATAGGCCGCCTGGATATCGCTGACGAGCAGCGCACGGACCGCCGGCAACTGCCGGCCGAATTCGCGCGCGATTTCGAACGCGCGTTCGTCGAGCTCGGCGAACGGCGTATCGGCATGCTCGGGCAGGAACGGCAACGCACGGCGGATCTGTTCGGACAGAATGCGCAGCGTGCTCTCGAGCGTGTGGCCGACGTAGAAGTCGACGCTTTCGTCGGTCAGATCCGCTGCGCCGTAATGCGTCGGAAACATCGACGCGCGCAGGCCGGTCACAATCTTGCAGATTGCATCGCGCGACGGCAGTTCGCGAATGCCGCGCGGATGGCGCGTGCGATGGAGTTCCTCGCGCGACTCGCGCAAGCCGGCGACGATTTCTTCAAGGCCCCACTGACGGGCGGGTGATGTCGACATATGCCAATGCAGGCGGCCGCGCTCGGTCGCACGGCCGCTAATAAAGTGACGGGTTCCGCAAGATTACCGCGTTTTTTGTCCGGGAGCGGCACGCCGGGGCTCGGCCGGACGGCCGATGGCACGGGATCGCGACGGCGTCAGATCGTGATGCTGCTCGCGTCGATCCATCGCACGGCCCAGTCGCGCGCGTGCGCGATCGCGTCGCCTTCGTCGTTGAACTGGAGTTCGATCGGGAAAAATCGGTTCGCAACGAGTTCCCCGTCGCTCGATCGGGAGATCACGACGTAGGGTTTGAACGACCCGTCGCTGGCGCGCGCGGGCGCGCAGTTCAACAGATAACCGCGGTGCGTGAAGGCAGTAGTCGCTTGCATGAATCCGCCACCTCTAGTCCCTTGCTTTGTTGTTCACTACCCGTCTTTAAGGGTGCTGCGGCCCCCCGGCGCGGGCAGAGGCGGCGCGACTGAATCCCCTGTCGCCGCTTCGCAGGAAAAGAATCATACTCTGTAGAAAACGCGTCTTCTAGCTGAAATAAATCACGACAAATCAGTGCGCGTCGCGCGACCGCGGCGATCGCCCGCGCGCCTTTTCCCGTCATGCCCGGAACGGGATTTGCTTCGATCCGGAACGCTTCGCCGCGAGGAGAGCCGCGATGGAATCATCCGGTCAAACCGAGCGTTCGCGTCCGCGCAGCATCGAGCTCGACAACGACGACACGCACGACAGCACGGTCGACACCGATGGCAAGAACCGCGAGGCGGCGCGCCTTGCCGGCGGCGGGCCGATCTCGCCCGACGAAATCACGCGCAGCAACGCGTCGCTCGTCAACGCGATGCCGGAAGCCGGCGACGGCTTCGCCGGTTTCGACAGCCGCCCCGGCGGCAATCATCCGGCGTTCGCGCTGCGTGCCGGCTACATGGTGATCGAGAAGGGCTTCGACGCGCCGCCGCCCCTGAGCGACGCGCTGTTCGGCCCCGTCCACCGGATGTACGGCAGCACGTACTGGCCCGGCCACCAGCGTCGGCCGGAGCGCGTCTTCGAGCTGACGCCCGTGCCGAGATAGCCGGCGCGGCGTTTGAATCGATCGTTCGTTTGCGACCCGGTATCGGCCGACAGCCGATGGCCGGGGATCGGCGTACGCGACCGTGCGCCGATCGTGCACCGGCAACCGCACGATGCACGATGCACGAACGAATGATTCCGCGCAGGGGCGCGGGCGGCGCCATGCACGCCCTGAATTGCACTGACGCACATGCGTTGATCGAGGTCATGTCGAAACCGCGCGGTTGCGATTGAATGGCGATGCGGGCGATACATCCGCGTGACCGTCCTGTTTGCGGGCGATACATCCGCGTGACCGTCCTGTTGTGTCGTGTCGTGTCGTGTCGATGCGTGCGTGCGCCACACGCGACGCCGATGCGCGCGCATGCCTTCCCGCCGACGATGCAGACAACAGCGGCCACCCCGTCGCACGACACGCAACACGTGTCGCAGCATGCGTAGGTGCCTGGCCTGCGCCGCGAAAACGGAAGCGGCGCCGCCGCGCGGCACGACCGGCACCTCACTGCAAAGTCCCGGCCGTTGGTTTACTCTGCCTCGCAGCATTGCGCATTACCCAGCCCGATAGGCCATCCGGCCGACTTCGTTTCAACCCGCCACTCGGAGACACTATGTACAAGCGTATTCTGGTTGCCGTCGACGGCAGCGACACGTCCCGCCACGCATTCGATGCCGCGCTGGCGCTCGCGAAATCGCACGGTGCCGAGCTGCAACCGTTCTACGTCGTCGAGAACGCCGCGATCTACTACAACGTGCCCGGCTACGATCCGTCCGTGCTGCGCGATCAGCTCGTCGCGCAGGGCAACGCACTCGCGAAGGATTTCACCGCGCTGATGCAGGCAGCGGGCGTGAAAGGCGAGACGAAGCTGGGCGAAGCAACGTCGCTCAACGACGTGTCGTCGCTGATCCTCGACGGCGCGAAAGCGTTCGATGCCGATCTGCTCGTGCTCGGCACGCACGGCCGCCGCGGGTTCCGCCGTCTCGTGCTCGGCAGCATCGCCGAGCAGTGCGTGCGCCACGCGACGCTGCCCGTGCTGCTGATTCCGGCGGCCGCCAACGTCGACGAAACGGCCGCGTAAGCAGCGTTCGGCATGCGCGGGCAGTCGCGACGTTTTGTCACCCGACAGCGGCAAGTTGCGGTGGGACAATGATTCCGTCGATTCAACGCCGGAGTAAACGATCATGCTGACGCCCGTCGCCACACGTCCCGCCGCCACGCCTCATGCCGGTAGCTGGGCGCCTCGCCAGGCCGCGCACTGCTCGACGTGCGCCATGCGGCACCTGTGCATGCCGCAGGGCCTGGCACCCGAAGCGCTCAGCCGCCTCGAGTCGGTCATCTGCGCGGCGCGCCCCGTCAAGCGCGGCGAAGCGCTGTTCCGCGAAGGCGACGCATTCGACAACCTGTACGCCGTGCGCTCGGGTTCGCTCAAAACCGTCGCGACGCGCCACGACGGCCGCGAGCAGGTCACCGGCCTGCATCTCGCCGGCGAAGCGCTCGGCCTCGACGGCATCTGCGACGACACGCATCCGCGCACCGCGGTCGCGCTGGAAGACAGCTCGGTCTGCGTGATTCCGTACAGCGCGCTCAAGGCACTGTGTTCGGAAGCCGGTTCGATGCAGTTGCGCATGCACAAGCTGATGAGCGAACAGATCGTGCGCGAAACGTCGCAAACGATGCTGCTCGGTTCGCTGAATGCCGAAGAACGCGTTGCCGCTTTCCTGCTCGACGTCTCGTCGCGCTACCTGAAGCGCGGGTACTCGCCGTCGGAATTCAACCTGCGGATGACGCGCGAAGACATCGGCAGCTACCTCGGCATGACGCTCGAAACGGTCAGCCGCACGCTGTCGAAATTCCAGAAGCGCGGCCTGATCGAAATGCAGGGCCGCCACGTCCAGATCGTCGATTTCGACGGTTTGCATCACGTCTGATGTGATGCCGCACGGCGCGCACCTCGCGCGCGCCGCCTGCGTCACGCGATCGATCAATCGAGAAACAGCGCGGCGCGCGCCTTCAGCGCCGCGCTGAAATCGTCGAGCCAGCCGATCGACAAACGCCAGCTCTGCCAGTAAAGGTCGATGTCGATCGTTCGCCCGCGCGACATGTCGACCAGTTCACCCGCCGCCAGTTGGCGGTCGACCATCCGGTCCGGACACATCCCCCATCCCAATCCCGTTTCGCACGCACGCAGGTAGCCCGCGACGTGCGGTATCCAGTGCTGCGGCGGATCGAGATCCGCGCGCGTCACGCGCCGGATGAAACGCGCCTGCAGCCCGTCCTTCGGATTGAACATCACGCACGGCGCGCGGCGCAGCGCATCGCGCGTGATGCCCGCGTCGAAATAGCGCTCGTAAAACGCCGGCGAGCACACCGCGCGGTAGCGGATGCGCCCGAGCCGCTCCGAGCGGCACCCCTGGATCGGCTCGGCCTGCGCGGTCACCGCGCCCTGCACGCTGCCGTCGCGAATGCGCGACGCGGTGTAATCCTGGTCGTCGATCACGAGGTCGAGCAACGTTTCGCGCTCCGTGCAGAACGGCCCGACCGCGTCGATGAACCACGTCGCGACGCTGTCGTCGTTGACGGCCACGCGCAACGTCGGCCACGTGCTCGCGATCTGGCCCGGCAGTGCGGGCATCCGGCCGCCCAGCTCGGCCTCGAGCAGTTGCACGCGCTCGGTATGCCGGCACAGCAGCGCACCCGACGTCGTCGCGACGCATGGCTGCCCGCGCTTGACGAGCACGCTGCCGACCCGCTCCTCCAGCAGTTTCACGCGCTGCGACACGGCCGACGCCGTGACGTTCAGCTCCTTGGCCGCCCGCTCGAACGAGCCGTGCCGGATCACGGCCGCGAGGGCATCGAGCAACGCGTAGTCGAGCATTAGATTTCCTTAATCGGCATTAGGTGATTTAGCTTCTCTTATTTTCAGGCTGACCGCAGACTAGCGCTACCCGATTCATCCGTCTACTGCTTCCACTGCTGTCACCCATCATGAACTGGCTCGCTTTTTCCCACGGCGCCGCACTCTGCGGCTCGCTCATCGTCACCATCGGCGCACAGAACGCATTCGTGCTGCGGCAGGGCATCATGCGCTCGCACGTCGGCAAGATCGTGCTGCTGTGCGCGCTGTCCGACATGATCCTGATCGGCGCGGGCGTCGGCGGCGCGTCGGTGCTCGTCGAACGCTATCCGACCTTCGTCCATGCGGTGCTGTACGTCGGCCTCGCGTATCTCGCGTGGTTCGGCATCAATGCGTTGCGCCGCGCGTTCAAGCCCGGCCACGAAACGCTCGACGTGCGCGGCGACGCGGTCGCGCCGCCGCCGCAGAGCGGCCTCGCGATCGTGCTGATGACGCTCGCGTTCACGTGGCTCAACCCGCACGTGTATCTCGACACTTTCCTGCTGATCGGCACGGCCGGCGCACGCGAGCCGGAAGGCGCGCGGCTCGCGTTCGCGATCGGCGCGATGTCGGTCAGCGTCGTGTGGTTCCTCGGGCTCGGCTACGGCGCGCGGCTGCTGGCGCCGTGGTTCCGCAAGGCGACGGCGTGGCGCGTGCTGGATGGCGCGATCGGCAGCATGGTGCTGTTTCTCGCGGCGGTGCAGTTGCGGTAAGGAGGGAAGGGTCGCGGCAGATCCGATCCGCCGCGACGTCGGGTTGTCCGCTCGCTGTTGCGAGCGGTGTCGCGTGCGGCGTCAGGCGTTCGACGTCGCATCGGGCAGCGTATTGCCGCCGGCCGTCGCGGGCTGGTTGCTGGCCAGCTGAGGCTCGTTGGCCGCCGTCGGCTCCTGCTGCTTGGCCGGATCGGTCCTGGCCAATTGCGCAGCGGCATGCTCGGCCTTGTCGCCGGCGTAGCGCCAGTAAAGAAACCTGTTGCCACGCTTACCCATGAAGTACTGTCGGTTGACCGTCCAGCGGCTCATCTCGGCAGGGCCAACGTATCCGTCTTCCATCTGCTTCTTGAAACCGGCAATCGAGTCGTGCACGTAGTGATCGAAGAACTTGTCGAAGATCGCGCGCGCTGCCGGATCGATCCCCCCCAGCCAGTTGCCCGTGACCCGAACAGCCGCATCGATGGCTTTTTCCTGCTCCGAAACAGATACGGTCAGATATCCACCGTTCGCATGACGCAGGCAATCCGTATCGTAATCCCACTCGCGATCGGTAATGGCCATATGATCGTCCACGCCACCCGGCGGTTTCAGACGTCCGTCCTTCAACCGTCGGCTTCTGCTGGCCCGCCACTGGTAATAGCGGTTCATGTGCCAGATGATCTGCGCCTCGAGCCTGTCGCTGTTCGGTGCCACGCCCGCGCTTTTGACACCTCCCTGGCCCATATAGACATTCCAAGCAGCCTCAAGGTCCTTGGAAATCTCGAACAGCTGCCCGGCGTCCGCCATCACCTCCTGCGGTGACCGGAACGGGACGCCGGCTTTCCAGGCCTCGATATAGAGATTGTTCAGCGCGACGTTGGCCAGCTCGTTGGTTCGACCTTCCTGGTAATTGCGCTCGTAACCGCCGCCTACGTCCGAGTGCATGCCCGGGTAGTACACTTCGCAGCAGTTCGCCGGAATCTTCTGATCTTCCCGCACCGAGTCACTGGGGAATTTTTCCCGGACCTCCTGCGAAGCCACGTAGTGAACGCACTGTCGGACATAGCCTGGTATGCGGATATCGTTCGCCCACTCAGCGTGGCCTCCCTTGTCGATGTAGGCCAGGTAACCGCCGGCGTACGGTCCGAACGGTCCGAGCAAAGGCATGACGAGGATGGGTGCCGCACTCTCGAGGCGGCTGCCGCCAAAGCCCGTCGACGACACCGTATCAAGAATTCCAAGGAAGTAGACAACCAATTCGGGGCGATGCCCCTTCATGTTCTTCTTGTTCCACCAGAGCCGCCCGCCGATATTCTCGGCGAGTTGTTCGGTCAGCATGCGAACGAAGGCGCGTGCTTCCGTCGCGCCGCGAGAGAAGCCGAATACCGCCAGGTTGATCTGACTCACCGCCGGCATGTGGTTGGTCACGTGCTTGTCGAGCTCGTCGAGCATCCATCGGATACGCAACTCGCCTTTTCTCGCGGCAGCCATACCGAGCGCATTGTCGAGACCTTTTCCGCTATCCCCCACTTTGCTGCACGGCGTGCCGACACCTTCGACATAACGCGCGACAGTCCGGGGAAACGCGTTGTCTTTGGCGTGTGCAAACTGCCAGAGCTTCGCGATATTGCTGTATTTGGTCAGTCTGACGTCCTTCAATCCACGGCCGTCCAGGTCGAAGTTGTTGCCCGTTCCGTCGAAGAAGGCCGTGAACCACACGGGTTTCGGGCACTCCTTGCATTGCTCGATCAGCAGCGGATCGAGAATCTCGCGCTGGGCACTTCGGATAGCATCCTCGGCCGGCGTGAGATCCGAGATGCGTCTGATGATGGGGGGATTGCTCATGGCGGTTTCGCTCCTGTTCCGGCAATGCGTCCGACATCAATTCCATTGGGTCGGCTTCTTGCGCCCATAGAACGGATTGGAAATTTCCTTCAGGCAGGCACGGCCGGCCAGCTTGCGCTGCTCGTCGCGCATTGAAAGCGCCACCTTCGGATCCGGGCCATCGACCTGGAAATTCATGTCGCCTTCCACATGGCCATCGGGGAAGAAGTGCAACACGATACCGCCGCTTTTGCCCTTGACGGGAGGACGCGTGATCGTGATCTCGCCTTCACACCATGCCATCCCGGGTCGGGTTTCGCGATGCGTATATTCGTCGTAATCCGGAGACGACGCTTCCAGTGCGCGCTTGTCGACTACCCGCTCCCACCACACCTTGAACTTGCGGGGGGTTGTCCAGCGAAGATCCCATGCGAGGCTCGGTCTTTGCCCGCCGCCGCCTGTCCAGCGTGTCGCGTTCCGCGGCGTGGCACTCGCCCCATCTGCGCTTGCCGCATCGTCGAGGCTGTTCTTGTCGGGCGGCAGGAGGTAGACGCCGTAAATATCGTAGTCCGTATAGTTGAAAGACCCCGCCGTAATGACGTCGTAGTTCGGGTCATTCCACTTGTTCGCGTCGCCGGGTGCCAGGCTTTCCTTTTCGGCATCGCCCGTGGTCTTGCTGCATGCGGCCGTGGAAAAAACCATCACGGACAGCACGGTGATCCAGCAGCGGTTCATGTTGAACATCCTTCTTTCCCAATCGATTTCATTCCGGGGCCGATTACGTCCATCCAACCAACCCGATAAAAGCAACGCACCGCGCCTGCGCCGCTAACCCGCCGCTTCCCGCATCTGCTGCCAGCCCTCGGCCGGAACAAGCCCCAGCGCCTGCGGAAAATCCTGCCCTTGCGCCACCGCGTCGAACACGGCAGCCATCGCCGGATGCTCGTCAAAGCGCGGGCCGTACCGTAGCGCCAGTTCGCAGTAGATCAGCAGCGACACCGCGCTTTCCGTGCCATGCGCCCGGCACCGCGCAAGCTGATCGCGCACGAAACCGTAGTGCTGCGCAGCCGGCAACGACGCCAGCAGCGCGGGCTTCTCGGCGCGCAGCCGCTCGATCATCGTGTACGGATAACAGGCAGCCAGCAAGTCGTCCTCCTGTGCCTGGCACAACTGCAGCGGAAACTCGGCAGCCTGCCTGACGTTGGCAGGAGCGGCGATTTCCGCCGTCCGGATCTGCAGTTCGGTATCCAGATGAATCCAGTGCCGCACGCCTTGCGCCAGATGCGCGCGATGCGCCGCGGGCAGAATCTCGAGCCAGAACGGGAGCACGCGCGGATCGAAGAAGCGCATCAGCATCGCGCTCTCCATCTGCTCGAGCTGAACATCCACCATCGGTGCGAGATGCGCAGCCAGTTGCGCGAGCGTCAGTGGCGAAACCAGCACGCTCGCCGCCTGCCACGGAATGTGACGCGGACCGGTCTCGCCCACCGCATCGGCCCTGTCATCGGCGGGCTGCCATTCGAACAGCAGCGGCCCGACGATCCTCGCTTCGTCGTCGGCATTGTCGAGCAGCGATGCCCCGACAAACGCCGGCCACGACGCCTTTTCTTCATCCGGCAATGCATTCAGCAATGCACCGTCGACCAGGACGTAAGCTCGCAGCCCGTCCTGCGAGGACAATGCGGCCTGAAGCACCTCGACCGCCTGCGCGGCCTTCAACTCGTTCGTCATGCGTTGCCCTGCCTCAAGCCTTGGCCGCGAATGGCGACGCCATCGACGCCGCATTGACCATGCACGGTGCGCATGCCGTTCCCGGGAACGCCTGTGCGGGCACCGGCAGGCTGTCCGGCCCGATGAACGTGTGCGACGCGGCATGCGCCGTCCATTCGCCCTTGGTCCCATGGACGATGCCGCTGCCGTTCCAGCGCGTATAGCTGGTCCCGCCATTGATCAGGACTTCTTCCTTTGCGGTGATGGTGATGCGGTTCGCATCCACCTTCACGTCCAGCTTGGCCAGCACGTTGACGCTGTCCTTCAGCGCCTGGATGTCGATGTCCGCGGCGGCGGCCACGAGCCGGATGCCTTTCTCGAATGCGGCGACGCGCACTGCCTCCTGCGCACTGACCAGCATGCTCTTGCCCGCGGCGACGCTCGTATGGGCGCCGCTCGTCAGCGCGACGTGCTGGTCGCTCGCGACATGGGTCGACCCCGTCGTCGTGGCCAGGATGCCGGCCGGGCTGGCAAGCGCCAGGAACGGCTGCGCGAACTCCGGAAACTCGCCCTGCTGCGGATTCCCGCCGCTACCTCTGAGGCCGTCGTTCTGCGTCCTGAGCGCCTGGTGGACGGCATCCTGGTCGCCGGACGCCTGCGCCTTCACGTCATGCGCGGCACCCGACAGCGATTCGTGCAGATCGTGTGCCTTCTCGAGGCGCGCGGCAGTCTCGTCGAGGTCGGTCGCATGGGCCCGCGCGTCGTAACGCGCCTCGCTGGTCACCAGCAGGCCCTTGGCGGCCCGCACCGCGCCATGCGCGTCGGTCCGCAATTCGAAACCACGCGCGCGCTGATCGGTGCGCCCCTGCGTCTTGTCGATGCGGACGTTGTGCCCCAGCGTCAGTTCGCTCGCGTCGGTGTCGCTGCGCAGCTTGAGCTGGAGCTGTTGCGGCGTGTCGTCGAGCAGCACGTGATTCGAACGTCCGCCCGCAGCATTGCCGCTGTCGCCCGATAACTCGCGGCTGCGCAGCCCCGTCAGCACCTGCTGGTCTGGAAGCGCCCACGGCGGCATCCGTTCCGCGTTGTATGTAGTGCCCGCCACGATCGGCCGGTCGGGATTGCCGTCGAGGCACATCACGATCACCTCGCTGCCCACGCGGGGATGCGCGATCATGCCCTTCTCGCCGCCGGCCCAGCCGGCTGCTACGCGAATCCGGGCGCTGGTCTGCGCCGCACGATCCCAGTGGTACACGATGCAGACCCGACCGTACTCGTCGACGTCGACGCTGCCGGCGCCCTTCGCGCCCGCGATGGTCGCGGTTTGCGGTGCCAGCACGCGCACGGGTTCGCTGTTGAAGCCGCGGCCCGGGCGCCACGGCGTGTGCCGCAGGCCTGCGACGAAGCGGTTGCGATACTCCGGCTTGCCGTCGGCCTGCAGGTAATTGTTCGCCGCTTCGTGCCGGGCTTCGAGAATCAGGTAGCGGTGATCCTCCGGGCTGCCCGACGCCACGCTGAAGTGATCGGACAGCTGGAACCAGCGCCCGGGCAGGATGCCGTGATGATTGCCGGCCCCGTCGAAACGCGATGCCGCCGCCTCGATCTCTTCCATGCGCACACGCGCCAGCGCATCGCCGGAGCGCGCGTCCTTCACGAAACCATAGTGCCCGACGTATTCGTGGTGCTCGACCTGCGGCGCGACACCCGGCGGGTGAAGCGTCGGAATCTGCGCATGGGCGGCATGCGGCGCCTTGAAGTCGAACGCCGTCGCGCTGTAACTGCCCGCGGACAGCGACCGTACCGCTGACCATTGCGAAATGGCGTCCGCGGCCATCGGGCCGTCATGCGTCTGGAAGCGGATCTCCGGCGAGCGGCCGTCGATCGCCGGACACTGCACCGTGCTGTCGTCACCGACGATCAACTTCAGCCCCTTCTCGTCGTGCTCCCACCAGTACAGGTAGCCGACGGCTTCCATATGACGAACGATGTAGTTCCAGTCGCTTTCGCCGAGGCCGCCACCCTGAACGTTCATCGTGCGAGCCGGATCGTCGCCGCGCACGCGCCATTCCCAGGACGGCGCGAGCCCCTGGTAATCGGCGAGTAGCGCGCCGATCTGCTGCTGAAGCGACTGCCCGAGGAACAGGCGGTTGTTCACGCGCGTCCGCAGGAAGTGGCTCCACGGGCGCAGCACGGCACGATATTGCGCGACCGAATCGTCGTTGCGGACGAGCGAAAACTCCGTGCAATAGCCGGTGAAATGACGCAGGCCGCCATCGGGGCGCACCATCGACACCGCGAGCAGCTTGCCCAGCATGTCGGCAAGCGTGACGCCCGCCTCGCCGGACAACAGCGTCAGTTCGAACGTGAAGTCGATCCCGAGCCCCTCATGCGCGACGAGCCGTTCGACGACCAGCCGCGCCGGACGATGCCTGCCGTACGAGTCGGTGACCGAGGGTGCGTCGTCGTGAGGGAAAGACAGCGTGAGCAGGCGCTTGTCTTGCAGGAAAAACGGAGTTCGAATGAATGCCGCAAGGTCAGCCATGACCGCCTCAGAATGTTTTTTCGTTCGTATGGCAGCGGCCTGCTGCCTCCCATAATTTTGGGATGAAAGGATATCGTAGACACCGACCGGCGACAACGCCGACCCAACCGGCAATTTATTCTCATCGCACCATAAAAATCGGTAATAAATACAATATCTTGCCGCATACCGGGCGGCGCTCGAACGGATGATGCATCCACGATGACGTCGCTTGATCCGGCATCCCGACACACGGCCTTGGGACACGCCGTTTTGCGCACGGTGGGCGGAACCTCATGCTGCGCTCGGCCGTCTCAACGCGACCGGCCTCATCTCCCGCAGTCCAATCCCCTCACCTCGCAACACCCGGAGAGAAACATGGCACTACGCACCCTCGGCACGTCGAACATCCAGGTTTCGCCGCTCGCGTTCGGCGGCAACGTCTTCGGCTGGACCGTCGACGAGAACACGTCGTTTGCGCTGCTCGACGCGCTCGCCGACACCGGCATCAATTTCATCGACACGGCCGACGTCTATTCGGCCTGGGTCCCCGGCAACCACGGCGGCGAATCGGAAACGATCATCGGCAAGTGGCTCAAGCGGTCCGGCAAGCGCGAACAGGTCGTGATCGCGACCAAGGTCGGGCTGCTGGCCGCGCGCGCGGGGCTGACCCGCGACAACATCCTGAAAGCCGCCGACGATTCGCTGCGCCGCCTGCAGACCGACTACATCGACCTGTATTTCTCGCATCGCGACCTCGCCGATACGGCCCCGCTCGAAGAAACGCTCGGCGCCTATCAAACGCTGATCGACGCGGGCAAGGTGCGGATCATCGGCGCATCGAACTACAGCGGCGCACGACTGCGCGAAGCGGCCGACATCAGCAAGCGCGACGCGCTGCCCGCGTACCAGGTCATCCAGCCCGAATACAACCTGCTCGACCGCGCCGATTACGAGCGCGATCTCGAACCGGTCGTGCGCGATCTTAAGCTTGGGGTCGTCAACTACTACGCGCTCGCGAGCGGATTCCTGTCGGGGAAGTACCGCAGCGAGGCCGACCTGAAGAAGAGCGTGCGCGGCGATCGCGTCGCCGGGTATCTCAATGAACGAGGGCTGCGCATCCTCGCCGCGCTCGATGCGGTAGCCGAGAAGCACGGCACGCAGCCGGCCGCGATCGCGCTTGCATGGCAGATCGCGCGGCCGACGATCACCGCGCCGATCGCGAGCGCGACGTCGCTGGCGCAGCTGGTATCGCTCGGTGAAGCGATCCGCGTTCAGCTCGATCAGGACGACATTCGCCGGATCGACGAGGCGAGCGCGGGTTGAAGTGGGTGGCAGCGAGCCGGTCGATCGGACCGCGCAGTCTGCGCGGTTCCGCGACCGGCCGGTGCCATGCGCGCGCTCTGGTTACAGCATTCGGCGGGGCGGGTCATTCGTGAGCGGCGGGTGGATACAATGGCGCGGGGCCGGGCGGCCCGCCGCACAATCTGCGATGCGTACGTGATGCCGCGCATCGTGTCCGGCAATACGAACGCACCGACGATCACGATCGCTGAGCGCTGTGCCCAGTTCATACTGGCGGAGTAACGCAACACGGCGCGCGGGCGCTTTCGTTCACGACAAAAAAGCGGCGCGTGAGATACGCGCCGCGGCTCCATCTGCATCACCTACCGGAATCAGCCCCGTCCGTCCGCGCCGCCTCGCGCAGCGCCATCGGCGATGCGCCATAGCGCTCGCGAATCGCACGGCTGAAATGAGCCTGGCTCGAAAAGCCCCAGCGGAACGCGATTTCGCCGACACTCGTCTTGCGCAGCAGCGCATCGGTCAGCTCGCGATACGCATGCGACAGCCGCTCCGACCAGATGTGCTGGGTGATCGACTCGCCTTCGGCCGCGAAGAGCCGGCTCAGATGCCGTAGCGACAGCCCGACCGCATCGGCGACGGCCTGCGGCCCAAGTTCCGGGTCGCCGAGATGCGTCGAGATGTACTGCTTCGCGGTCAGCAGATACGACAGTGACGCGCGTGAAGCGCCCGCACCGTTCACCTCCGCATCGATGAGTTCCGCGATCAGCGTGCGCGTGCGTTCGGCGAACTGTACGGCGTCACGCTCGACCGGATCCTTCATGAAGCGCTCGACGCTCGCGCGCAACGTCGCGCCGAGCATCGCGCCCGCGCCCGGCTTCGGCGCGATCCGCAGCGGCAGCGCCGCCAGTTCCGCATCGAGCCGGTCGTCGAACGTCGTGATCGGAATATCGATCAGCAGCTGCCGCATCGGCGTCAGGAATCCGAACAGATAGGGCACGCGCGTGTCGTAGACGACGACATCGCCGGCGTCCGCGAGCAGGCAGCGGTCCCGCTGGATGAAATACGCGCGCCCGCTCAGGATCTGGCACGCGAACAGCGACTCCTTCGGCAACTGGCGCACCAGCGCGGGACTGCGCTCGATCACGTGATCCTGGCCGCTGATGTCCGCGATGCCGAGGCCCGGCAGCGCGATGTCGGTCTTCTCGACCTCGAGCCCGGCCGGCGACAGCGACGAGCAGCGCAGCCCGACCAGCGTCGCCGCATTGAACGCATCCCAGTACGCCATCCTGTCGCGCGCCGGCACGTCGGCCGTCGAGCCTCGCGTGCGGGAAAAAACGGTCGAATTCGTCACGTCGCCTCCTGCGGGCGCCTGTCGTGCGGAGCGGCACGGATTGGGGGATGGTTCGCCTGGATTTTGGTGCGATGCAATGTCCGGCGCGGTCAAGCAATGCGTCCAGCCCAGTCAAGAGCGGCGCGCACCGGCTGGCTAAAGTCGAGCCCACGACAACCGATACCCAAGGAGACAAACCGTGGTCGACAAAGCCGTAGCCGAATTCTGGCAAAACATCCCGCCGATTGCCAATCCGTTCAAGCCCGATGCGCTGCCCGAAGCGTACATCGCGAACGCGGCCACCGACGACGAGCGCTATTACGTTCCGTTCACCGAAACGGTTTCGTCGCGGCCGCTGTGGATCTCGCCGTCGCAAAACAAATGGTGCGACATCCTGATGGCGAAGGAAGCCGGGCTCGTGAACCGGCACTATCACCCGCACGAGGTGTTCGCTTACACGCTGTCGGGAAAGTGGGGTTATCTGGAGCACGAATGGACCGCGACGCGCGGCGATTTCGTGTACGAGACGCCGGGCGAGGGCCACACGCTCGTCGCGTTCGATCACCCCGAGCCGATGCGCGCGTTCTTCATCGTCAAGGGGCCGCTGATCTGGCTCGACGAAGCAGGCAACCCCGACGGCTACTTCGACGTGCATTCGTACATCGCGATGTGCAAGGCGCATTACGAGCAGGTCGGCCTCGGCGCGCAAGCGATCGAGAAGCTGTTCCGCTGACGCGCGGCGAGGCTCACCATGACATCCCCGTCCGCCTCCCGATCCGCCTGGACGTACGAGAACCGGTTGCTGCTGATCCTGTTCATGACGTTCGGCTTCGTGTTCTTCGACCGCCTCGCGCTGTCGTTCCTGTTCCCGTTCATGTCGGCCGAGCTGCACCTGACGAACACGCAGCTCGGCATGGTGTCGTCCGCGCTCGCGCTCACGTGGGCATTGTCCGGCGCCGCGACGGGCGCGTGGTCCGACGCGCGCGGCACGCGCAAGCCGCTGCTGGTCGCGGCCGTGCTCGGCTTTTCCGTGTGCTCGGCGCTGTCGGGGCTCGTCGGCGGCTTCGCGAGCCTGATCGCGTTCCGCGCGCTGATGGGCATCGCCGAAGGCCCCGTGCTGCCGCTGTCGCAATCGCTGATGGTCGAAAGCTCGACGCCGAGCCGCCGCGGGCTGAACATGGGCCTGCTGCAAGGCTCCGCCGCCGGCCTGCTCGGCGCGATGATCGGCCCGCCGGTGGTCATCGGCATCGCGACCACGTACGGCTGGCGCGAGGCGTTCTACGTGTCGTGCATTCCGGGCTTCCTGATCGCGTTCTGTATCTGGCGCTGGGTGCGCGAAGCGCCCCCCGGCGGCGTGCGGCACGCGCAGGCCGAACCCGCCGGCGCACCGGTCGCGAGCGGCGCGGCAGTCAGCCGATGGGCGCTGCTGAAGGAGCGCAACATCCTGCTCTGCGTGCTGATCAGCGGCTTCTTTCTCACGTGGTTCGTCGTGATCATCTCGTTCGCGCCGGTGTTCCTCGTGGAAAGCCGCCATCTGTCGCCGTCCGACATGGGCGTCGTGATGACCTGCCTCGGCGCCGCGTGGGTGTTCTGGGGCTTCGCGGTGCCGGCGATCTCCGACCGGATCGGCCGCAAGCCGACGATGATCGCGTTCGCGCTGATCGCGGCCGTGTGCCCGGTCGTGATGATCCATGCCGGCTCGCTGTGGGCGCTCGGCGCGCTCGTGTTCGCCACGTACACGGGCCTCGGCTGCTTCACGCTGTTCATGGCGACGATCCCGGCCGAAACGGTGCCGCCGCGCGCGATCGCCAGCGCGCTTGGCCTGATCATGGGCGCGGGTGAGTTGATCGGCGGCTTCGTTGCACCGACCGTCGCCGGCTTCGCGGCGGACACGTACGGCCTGCAGTTCGCGATGTGGACGTCGGCTGCCGGCGCGACCCTCGCGTGCGTGCTGTCGTTCGGCCTCGTCGAAACCGCGCCCGCCGTGCTGCGCAAGCGCGCACTCGCCGGCTCGGCCGCGAGCCATCTCGATCCACAAAACCTCGGAGGCCACTGACATGCGGGCACTTCAATGGCATGGCCCGCGCGACGTCCGTCTCGTGGAAATCGACACGCCGCGCGTCGGCCCCGGTGACGTGCGCATCGCGGTCGCGTACTGCGGGATCTGCGGCAGCGACCTGCACGAATATGCGGACGGCCCGCACGCGATTCCCGTCGACACGCCGCATCCGCTGTCGCGCCGCACCGCGCCGTTGACGCTCGGCCACGAGTTCTGCGGCACCGTCGTCGAGGTCGGCGACGGCGTGACGGCGCTGCGCGCGGGCGATCGCGTCGCGGTCGAGCCCGAGTATCGCTGCAGCCAGTGCGCGTATTGCCGCGCGGGGTCGTACAACCTGTGCGTGTCGATGGGCTTCGCCGGGTTGATGGGCGACGGCGGCATGGCCGACTTCGCGGTCGTGCCGGCATACATGCTGCATCGCCTGCCTGACGGCGTGAGTCTCGAACAGGCCGCGGTGATGGAGCCGGCGGCCGTCGCGCTGCACGCATTGCGGCGTGGCGAACTGCGGCTCGGCGAGACCTGTGCGGTGTTCGGCCTCGGCCCGATCGGCCTGCTGCTGATCATGCTCGCGAAACTGCAGGGGGCGACCACGATCGTGGCCGTCGACGTCTCGCCCGAACGGCTCGCGGCGGCCGCGCGCTTCGGCGCGACGCATACGTTCGACGCACGCGCACTCGGTGCATCCGCGCTGCAGGAGGCGATCCGCGCGACCACGGGCGAGCTCGGCGTCGATGCGAGTTTCGAAGCGGCCGGGCTGCCGGCCACGTTCGAATCGGCGATGCAGGCACTGCGCAAGGGCGGCCGCGTCGTGATGGTCGGCCTGATGCCGCATGCGGGCTTCGACGCGTTTCGCGCGGTCAACGACGAGCTGACCTTCACGGCGAGCGTCGGCTACCGACATGCGTACGAAGACCTGCTGCGCATCGTCGCGTCGGGCTCGCTCGACCTCACGTCGATCGTCACGCGCACCGTGTCGCTCGAAGACGCCGTCGTCGACGGCTTCGACGCGTTGCTCGCCGACCGCGCGCAAATCAAGATCCTCGTTTCACCCGCGCAACGGCCGGCCGGCCGCGCACACGCCATCGGGAGCGTCGAGCATGAGTCGTCAGTGGGCGTTTGAGGGCCGGTCCGTCGTCGTGACGGGCGGCACGTCGGGCATCGGTGCGCGCACGGCGATGCGGTTCGCGGAAGCCGGCGCGTCGGTCGTCGCGCTCGGGCTCAATGCGGCCGGCCCGCATGCGCCCGTGCATGCGGGCGTTCGCTGCGTGGAACTCGACGTGACCGACAGCGATGCGCTGACGCGCACGATCGCGGCGCTGCCGCGGCTCGACGTGCTCGTCAACGGCGTCGGCATCAGCCGGCACGCGAACGAATACCGGATGGACCAGTTCGAGCTCGTGCTGAACGTGAACCTGACGTCGGTGATGCGAGCATCGGACGCCGCACGGCCGGCGCTGTCGGCGCATGGCGGCAGCATCGTCAATGTCGCGTCGATGTACACGTACTTCGGCAGCAAGGACCGCCCTGCGTACAGCGCGAGCAAGGGCGGCATCGCGCAGCTCACGCGTTCGCTCGCGCAGGCGTGGGCCGAGCGCGGCATTCGCGTCAATGCGGTCGCGCCCGGCTGGATCGATACGCCGCTCAGCAACAGCCTGATGGCCGACATGCACGCGTCGCGGCGCATCCTCGAACGCACGCCGCTCGGGCGCTGGGGCACGGCCGACGAAGTCGCGAACGTGATCCTGTTCCTGTGCTCGCCCGGCGCGTCGTTCGTGACCGGCGCAGTGGTGCCGGTCGATGGCGGATATTCGACGGTCTAGCACGCTGCCGAACGGGCATCGGCGCGCCCGCGATTTCTGCCGATGCCCGTCACGCGTCGATTTCCTTCGGTTGTCACTGAGCCGGGATTCGTCCGACTCAACTTTATTAATATCAATCAGTAGTCCAATCAAAAATATCCGGCTCGATCGGAAACATGTGAGGAGCACATTGGAGATGACGAAAAAGACCCTTCTGGCGCTCGCGGCATGCACCATTCCCGCCGTGTCGTTCGCGCAGAGCAGCGTGACGATGTTCGGCCTGATGGACGCCGGTATCAGCTATGTCAGCAATCAAGGCGGCCACGGCGCCGCGAAGTTCGACGACAACATCTTTTTCCCGAACCTGCTCGGTTTCGAAGGCAAGGAGGATCTCGGTGCGGGCACGCGCGCGATCTTCCGGCTCGTCAACCAGTATTCGCTCGGCAACGGCTCGATCATCGGCGGCGGGCTGTTCGCACGCACGTCCTATGTCGGGCTGCAGAACGACCGGTACGGCACGCTGACGCTCGGCAACCAGTACGAGTTCATGGTCGACGCGCTGGCCGCGAGCGGCAACGAGATCGCGCAGGATCTCGTCGGCCTGTACGGCTTTCGCAACGGGCCGTTCGACAAGCTCGCACTCCCGAACAACCCGACCGGCGCCTTCGACTGGGATCGTGTCGCGGGCAGCAATCGCGTCGCGAATTCGGTCAAGTACACGAGCCCGTCGTTGTCGGGCCTGACCTTCGGCGCGCTGTACGGTTTCGGGAACGTCGCGGGGTCGGTCGGCGCGAACAACACGGTCAGCGTCGGCGCGAGCTACGACAACGGCCCGTTCGGCGCGGGCGCGGCCTATACGAACCAGAAGTACGGCGCGACGGACGAGCTGCTGCCGACCAGCGTGCGCAACTGGGGCGCGGGCGTGCACTACACGCTCGGCACGGTCACGGGGAAAGCGCTCTTCACGACCGTACGCAACGCGCGGAACGGCGCGGGCGCATGGTCGGCGGAAGCCGGCGCCGCGTGGCGGCCGTCGCCGGCATGGGTGATCGGCGCGAGCTACACGTACATGAAGGGCAACGACACGCTCGACAACGCGCACGCGCACCAGTTCCTGGCCGCCGTCCAGTACTGGCTGTCGAAACGCACGATGGTGTACGTGGCGGGCGTGCATCAGCGCGCGAACTACGGCAGCAGCGCGCAGATCAACGGCGTGATGGATGCAAACGGCGCGTCGAGCGGCGCGCTGCAGTCGATCGCGAGGATCGGGTTCAGCACGCGGTTCTAGGCTGCAGCCTCGGCGGATTCTGGCGGCGGACCCACGTACGGATCGCCTGACGACGCAGGCGCGGTGCCGGCCCGCGCGGCCGCGTTCGTCGTCACACGCTGCCGGTCATCCTCCGATCGAGTCGGTACGAATCGCAACGAATGCACGCCGCGACTAACCCGACGATCCCGCACCGCCCCCGTCCCGCATCGCCGCATCCCGACACTGCGACGGCGTGACCCCGAAGCGCCGGCGAAACAGGCGCGCGAAATACGCCGGATCGGAAAACCCCGACTGCAGCGCGAGGCGCGTAATGCTCGCCCCGTCGGCACCGGTTTGCGACAGCACTTCGTGGCACTTCTCGAGCCGCAGGCGCTGGATCATCGCCTGCGGCCGCTCGCCGATCGATTCGAATGCCTGGTAAAGCGTGCGGCGGCACACCTTCAATGCCGCGGCAATGCGATCGGGCGACAGTTCGCCGTCGTCCAGATGCCGATGGATGTATTGCTGCGCATCGCGCAGCAACGTCTCGCGGATCTTGCGTCGCGAAGCGGGCGCCGTGCCGTCCATGAAATCGATGGTCTCGGCGAGCAACGTCGCCACCAGTTCCAGCACGCCGAAGCGGCTGCGCGGATTCATGCGCCGGCCCTCGGCGATCATCGCCTGCAGGCTCGCGAGCGCCACGGCCGCGCCGCCCGTCGTCGGCATCGCGCGGCCGATCGCGTGCCGGGCCAACGCCAGCAGCGCGTCGTGGTCGGCCACTTCGCACAGCATCGTGACGAATTCGCCGTGTGCGTCGTTTTGAATCCAGTACGGGCTGCTCGCCTCGTACAGCGTGAAATGCCCGGGCGGCACGATCACTTCGCTGGCACCCTGCTCGAGTCTCGCCACGCCGCTCAGTTGCCAGATCACCTTGACGTAGCGGTGCTTCAGCGTCTTGCAGGCGGTGCGACCGATGGAGGCGCTATGCGCGCTGGCCGCAATGCGCGCCACGCGGCAGCGCGCATGATCGAACACGTCGACGCTCGCATCGAATTCGCCGGACGCGCCGGCGTTCAGCTCCAGCGGAAAGAACCGATGCCGGATCTGCTCCGACCAGCACGACACGCCGCCCGCCTGCAGCGGCGGATGCGCTTCCGAATCGATCATGACGTTCGCCTCCAGAAAAATCCGGCTTTCAATTACGTCCGTTGCGTGGCTGCCTGCGTGCGCGTGCAGCGGGCGCGACGATCAACTCGCCCGACTTCCGGTCATGTGCGACGACACGCGCCCGGCCAGCATCGATGAGAGGGGATCGGCTCGTAGCGTACGGCGCATCGATGCGAAAGAACATTCGCATAACTCCCATGCGTGGCCGGAGCGCTACCTGACGCTGTAAAGATTTCCCCTAGATGCACCGCACTCCTGACGGCTCTGCACGCAAACACATGCGAGCGAAAAACTGGCGCGGCACCCTGCTGACGGGCGGAAAGACGGCTTCCGGCCGGGCTTCACGTGCGTGGCCCATGCCGTCACGCAAGCCGCCCGAAGACAAACGGCGGCCGCTCGCGCGCCGCAGGAGGAGACAACCGATGAAACGACTTTCCCTTTCCGTGATGCTGTCCGCGCTCGTCGTCGCGCACGGCGCTCACGCAACCGAAGGCGGCGGCTCCGTCTACCCGACCGGGGCGGAAGGCTACCTGTGCTGCGCACTGCCGCCGCCGGGGCTCTATGCCCTGATCTACGCGGAGCGCTACCACGCCGGCGAACTGCGCGACAACGACGGCCGCAACGTCGCGCCGCCGGACTTCAGCATCACCGCGTATTCTGTGACGCCGCGGATCGTGTGGGTCACGCCTTACACATTTGCAGGCGCATCGTTGGCCATGCACGCGCTGCTTCCGCTCGTCACGCTCGACGTGCACGCCGGCGGGCAAGCGCAGCGGCGGACCGGCACCGGCGACATGACGTTCGGGCCGGCGCTCGGCTGGCACGTCACGCCGACGCTTCACACGCTGCTCGCCGTCGATGTCTTCGCGCCGACTGGCCGGTACGACAAAAGCGACCTGGCCAACATCGGCCGGAACGTCTGGGCGATCCAGCCGATCGCCGGCGTGTCGTACGGCGGCCGCACCGGGCCGGTGTTCGATGCCAAGCTGATGTGGACCTTCAATCAGCGCAACCACGCGACGGACTACCAGTCCGGCCAGGAATTCATCGTCGACTATTCGGCGGGCTGGGGTTTCGGCAACGGCCTGACGATCGGCGCGGGCGGCTACGTCTACCGGCAGATGACGGACGATTCACCGGCCGGGCAAACCATCGCCGGCAATCGCGGCCGTGCGTTCGCGATCGGCCCGTCGATCAAGTACGACAGCGGGAAGGGCTGGTTCGTGACCGCCAAATACCAGATGGAAACCGATGTGCGAAACCGCCCGGAAGGCGCGGCGTTCTGGCTCAAGGCCGTGTTTCCGCTCTGATGCGAACGAAACCGCGTCGGCATCGCCCGACGCGAAGTCAGCGCAGGTCAGCCCTGCGCCGCCTCTTTCACCGACCAAGCAGCAGATCAGCGCCGCGTTCGCCGATCATGATTGCCGGCGCGTTGGTGTTGCCGCTCGGCACCTGCGGGCAAATCGAGCAATCGATCACGCGCAGATTGGCGAAGCCGTGCACGCGCAACGTCTTCTGGTCGACCACCGACGTCCGCGGGTCCGTACCCATCCTGCAGGTGCCGGCCGGGTGATAGACGGTCTTGATGTCCTGCCGCACGAATCGCTCGATCGCCGTCAGATCGTCCGGATCGATCCGGGCCGGCGCGACGATTTCCTTCACGTGCGCCTGCAGCGCCTTCGCGGACAGGATCCTGAGCCCGGCCTGAACGGCCCGGATCTGGCCGTGGAGGTCGGCCGGGTCGCTCAGGAAGTTCGCATCGATCCTCGGAAGATCCGACGGATCCTTGCTGCGCAACGCCACCTGCCCGCGCGATTTCGGTTGCAGATGGCCGACCTTGACCGACATGCCGTGCTCGCTCGCCGGCGGCTTCTCTCCCGGCGTGTTGTCGAAGTTGTCGAGCAGCGGCAGGAAATGGAACTGAACGTCCGGCCGCCCGGTGCCCTGCGTGTCGATGAATGCGCCGCCTTCGAGGATGTTGCTGGTCAGCAGCCCGCTCCTGAAGCACTTCCATTGCAGGAAATGGCGCATCGCCCGAAGTCCCGTGTTCTCGCCGTAGAGGCTCGCAGGCGTGCGAATCGACGCCTGCACCGACATGTGCAGATGATCGTGGAAATTCTGGCCAACCGGCAATGCGACAACCGGATCGATCCCGAGCGCAGCAAGATGCTCCGCCGGCCCGATGCCGGACAGCATCAGCACCTTCGGACTCCCGATCGCCCCCGCGCTCACGACGACCTCGTTGCGCACGCGTACTGACACGGGCGCATGGCCGCCTTCGCTGAATTCGACCGCGACCGCACGCCCCGCATCGGTCCGGATCCGGTGCACGAGCGCGCCGGTCACCACCTTCAGCTTCGCGTCGTTGCGCACCGACGCCAGATAGGTCTGCGCGGTGCTCGCGCGTTCGCCGTTGCGCGTCGTCGTCTGGTAATAGCCGATACCCTGCTGCACTTCGCCGTTGAAATCGTTGACGTAGCGCAGCCCCATCTCCTGCCCGGCCCGGATGAACGCAGCCGTCAACGGATGGCGATAACGGTTCTCGCTGACCGGCAACGGGCCCGTCTGGCCGTGATACGCCGGCCCCAGGCTTTCGTTCGCTTCCGCCTTCATGAGATACGGCAGCACGTCGTCGTAGCGCCAGTCCGAGCAGCCCCACTGCGTCGCCCAGTCGTCGTAGTCGTCACGCTGCCCGCGGATGTAAATCATCCCGTTGACCGAACTGCCGCCGCCCAACACCTTGCCCTGCGCGATGATCATGCTGCGGCCGTTCGCGTTCGGTTGGGGGTCGGTCATGTAGGGCCATGATTTCTTCTGGAACACCTGCATCACGCCGCCCGGAATCCGGTGAAACGGATTGTCGTCGCGCGTGCCGGCTTCCAGCAGCAGCACCGAACCGGCGTTCTGCTGGATCAACCGCGCGGCCACGACGCAACCGGCGGAACCCGCGCCGATGACGACGTAATCGAAAGTCAGGTCTTGAGTAGTCATGTGTCTGTCGAATGGGATAGGCGGGCGAGCAATGCCCGCGATCTTGTTGTTGTGGGGGCTCCGTGCCGGCACGTGCGAGGCTACATCGCGATCGTCACGACCTTCTCCTCCAAATACGCATCGAGCCCGCTCTGCGACAGGTCGCGCCCGACGCCGCTCTCCTTGAAGCCGCCCCACGGCAGCCGTGCGTCGAGCGGGCTCCACGCGTTCACCGCGACCGCGCCGACCCGCAGACGGGCGGCAGTACGGTGCGCGGTCGCGAGATCGCGGGTCCACAGCGTGGCGGACAACGCGTAGACGGTGTCGTTCGCCAGCGCCACGGCCTCGTCTTCCGTATCGAACGGCATGATCGTGCCGACCGGCCCGAACACTTCGTCGCGCGCGATGCGCATCGCCGGATCGACATTCGCGAACACCGTCGGCCGCACGAAGAAGCCTTGTGACGGCACCGGTTCGTCGCCCGCGACCATCGTCGCGCCGTCGTGAAGCGCCACGGCGATATGCGTCTTCACACGATCGGCATGGCGGGCGCTGATCAGCGCGCCCATCTGCGTCGCCGGGTCGAACGGCGTGCCGACCCTGACCGACCGCGCCGCATGCGCGAGCGCGCCGACGACGTCGTCGTAGTGACGGCGCTGCACCAGCACGCGCGTGCCGGCCGCGCACGTTTGTCCCTGGTTGACGAACAATCCCATCGCGACGCCGGCGATCGCCTGCTCGAGATTCGCGTCGTCGAAGATGATCTGCGGCGCCTTGCCGCCGAGTTCCAGCGTCAGACGCTTGAACTGCGCGCCGGCTTCGCGCGCGATCGTGCGGCCGACCTCGGTGCTGCCGGTGAAGCTGATCTTGTCGACGCCCGGGTGATTGACCAGCGCGGCCCCGACCGACGCGCCGATGCCGTGCACGAGATTCACGACACCTGGCGGAAAACCAGCCTGCGCCGCCAGGTCCGCCAGCGCCCCGACCGCGAGCGGCGCGTCCTCCGACGGCTTGATCACGACCGTGCAGCCGGCCGCGAGCGCGGGCGCCAGCTTCCAGCACGCGATCATCAGCGGCGCATTCCACGGCACGATCAGGCCGGCGACGCCGACTGCTTCGCGTACCGTGTAGTTGACGGTCGGGCGCCCCATGAAGCCGCCGGTCGGAATCTGGCGGCCTTCAAGCTTGTCCGCCCATCCGGCGAAGTAGCGCAGTGTGTCGATCGACATCGGCAGGTCCATCATGCGCACTTCCATGGCGGGGCGCCCCTGTTCACGCGCCAGCAACTCGACGAAGCGTTCCGCGTCATGCTCGAGCAGGTCAGCCAGCCGGTTCAGCAGCTTCGCCCGCGCCGCGCCGGGCAACCGACGCCAGTGTCCGCCGTCGAATTCCGCGCGGGCCGCGCGCACGGCCCGGTCGACGTCGGCGCCGGTGCCGGCCGCCACGCGCGCAAGCAGGTGCCCGGTGCACGGTTCGAATTTCTCGAACCACTCGCCCTGCGCGGCGTCACACGCGTCGCCCGCGATCCGGTGTTGAAGGGTGTACTCGGCTGTCATGGGTTTGTCTCCAGATTGTCGAAAACCGATCCGGCGCTGAAAGCCGTATCGGCCTATCTGGCCCACTGTAGGACGCGGGTGGCGGCACCGCTGGGACATCCGTGCATCGAGTGCAGGATTCAAATGCACAAGCGCGTGGCGTGTTCGTCGGCGCCGAACGCGGGTGCGTCCGCGCCGCGATCGGCTCGCGCGGCCAGCGCCTGGCTGACTCGCGCATGGTTGGCGCACCGCACGGCCGGCGGCATCGACGCGTACGCCGCGTCGCGAATCAACGCGTGGCGGAACGAATAGAACACGCGATCGCGCCGATGCCGCGCGTACATGATCCGCTCTTCGAGCAGCAGCTGCAGGTGGGCATCGAGCGTCGCGCGATCGTGCGGCGAGGCCGCGGCCAGCAGGTGCGCATCCACCTCGAGCCCGATCGTCGCGGCGAGCTGCGCGGTATCGCGCGCGTCGTCGATCCGGTCGAACGCGCGACCGAGCATTCCGCTGAGACTGACCGGAAGCGGGCACGGGTCCATCGTCCGCAGCCCCGCGAGCGAGCCGTCCGCGCCGCACATCGTCAGCTCGCGCGCAATGGCCTCGATGAACAGCGGAATGCCCGCCGTACGATGGACGAGCGGGTCGAGCCAGGCCGGATCGAGCGCGCCCTGGCCCAGGTGAGCCGACATCAGGCGCCGCGCGTCGTCGCGCGGCAGGCGGCGCAGCACCAGGCGCTCGGTCACGCCGCGCCAGCGCGCGAGCCTGACGGGTCGCGACGTGAGCACGATGCAAAGCGCCGCCGCGCGCGGCGAGCGCTGCAGGTACGCCAGAAAATCCTCGGTCGAGCGGTCGATCCACTGGACATCCTCGACGACGAGCAACACCGGCGCGCCATTGCCGAGCGACACGATCAATTGCGCGAGCACATCGAACAGCGCGTCCTGTTCGCCCGCGCTCGGCCGCCTCGCCGCCTTCGCATCGCAGGGCAGCCCCAGCCAGGTCGCAAGCGCGACACGGGCCGCCGCACGATCGCAGTCGAGCGCCGCGAGCATTGCGTCCGTCGCCGCGTGCGTGATGTCGGCCGGACTGTCGGCGTCGAGTTGCCAATGCGCGCCGATGAACCGCAGGATCGGAAACAGCGCATGATTCTCCCGCTCCGGCTGGCATCCGCAATGCGCGAACGCGTGGCCCTGTGTCCGCACGGTCTCGCACAGCCCGTGCACGAGGCGCGACTTGCCGATTCCTGCATCGCCGACGACGAGCCCCGGCGGCACACCGTGCATTGCGCGACGATGGCGTGCAAGCGTCTCCTGCCACGCGCGCAGCAGCGCATCGAGTTCGCGCGTACGGCCGATCATCGGTGCCCGCATGCCGCCGTCGAGCGAATCGAACGGCGTATCGGCCCGACGCTCACCGAGCAGTTCATGCACCGGCTGCGGCGCGAGGCCCGCCCGCGCCAGCCGCAACCCGGTCGGCCGGAAGTCGGCATGCCGTTCGAGCGCGAGCCGCGCATCGTCGCTGATCAGGATCTGCCCGGGCCCGGCCAGCCGCAACAACCGCGACGCGGCGGCCGGCGTCGATCCGCCCGCCCACTGCGCCGCATGCGCGAGAACCTGCCCGACGTGAATCGCGGCGGCCAATTCGACGCGCCAGCCTTCGCCGCTGTCCGTACAGCCGGCTTCGGCCGGCACCGGCAACCGCGCGCGCCCGGCCACCCGCACCATGTCGAGTGCCGCACGTGCCGCGCGGCGCGCGGGCCGATCGATATCCCCTTGCAGGCCGAAATGGAACAGGAGCGTGTCGCCGAGCCGCTCGTCGACCTGCGCGCCATAGCCGACGGCGATATCCGCGCACTTCGTCAGCCACTGCGCCTCGTAGCGGTCGAGCAGGGCGCCGTGATCGGTTCCCGCATGGCGTTGCCGGCCGTCTCCGGCGATCGTCACGCAACAGCACAGCGTGGTGACTTGCCGGTATTCGCCCGCCGTTGCGACCGCGTCGCTGCGCGGCGCTAACGGATGCGGCCGCGTGCGGCGGCTTGCACGGCCGGCATCGAACGGGCCGACGAGCGCGGCGAAATTGAGCGCACGAAACTGCGCCGCGAGTTCGTCGGCCGAGGCGGCACGCTGCGCCGGATGCTTGCTCAACGCATGCCGCAGCACCGAGCCGAGCGGATGCGACGCGATCGACGGCGGAAGCGCGACATCCACCGGACTGAGTTGCTGATAAAGAATGTCGGCGACGCTTGCGCCCTGCATCACGACTTCGCCCGTCAGGCATTCGATCACGACGAGGCCCCACGCATACAGGTCGCTTCCGGGCGTCGGCGGTTCGTTGCGCAGTTGCTCGGGCGCGCAATATGACGGCGAGCCGAGCACCTCGGCCGCGAGCGTCGCGGCCTGGGGCGCGATCTCGGTCGCGCCGGGCAACAGCGCGCCGATCCCGAAATCGAGGAGCTTCGCATGCGGCCCGTCGTCGGCCATCACGAGCACGATGTTTTGCGGCTTCAGATCCCGGTGCACGATGCCGCGGCGATGTGCAGCCGCAAGCGCATCGAGCACCTCCGTCATCAGCCGTCCGGTATCGACGGCGGACAGCGGCCCCTCCATCGCGAGCCGGTCGTGCAGGGTCTGGCCCTGCACGCGCTCGAATACGGCGAACAGCCGCCCGTCGGGCGCTTCCCCCTGGTCCAGCAGCGCCACGATGTTCGGGTGCCGCAGCGCCTCGCACAGGCTCGTCTCGCGCCGGAAGCGCATGCGCTGGCGCGCGCGCTCGACTTCGGTCCATGCGACATCGTCGCGCATCAGCTTGATCGCGACGTCTTGCCCTGTCTCGCAGCAAGTCGCTCGAAACACCACGCCGCTGCCGCCTTCGCCGAGCAACGCACCGAGCTGGTAATCCCGCTTGCCGGCCAGCACCGCGAAAGGCGCGGCGGCCTGCCGCGATTCATGCGCGTGCGGCACGACGCGAGCGCGTGCCGCGGTCGGCAACCCGGATTGTCGTTCCGCGTTCACGAGCAATGGACGACCGGATCCGGCGCCGGACGATGCATGCCGATGCGCGGCTCGACGCCCGGCACCGACTGGCATTCGAGGCGCTCGCCGCGCATGACGCGGAACGGGAAATCGCCGAAGCGGACGCTGCCGCGCCGCCGCTCGACCAGCTGGCTCGCGTCCAGCCCCGGCAGCGCCGCGAACTGGCTCCGGGCACGATGAATCTGCACGTTGAGATGGGACGTATCGATACCGAGCATGCGCGCCAGCCGGTCGAGTTCGATCCAGCCTTGCGTAGCCGCGTCGTAGCCGGCCTGCATGTCGGCCGAACGTGCGCGGGCGAGCGTGACGAGGCTGTAGTGATGCGCGCGCTCGCCGAGATCGACCACGCCGCCGCGAACATGCAGCAGCGCACGCGCATGCTCTTCGTCCCGGCTGACGAAGAATTCGAGCAATCGGGCCGGCACGGCCGGATCGGCCGGCGCGCGCAGCGTCATCGTCGAGCCGTGGCGCACGAGCGCCACGCGCCATGTGACGTCGCCCGTCGACACTTCGTCGCCGTCATGGAGCGCGCGCGGCGGCAACGTGTCGTCGCACAGCCAATCGCCGGCCGGCGAGCGGACGATCGTGACCGGCTGCGCGGCGTGGGCAGCCAGGATCTGGCGCGGCGTGAGCACGATCGGGTGCACGGCGCCCCGTACCGGCCACAGCGTATCGGCCGGATCGTCGAGCGACGCGACGCGCCAGGGCGCGACACCCGCCCTGCCGAACCGGATCACGTCGCCTCGCTGCAGCACCGCGTGCTCGCCGTCGCGCAATGGCACGCCCGACACCGACGTGCCGTTGCTGCTGTGATCGTGGAGCTCCCATCGCCCGCCGACCCAGCGGATATGGGCATGGACCCGGGACACCGACGCGTCGCGGATAACCGTATCGCAGCGCGCGGCATCGCGGCCGAACACGTGATATGCGCGGAGCAGGCACGCTTGCCCGGAAGAATCGTTCTTGAGTATCGCCATGGCCGCCCCGTATCGGATTCGCCCGGATCGCTCGAGTGACGCGTCGACGCCCGGGAAAGCGATTGATTCAATGATCGCGAACGGTGTCGACCATTCGCCGCCTCGTTACCAGTTTCTTCGTCAACTTCCTTTCGGATCGTTGCTCGTCCGGTGTGTATTATTTCGACCGTTTGAATGGTCGGTTGTTTTGTTGTTTTAAAACCGAGCAACTTGATGAAAATCCTGCCAAACAAAATCATGCGCCGCAATCGAAATACTCAAATCCCGCTTTAATATTGCAATGCTTTACATTTTCGACGAACCCGTCACTTCAAATATAAAGGGTCGAAAATCTTCACTGCCTCTCAGCCCATGACAGGCTTGAATCCAGCGGAAACACCACATTGAATGACGGGGTGCATTTAAATACCTTTGCCGGCGCGGAATTTTTGTTTGATCAAAAGAAAATAAATTAAAACAATTCAAGCTAATTAAATAATGTTTGCCGGTGTTTTAGTAGATTGCATTACATGAATTACCGCGAAGTTCAGGCGTGTCACGGCCATTTTCTCGCGATGTCATCGACACGCGGATACATGCCTGCACGCCGCTGCCTCACGATCAACGCCTGGCGCAGGCTGCAGAAGCTGGCAATGCATCGACCGTCCGATCGTCGTGGCCGGCTCGCGCTACGCATCACATGAAGCGCATCGACGGCAGTCCCCGCCGCACGCTGCCAGCTCCACCCTCGCCCACTATCCAGCCCCAATAAATCCCCTTGACGGCCTATCTTTCGATATATATCTTTAGATATGTTTTCCGACATATAGGACTCGAACATGCGACACAACCCTTCCCGCGGCCATGCCCGATGCGACGGTCATGGTGCGCATGCCCGCCCTGACGGATTCGCCGGTCTCTGGTATGCGATCGGCCGCCATCGTCGCGGCCACGATCCGTTCGGTGGCGGCCCGTTCGGTGGCCGTGGCGGGCGCGGCGGCTTTGGCGATTTCGGCGACGACGGCATGCCGCGCGGCCGCCAGTTCAGCTCCGACGATCTGCAGCTGCTGCTGCTCGCGCTGGTCGCCGAGCAGCCGAGCCACGGCTACGAGCTGATCAAGGCGCTCGACACGCGTTCGAACGGCTTCTACAGCCCGAGCCCCGGCATGGTGTATCCGGCGCTCACGTATCTCGAAGAAGTCGGCTTCGTCGCGTCGCAGGCGGAAGGCAACCGCAAGCGGTATGCGCTGACCGACGCCGGCCGCGCGCATCTCGACGCGCAACGCGAACGCGTCGACACGCTGTTCGCGCGCCTCACGCACCTCGCCCGCAAGATGGAGTTCATGCGCCGCGCGTTCGCCGGGGAATCGGCGGGCAACGAAACGCGGGACGAAGCGCAAGCCGGCTGGCTGCCGGAGTTCGTCGAGGCGCGTCTCGCACTCAAGCGGGCGCTGCTGCACAAGAGCGCCGCCGACGCCGACGAACAGCGCCGCATCGCCGCCATCATGCGCCGCGCGACGGCTGAAATCGAAGGCGGCACCGGTGCGTAAGCCGCGCCGCCCCTTCATACCCTAAGGAGAACGGATTGATGCAGAACACATCCGACCGCACCGTGACCCGCGTGCGCCACACCCTCAAGTTCCGCTTGCTGCAGGTCCTGCGCGTGCACACCGTCACGCCGCACCTGCTGCGTGTCACGCTCGGCGGCCCCGATCTCGCGGATTTCGAATCCGCGTCGTTCGACGATCACGTGAAGGTATTTTTCCCGCCGCCCGGCGCTGAACGGCCCGTGCTGCCGACGCTCGGCGCGAACGGTCCCGAGTTTCCGGAAGGCGAACCGAAGCCGGTCGCGCGCGACTTCACGCCGCGCCGTTTCGACCGCGCCGCCGGCGAACTCGATCTGGAATTCGTGCTGAACCACCCGGGCCCCGCGTCGCAGTGGGCCGCCCAGGCGCGTGTCGGCCAATGGCTCGGCATCGGCGGCCCGCGCGGTTCGTTCGTCGTCCCGACCGGTTTCGACTGGCACCTGCTGATCGGCGACGATACGGCGCTGCCGGCGGTCGCACGGCGTCTCGAGGAATTGCCGGCCGGCGCGCGCGTAGCCGTCGTGATGGAAGTCGCGGATCGCACCGCGCAGATCGCGTTCGACACGCGTGCCGACGTGCATGAAATCTGGCGCTTCCGCGCCGAAGCCGACGCGGCGGACGGCGACGTGTTGCTGAATGCCGTGCGCGACCTGCCGCTGCCGCCGTCCGGCGACGGCTATGTGTGGGCGGCGGGCGAAGCGCTGTCGATGCGCGCGGTCCGCCAGCACCTGACCGGCGAGCGCGGCGTCGACAAGTCGCGCATCCGTGCGGCGGCCTACTGGAAGCGCGGCGCGGCGGCCGTGCACGAAACGCTGGAAGACTGATGGATGCGGGTGCCCGGCAAACGGGTATCCGCTTGAGGTTGGCCGGCCGATGACACAATCGTGGCGTCGGCGCACCAGCGGGCTTGGCACCGCGATCGCGACTGGTATATATCTGTGGGTGCGACGCCGCTGTCGGGCGACAGCCGCCGCAGCCCGCCCAGGAGCGCCCGGTCATGACAAAAGAAAGCCACGCGTCGCCGTTCCTTCGCAACCTGAAGATCGTCGGCTATTGCGGCCTTGCCGCGGTGATACTCGCGCTGTTCGTCGCGATGTGCGCGATCCTGAAGGAAAGCGCACTCGACCGCGATGCCGCGCAACACCCGGCCGATACCGCTGAACTGCACGATGCGGGCGCTGGCCCGTCCGCCTCGGCCGAATCGGCCAAGACACCCGGCTGACGGCGTCCTGCCCGATCTCCTGCTACTTACGGCGCGTGCCGGCGGCCCATCACGGCGGCATGCACCGAATCGCCGAGCCGCTCGAGCAGCGCGATCACGCGTTGCCCATACAGGTGCGCGGCCAGCGCGCCGGCCGTGCCGACCAGCACGCCGCCTGCCATGTCGAACGGCCAGTGCACGCCCGCATAGATACGTCCCCATGCAATCGCCGCGGCCATCGCGACCATCACGAACCCGGTGAACCGGGTCGTGCCGCCGAGCATCAACCCGACCGCCATGCTCCACGCGAACGTCATGTGATCGCTCGGAAACGAGCTGTCCGGCGCGTGCGGAATCAGCTGCGTGCCGACGCCCGCCATGAACGGGCGCGGCGAGAACCAGAAATGTCCGATGACCTGCGCGAGCGCGAGCGCCACGCACACGCCGACGCCGGCTTCGATCGCCTGGCGCCGCGTCGGGCGCGCGCCGAAGATCCAGGTCAGCAGCAGCATCGCGGGCAACGCATAGACGAGCCAGTCGGCGGCGAAAATGGCGAGGCGGGCCACGCCCGGCTGCGGCGCAACCCCGGCGTTGATGGCGGAAAAGAGGGTGAGATTGAGGGTCTGCATGAATCCGGTTGCGTGGGGCGTAAAAAATCGGCCGGTTGCCCGGCCTGCTACGAACGATGCTAAGGCGCACCCGCTTAAGCGATGCTTAATAAGACGGCCGCGCGCGACGAAGCCCGCTGCCGCGAACGCGCTTAGAGCCTGCACTGCAACACAAGTTCACACATTTGTCACATTCCCGCGCGACCGTCTCCCGGAAAGTCTCACCCGGCATCCCGTAAAGACTCACCTTTTTCACATCGTGGCGTCATCGACGCGTGCAAACATCGGGACGCCGGGTGCCGTCCAGACCGTTTACGTCATTCATCTCAATATTTACTCGGCGAATGCTGCGAAATCGGCAACAATTAATTCCAGATGCGGCATCGCACAACGGGAACGCACAGGCATAGGATTACGAGCTTACGAGCACTCATCCACGAAGCGATCAACAACAAGGAGTCCGCATGAAACCCAGCGATGTCCGATCGAAAGCGTTTGCGATGCCGTTGACCAGCCCCGCCTTCCCGATGGGCCCTTACCGTTTCGTCGATCGTGAGTTCCTGATCATCACGTATCGCACCGATCCGGACCGTCTCCGCGAAATCGTCCCCGAGCCGCTGCAGGTCACCGAGCCGCTCGTGCATTACGAATTCATCCGCATGGCCGATTCGACCGGCTTCGGCGACTACACCGAAAGCGGTCAGGTGATTCCCGTCGAATACAACGGCCAGCCGGGCGGCTATACGCTCGCGATGTATCTCGACGATCACCCGCCGATCGCCGGCGGCCGCGAACTGTGGGGCTTCCCGAAGAAGCTCGCGTCGCCCACGCTGCACGTGAACACCGACCACCTCCTCGGCACGCTCGACTACGGCAAGGTGCGCGTCGCCACCGGCACGATGGGCTACAAGCACAAGGAGCTCGACATCGACGAGCAGACCAAGCGTCTCGCCGGCCCCAATTTCCTGCTGAAGATCATTCCGCACGTCGACGGCACCGCGCGCGTCTGCGAACTGGTGCGCTACTACATGCAGGACATCAAGATGAAGGGCGCGTGGACGGGCCCCGCATCGCTCGAGCTGGCACCGCACGCGCTCGCGCCGGTGGCCGACCTGCCCGTGCTCGAAATCGTCGAAGCCCGCCACATCGTCGCAGATTTGACACTGGGCCTCGGCGAAGTCGTCTACGATTACCTGGCTCAGTAACACGTCCGCAGTCCTTTCTCCCTGTCAATCCTTTCACCACGGGAATTCGAACATGAGCAACCTGAATGGCAAGACCGCAGTCGTCACGGGCGCCGCGAGCGGCATCGGCAAGGAAATCGCACTCGAGCTCGCGAAAGCGGGCGCGGCCGTCGCGATCGCCGACCTGAACCAGGACGGCGCGAATGCGGTCGCCGACGAGATCGTCAAGGCAGGCGGCAAGGCAATCGGCGTCGCAATGGACGTGACGAACGAGGAAGCCGTGAACAGCGGCATCGACAAGGTGGCCGAAACGTTCGGCTCGGTCGACATCCTCGTGTCGAACGCGGGCATCCAGATCGTCAACCCGATCGAGAACTATTCGTTCGCCGACTGGAAGAAGATGCAGGCGATCCACGTCGACGGCGCATTCCTCACGACCAAGGCCGCGCTGAAGCACATGTACAAGGACGATCGCGGCGGTGTCGTGATCTACATGGGTTCGGTGCACTCGCACGAAGCGTCGCCGCTGAAGTCGGCGTACGTGACGGCCAAGC